>NZ_JAKJSE010000001.1:0-2828 GCF_050336585.1 Enterovibrio makurazakiensis
GTCGACGCTGGCTTGTAGGTCAATGCTATCGACCATCAGATCACCGTCCGCATCGGTCAGACCGGCTTCGACCACATCAGGAATGGTGTCGTTGTCTGAGTCCAAATCGACATCGTTGGTCACGCCATCGTTATCAGCATCTGCGGTTAAACCAGCGCCGGAAAGCGGGGTGAGGGTGATATCGGTCAAGCTAATAGCGCCACTGTAGAAGCTCGAATCAACGTAGAAGTCCGGCGTTTCTCCGCTGTAAGCGACTGACCGAATTTCGCTGTCGTTATAGAAGTAACGGACGGTGCCGTTGTTCACTTCAATCGATAGGGTATCGTTAGCGGAAACGTCGTTGTAACCCCCTATGTAAGCGCCGCTTTCATAGATATAGAGGTAGCTACCGGATAAGTAGAAGGCATAGTCAATGTCGACGTACGAGGCGCTGCTTTCAGTATTGCCTAACCCAAACATGTTGTAGGTACCTACTGACGCCACCGTGAAGCTTAAACGGTAATTATCGCGGTAACCGTATTCTGAAAAGCGCTGAGAGTTAGCTTGATACGTCCAGGAACCGCCGTTCGCACTGAGCACGCCATCGCTGTAGGTTGTGCCATAGAGTACTGGCCAATCCACGATTTCTGCACTCGTGCGCGATTCAAGATCATCCGACAGACCATCGTTGTCGCGGTCAATGTCGCCGTTATCACCAATGCCGTCACCGTCGGAATCTGTGGTTTCCGTGGCATCGTCAGGGAAGGCATCGGCATTATCGCCCACRCCGTCGCCGTCGGARTCGGTGGTCTCAGACGCATCGTYAGGGAAGGCATCGGCATTGTCGCCCACGCCATCGCCGTCAGTATCGGTTGTCTCAGTGGCATCTGTTGGGAAGGCATCGCCGTTATCACCCACGCCATCACCATCGGTGTCCGTATCTTCGTTTGGATCAAATGGGAAGGCATCGTAGATGTCGAGCGTGCCGTCGTTGTCATCGTCTTCATCGTTCGGGTTAGAGATACCATCACCGTCCGAGTCTTCTGCACGATCATCAACGCCATTTCCATTCACATCGCCGCCGCCTTCACCATCTTGAAGGTTGAGCATGCCGTCACCGTTGGTGTCGAAGGCCGCGAAGTGATAGCCGTGCATGTCAAAGGCCGTGCCGTCGTTCTCTGCGTTGTGGCTTTCTAAATCCAAGTAATCTGGAATGCCATCACCGTCAGAATCTGGGGCAGGGTCGACGCTGGCTTGCAGGTCAATGCTATCGACCATCAGATCACCGTCCGCATCRRTCAGACCGGCTTCGACCACATCAGGAATGGTGTCGTTGTCCGAGTCCAAATCGATATCGTTGGTCACGCCATCGTTGTCNGCATCCACGCTGAAGCCAGCGCCTGAAAGTGGTGAGAATTGAAGCTCACCCAAACGCATTGCGCCGCTATAGAAACTGGAATCGATATAGAAGTCGGGCGTATCACCRCTATAAGTGACTTCACGAACTACCTCATCGTTACGGCGGTAGGTGATCGAGCCTTCTGCTACGTCAATCGACAAGGTATCGCCAACCGCAATTGAGCCAAACGTACCTTTTGAACTGCCACTTTCGTAGATATATAAGGTGGTGTTGACCAGGTAGAAGGCGTAATCAATATCGCCATAACTGGCACAGCACTCAACGTTACCCAAGCCAATCATGTTGTAGCTGCCGAGCGCTTCGATCTTGAAGCTGAAGCGATAGTTATCGCTAAAACCGTATGTTGATGCGCGTGCTGAATTGGCTTGATACGTCCAAGAGCCGCCGTTGGCATTGAGCACGCCATTGGTGAAACTGGAATTRCCGGTTTGTACGGGCCAATCAACAATGTCAGCGCTGGTGCGAAGTTCTAGCTCGTCTGACAAACCATCGTTATCGCGGTCAACGTCGCTGTTATCACCGACACCGTCACCGTCGGAATCCGCGGTTTCAGTGGCATCGTCAGGGAAGGCATCGGCATTATCGCCCACACCGTCACCGTCAGAGTCCGTGGTCTCAGACGCATCGTTAGGGAAGGCATCGCTGTTATCACCCACGCCGTCACCATCAGTGTCAGTCGTTTCAGTGGCATCCGTTGGGAAGGCATCGCCGTTATCACCCACGCCATCACCGTCTGTGTCGGTATCTTCGTTAGGATCGAACGGGAAGGCATCGTAGATATCGAGCGTGCCGTCGTTGTCATCGTCTTCATCGTTCGGGTTAGAAATACCATCACCGTCCGAGTCTTCGGCACGATCATCAACCCCATTACCATTCACATCGCTACCCCCTTCGCCGTCTTGAAGGGTAAGCATGCCATCACCGTTGGTGTCGAAGGCAGCAAAGTCGTAGCCATGCATGTCGAAGGCCGTGCCGTCGTTTTCAGCATTCTGACTTTCTAAATCCAAGTAATCTGGAATGCCATCACCGTCAGAATCGGGGGCAGGGTCGACGCTGGCTTGCAGGTCAATGCTATCGACCATCAGATCACCGTCCGCATCGGTCAGACCGGCTTCRAYNACATCAGGAATGGTGTCGTTGTCTGAGTCCAAATCGATATCGTTGTTCACGCCATCGTTATCAGCATCCACGTTAAAACCAGCGCCNGAAAGTGGTRAGAATTGAAGCTCACCCAAACGYATTGCGCCGCTATAGAAACTGGAATCGATATAGAAGTCGGGCGTATCACCGCTATAAGTGACTTCACGAACTACCTCATCGTTACGGCGRTAGGTGATCGAGCCTTCTGCTACGTCAATCGACAAGGTATCGCCNACCGCAATTGAGCCAAACGTACCTTTTGAACTGCCACTTTCGTAGATATATAAGG
>NZ_JAKJSE010000002.1:0-2338 GCF_050336585.1 Enterovibrio makurazakiensis
TGACGATGACGTGTTTGAAGTGTCCGTGACGGGCACATCGGGCGGCGGCTTTGAAGTGCTGCCAGATAACCCATCGGCGGTCGAAACCACGATCAATGAAGACACGACCGGCACTGATAAACCGACTCTGACACTCACAGGTGACAGTGAAGTGGTTGAAGGCGCGGAAGCGTCTTACACGCTCAGTATCTCTGAAGCACCCACAACAGCTTTAACCGTGACAGTGGTTGTCGGCCACAAAACCTCGGAAGATGGCGATGTCACCCCCGTGACGCGAGAAGTGGTGATCGCGGCGAACACCACGTCGACCGATTTCACGGTCGCGACCTTGGATGATGCCATCCTTGAGACCAATGACGATGACGTGTTCGAAGTCTCAGTGACGGGCACATCNGGCGGYGGCTTTGAAGTGCTGCCGGATAACCCATCGGCGGTCGAAACCACGATCAATGAAGACACCACATCAACGGATAAACCGACTCTGACACTCACAGGTGACAGTGAAGTGGTTGAAGGCGCGGAAGCGTCTTACACGCTCAGTATCTCTGAAGCACCCACAACAGCTTTAACCGTGACAGTGGTTGTCGGCCACAAAACCTCCGAAGACGGCGATGTCACCCCCGTGACGCGAGAAGTGGTGATCGCAGCGAACACCACCTCGACCGATTTCACGGTCGCAACACTCGACGATTCTATCCTCGAAACCACTGACAATGACGTGTTTGAAGTGTCCGTGACCGGCACTTCTGGCGGCGGATTTGAAGTGCTGCCGGATAACCCGTCGGCGGTCGAAACCACGATCAATGAAGACACCACGTCAACGGATAAACCCACCCTGACGTTAACGGGTGATGCGTCCGTCATTGAAGGCGAAGAAGCCAGCTACACGCTGACCATTAGCGAAGCGCCGACGACGGCACTGACGGTGACTGTCGTTGTTGGACACAAAACCTCGGAAGATGGCGATGTCACCCCCGTGACGCGAGAAGTGGTGATTGCCGCCAACACCACGTCGACCGATTTCACCGTGGCGACCTTGGATGACACCATCCTCGAGACCACTGACGATGACGTGTTCGAAGTGTCGGTCACTGGCACATCGGGCGGTGGCTTTGAAGTGCTGCCGGATAACCCATCGGCGGTCGAAACCACGATCAATGAAGACACCACATCAACGGATAAACCGACTCTGACACTCACAGGTGACAGTGAAGTCGTTGAAGGCGCGGAAGCCAGCTACACATTGACCATTAGCGAAGCACCCACAACAGCTTTAACCGTGACAGTGGTTGTTGGACACAAAACCTCCGAAGACGGCGATGTCACCCCCGTGACCCGAGAAGTGGTGATCGCGGCGAACACCACGTCGACCGATTTCACGGTCGCGACCTTGGATGACTCTATCCTTGAGACCACTGACGATGACGTGTTCGAAGTGTCGGTGACGGGCACTTCTGGCGGCGGTTATGAAGTCTTGCCGGATAACCCTGCAGCGGTCGAAACCACGATCAATGAAGACACCACATCAACGGATAAACCGACCCTGACGTTAACAGGCGATGCGTCCGTTATTGAAGGCGCAGAAGCGTCTTACACATTGACCATTTCAGAAGCACCCACAACAGCTTTAACCGTCACAGTCGTTGTTGGACACAAAACCTCAGAAGACGGCGACGTCACCCCCGTGACCCGTGAAGTGGTGATCGCCGCCAACACGAAGTCGACGGATTTCACCGTCGCGACCTTGGATGACACCATCCTCGAAACCACTGACGATGACGTGTTCGAAGTGTCGGTGACGGGCACGTCTGGCGGCGGTTATGAAGTCCTGCCGGATAACCCAGCAGCGGTCGAAACCACGATCAATGAAGACACCACGTCAACGGATAAACCCACCCTGACGTTAACAGGCGATGCGTCCGTCATTGAAGGCGAAGAAGCCAGCTACACACTGACCATTACAGAAGCACCGACGTCGGCACTGACGGTGACTGTCGTAGTCGGACACAAAACCTCCGAAGATGGCGATATCACCCCCGTGACCCGAGAAGTGGTGATCGCCGCCAACACCACCTCGACGGATTTCACCGTCGCGACCCTGGATGACTCTATCCTTGAGACCAATGACGATGACGTGTTTGAAGTGTCCGTGACGGGCACATCGGGCGGCGGCTTTGAAGTGCTGCCAGATAACCCATCGGCGGTCGAAACCACGATCAATGAAGACACGACCGGCACTGATAAACCGACTCTGACACTCACAGGTGACAGTGAAGTGGTTGAAGGCGCGGAAGCGTCTTACACGCTCAGTATCTCTGAAGCACCCACAACAGCTTTA
>NZ_JAKJSE010000003.1:0-3416 GCF_050336585.1 Enterovibrio makurazakiensis
GGCATCATCACTGCCTGTTACAGTCACCGTGATTTGGTGCTCAGAGCCGTCAGAAGCCGTCACTGTGATGGTGTCGGTGGCGGAATCGCCATCACCCAGAGACTGTGCATTGTCAGGGTTAACCGTGTAGGTCCATTCACCGTCCGTCAGTGTTAGGCTACCGTATTCGCCTTCCACCGTGCCGTTTTCAAGGGTCGGTTGTATCGCCGCATCAGGGTCACTGATGTTGATTGAGCCAGAGACAGAGGAATCGCCGCCTTCAGCAACAGACGCGCTCAAGTCGCCCGTGACGAAAGCTGCATCGTCGGTGCCTTCAACGGTTACCGTGATTTGATGGGTTGAGCCATCAGACGCTGTGAGGGTGAAGGTGTCGTTTGCCGATTCCCCGTCTGGCAGGGTTTGTGCGCTTTCGGCGTTAACCGTGTACGTCCACTCGCCGTCAGTGAGTGTAAGGCTACCGTATTCACCTTCAATCGTGGTGTTACTGATGGTTGGGTTTTCACCGTTATCCACATCATTGATGCTGATAGAGCCCGACACTGTGGTGCCTTGGTCCGTGGTGTTGCCAGCCGTGTCGCCTGTGACGACAGCGGCATCATTTGTGCCTGTGATAGTAATCACGATGTCTTGGGTGGTGCCGTCTGATGCGGTGACCGTAATGGTGTCCGTCGCGGTATCACCGTCAGCGAGCGATTGGATCGACGCGCTGTCAGCGGTGTATGTCCACGCGCCATCGACAAGCGTTAACGACCCGTATTCACCCGCCAAGGTGCCATTTGGAATGGTGGGCGTGTCACCGGTATCAACATCGGTGATCGTGATGGTGCCAGAGGCCGTTTGTGCGCCTGAATCTTCAGTAATCGCACCTGACGTATTGCCTTCAATGACAGCAGCATCGTCAGTACCAGTGATAGTAATGACAACATCCTGCGTGGTGCCATCCGACGCTATCACCGTGATGGTGTCAGTCGCAGTATCGCCATCAGCCAACGATTGAATCGAAGCGCTGTCAGCGGTGTACGTCCATGCGCCATCGACAAGCGTTAACGAACCGTATTCACCCGCCAAAGTGCCATTCGGAATGGTCGGTGTTTCACCCGTGTCCGCATCGGTGATCGTGATGGTGCCAGACGCGGTTTGTGCGCCCGTATCTTCAGTGATCGCACCTGACGTATTGCCTTCAATGACCGCAGCATCATCCGTACCCGTAATAGTAATCACGATGTCTTGGGTGGTGCCATCAGACGCCGTGACCGTGATGGTATCGGTCGCGGTATCACCATCAGCCAACGATTGGATAGACCCGCTGTCAGCGGTATAAGTCCAAGCGCCATCAACAAACGTCAACGACCCGTATTCACCCGCCAAGGTGCCATTTGGAATCGTGGGCGTGTCACCCGTATCAACATCGGTAATGGTGATGGTACCAGAGGCTGTTTGCGCACCAGTATCTTCAGTGATGCTAGCGGTGCTATCACCAGAGATAACTGCCGCATCATCTGCGCCTGTCACATCCACCGTGATTTGTTGCACCGTGCCATCCGATGCCGTCAGTGTGAACACCTCTTGCTCGGTTTGATTGTCATTCAGTGCATCGGCTTTAGACGGATCAACCGTGTAGGTCCAGTTACCGTCAGTCAGCGTGAAGGTACCGTAATCACCGTCGATCGAGACATTGTCAAAGCTTGGTGTGTCGCCGTCATCCACGTCAGTGATAGAGAGCGTGCCAGAGACACTGGTTTCTGGCGTGTCTGCGCCTAAATCAATGCCGCCAGAGGTCACACCCGTGACCACAGAGGCATCATCACTGCCTGTTACAGTCACCGTGATTTGGTGCTCAGAGCCGTCAGAAGCCGTCACTGTGATGGTGTCGGTGGCGGAATCGCCATCACCCAGAGACTGTGCATTGTCAGGGTTAACCGTGTAGGTCCATTCACCGTCCGTCAGTGTCAGGCTACCGTATTCGCCTTCAATCGTGCCGTTTTCAAGGGTCGGTTGTACTGCCGCATCTGGGTCGCTGATGTTGATTGAACCAGAAACAGAGGCATCGCCGCCTTCCGCCACACTGGCGCTCAAGTCGCCCGTGACAACCGCGGCATCATCGGTGCCTTCAACGGTCACCGTGATTTGATGGGTGGACCCATCAGATGCCGTTAAGGTGAAGGTGTCGTTTGCCGATTCNCCGTCTGGCAGGGTTTGTGCRYTNTCAGNGTTAACCGTGTAGGTCCAYTCGCCGTCAGTCAGTGTGAGGCTACCGTATTCCCCTTCRATNGTGATGTTATCGATGGTTGGGTTTTCACCGTTATCCACATCAYTGATGCTGATAGAGCCNGACACTGTGGTGCCTTGGTCCGTGGTGTTGCCAGCCGTGTCGCCTGTGACGACAGCGGCATCGTCAGTACCCGTGATGGTAATCACGATGTCTTGGGTGGTGCCGTCTGATGCGGTGACCGTGATGGTATCGGTCGCGGTATCGCCATCTGCCAGTGATTGGATAGATGCGCTGTCAGCGGTGTATGTCCATGCGCCATCAACCAAGGTCAGCGAGCCGTATTCACCGGTTAAGGTGCCATTTGGAATCGTTGGGGTGTCGCCCGTGTCTGCATCGGTGCTCGTGATGGTGCCAGAAGCTGTTTGTGCGCCAGTATCTTCAGTGATGCTCGCGGTGAAATCACCAGAGATAACTGCCGCATCGTCGGTGCCTGTGACATCCACCGTGATTTGTTGCACCGTGCCATCCGAGGCGGTCAGGGTGAACACCTCTTGCTCGGTCTGGTTGTCGTTCAGTGCATCGGCTTTGGACGGATCGACCGTGTAGGTCCAGTTACCGTCAGTCAGCGTGAAGGTACCGTAATCACCGTCGAGAGAGACATTGTCAAAGCTTGGTGTGTCGCCGTCATCCACGTCAGAAATCGAGAGCGTGCCAGAGACACTGGTTTGAGGCGTGTCTGCGCCTAAATCAATGCCACCCGAGGTCACACCCGTGACCACAGAGGCATCATCGCTGCCTGTTACCGTCACTGTAATTTGGTGCTCAGAGCCATCCGATGCAGTGACCGTGATGGTGTCTGTGGCTGAATCACCGTCACCTAAAGACTGTGCATTGTCAGGGTTGACCGTGTAGGTCCACTCACCGTCCGTCAGTGTAAGGCTACCGTATTCGCCTTCCACCGTGCCGTTTTCAAGGGTCGGTTGTATCGCCGCATCAGGGTCACTGATGTTGATTGAACCGGAGACAGACGCATCGCCGCCTTCAGCAACAGACGCGCTCAAGTCGCCCGTGACGAAAGCTGCATCGTCGGTGCCTTCCACGGTTACCGTGATTTGATGGGTTGAGCCATCAGACGCTGTGAGGGTGAAGGTGTCGTTTGCCGATTCACCGTCTGGCAGGGTTTGTGCACTGTCAGGGTTAACCG
>NZ_JAKJSE010000004.1:0-486907 GCF_050336585.1 Enterovibrio makurazakiensis
TGTGAGTCGAGTGAAGAAGTGTATGAAGTACATGACTGAGCGAGAAAGCAAACAAACGCAGCAAGCGGACAGTATAGCCAGCGGGATAAAACCACCAAATTTGCTTGGCGACCACAGCGTTATGGACCCACCTGACTCCATGCCGAACTCAGTAGTGAAACGTAACAGCGCCGATGGTAGTGTGGGGTCTCCCCATGTGAGAGTAGGACATCGCCAGGCTTCAAATTCGTTTTCATCTTTTTAAGAAAAGATGAAGGCAAAAAGATTAGATACGTGAGTTGAACGACATGTATCGGATAGACAGGAGACTGTTTATCACCGTGTGGAGCGGTAGTTCAGTTGGTTAGAATACCGGCCTGTCACGCCGGGGGTCGCGGGTTCGAGTCCCGTCCGCTCCGCCATTTATTCAGACAGAGTTGAGTCTTTAAAATAACTATAGGGGTGTAGCTCCAATTGGCAGAGCAGCGGATTCCAAATCCGCGTGTTGGGAGTTCGAATCTCTCCACCCCTGCCACCTTCGAAAGCCTCGACAGCRATGTCGGGGCTTTTTCGTTTCTGTCACTTTYTCAAAGTGATGTTGGGAGCTGGAACGCCAGCCCGGTCGAATCTCTCCACCCCTGCCACGTTCGAAAGCCTCGACAGCAATGTCGGGGCTTTTTCGTTTCTGYCACTTTTTCAAAGTGATGTTGGGAGCTGGAACGCCAGCYCGGTCGAATCTCTCCACCCCTGCCACSTTCGAAAGCCTCGACAGCAATGTCGGGGCTTTTTCGTTTCTGTCACTTTTCCAAAGTGATGTTGGGAGCTGGAACGCCAGCCCGTCGAATCTCTCCACCCCTGCCACSTTCGAAAGCCTCGACAGCAATGTCGGGGCTTTTTTCGTTTCTGTCACTTTTCCAAAGTGATGTTGGGAGCTGGAACGCCAGCCCGGCCGAATCTCTCCACCCCTGCCACTTTCGAAAGCCTCGACAGCAATGTCGGGGCTTTTTCGTTTCTGTCACTTTTCCAAAGTGATGTTGGGAGCTGGAACGCCAGCCCGGCCGAATCTCTCCACACCTGCCACTTTCGAAAGCCGCGACAGCAATGTCGGGACTTTTTTCGTTTCTGTCACTTTTCCCAAAAGCTCATTGAGCTAATTGAAACTCAACAAGTCATAGTGCGACATATATCGTATTAATGTGTCAGGCTTTATCAGCAAGCTGAAATGACGATGAGATTTGGCGATAAGAACAAGATCTGTGTTGAGGGTTTGGGCCAGATGATCAATCGCTTTTCCCACGGGGCCATCGACGACATAAACATGCTCTTTAGATAGTTCAGTTCCTTGCAGTAATACATCTAGCTTTGCTTCTAATTCTTTTCTCTTGCCATCAACGAGCATGTCGCCATCAGCCTTACCGAAATAGATCTCATCATCTGTATAGTCTTCACCCATATGGGTGGCATACCCCACGTAAAGCTGGGCATTTAGCTGCGCGGCAATAGCGAGTGCTTTTTGTAAATGGGCTTTAGAGTCTAAATCGAGTGCATAAAGTATTTTGTTATACATAACCTATACCTTCTTTGGCTTGTTGACCCATGCATACTCCAAACGCGACACAAATCCATGATAGATCAAAGCAATAAGTACAATGACACAGGCGCCAGCGAGGACGGGATAAAGTGCAAATGTAAAGCTTGTATGCCCTCCTAGTAAAATGAGTAATGGATTTCCGCCAGCAGGAGGGTGGGTGACACCGAACAAAATCATAAAGAATATCCCTGTTCCTACCGCTAACCCTAACGACCAAAATTCGACTGGAAAAAGGTTGGCAAAAATAATGCCGACAATGGCCGTAGTTAAATGACCAAAAATGACATTTGGAGGCTGTGCCAGCGGACTTTTTGGCAATCCAAAAACTAGAACCATCGTTGCTCCAAAAGGTGCCATTAATACATAATCACCCTTTGCGCTTTCATCAATGATAGCCAGTAAGGCGATACAAATAGCAGAACCAATCGCTGCTACGAAGGCAATCATCCAAGGTTTTTGAGCTGGGTGTAGAATACGGTAATAGTTGCCTTTAGATTCATTAGCCATTTTTGAGCTCCTGAATGTGCGAGTCGAGAGAGTATAGGGGCAATTGAATACGCCCCCTGGTAATTAGGATGCTCAGTCCCGCAATTGAAACGACTGTGATGCGTTGATCGACAATCTTTATCATGAGCACATAAAATTCTCGACCTGTCGGATCATGCTCACTTCAAACTAACAGTAAGGTGCCATTTATTTGATTAAACAGTTTAGACCTCGCTGGGTAATTCTCAGCGCATTGATATTGATTTGTGGCATTTTAACGGTCTATACGTTTGTAGACGTGCCAGAAGAAGCTAGCTTAGCGTCAGGAGAAGGAAGTGTTCGTTGTCGCGGCTATTCAGCGAACGAAACAATTGATGTGACTAGGCCTCTTAATATCGCAGTATGGAATATCTATAAACAACAGTTGGATGGTTGGGAGGCTGAACTGTCTGAATTATCGAAAGATAATGCGATAATATTGCTTCAAGAGGCACAATCTAAACCTCAACTTCTCAGCTACATTGAACGCGAAGGGTGGCACAGTAATCAGGCCTACGCTTTTGCCATCAAAGGTGAAATTGCAGGGGTGATGACATTATCCGAGGTCGTCCCAAAGAAAGTGTGTGCGTATACCAAAATTGAGCCTTATCTGCGTCTGCCCAAAAGTGCGCTTTACAGTGCATTTTCGCTCTCAAACGGGAAAACCTTATCTGTCATCAATCTGCACAGTATAAATTTCACCTTTGGGGTGGAAGAATATAAGGAACAATTGCATTCATTAGTCGACGCGGTGCGAGATATCAAAGGCCCTATTATCATTGCTGGGGATTTTAACACTTGGAGCGAAGAGCGCTTGGATGTGGTCAAAATGGAACTCGAAGAGCTTGGGCTGAAAGAGGCTCAATACAGCAGTGATGATAGACTCACTGTATTTGGTTATCCGCTGGATCATTTATTCTATCGCGAACTTGAGCTTGATGATTCGCGGTCAAAAAAGACATCAGCGTCTGATCATGCGTTTATCGAAGCGTCTCTGATATTCCCGTCTGAATAGAAGAAGGGCAGTATCGTTACTGCCCTTCATTTCATTAAACGGCTTTAGCCACTTCAACTAAAGGTTCGTTTTCATACAGCGGTCTTAATGCTTGGAGCACATCAGATCTTGAAATTACACCGACTAAACGACCGTTTGTGATAACTGGCAAGATATGAGGCTTACTCACTTTCGCTTCTTTTACGCGATCCTTAAGTGACAAAGTGGAAAAACTTGTTGCAATGCCCATGGAGGACACAGGGAATACCTTTTCTTTATCCATGACTAAGAACTCTGCTACATCGATTAAGCTTTCATCCGCACTTAATGCTGTTACTTCATCGCTCATCAACTCGCCAACCAGCGAGTTCGCATTCGGCAGATAGTCTTCACACCAAAGATTGACCATAGCATCGTGTACAGAAAAGAAACCGACTACATGTTGCTGACTGTCACATACAGGGGCACCAGTCAGACCATTGGAAAGCAAGTTATCAATGGCGTCAGCCGTGCGGTCGCTTGCTTTCAAGACGATAGGGCTTTTGTTCATTAGGTCTTTTACTTTCACATTGTTCATCATGGCAGAGTCCTTGGTTGCTTTTTTGATGGCAACTGGCGTGTTAACGCTCAGCATATCGGGTTGTTGCATTTGTTTACGGTAAATTCCCCAGTTGGCTAGGCCTACAAGCACTGCACCGCCAACGATATTGCCTAGGGTGACAGGGATAAGGTTGTTAACTAAAAAGTTGTTGATAGATAAGTCGGCATAGTTTGCCGCATTGGTACCAAGCCCAAGCCAGAATGTATCCGGTGAAAAGTGGGCAATGACGATACCGAGTGGCACCATAAACATGTTGGCGATGCTGTGTTCAAATCCACTAGAAACGAACATGGCAACGGGAAGCATGGTCATTGCGGCTTTGACGATAGGGTTTGCTGAGCAGAACGTTAGCCATATTGCGGTACAAACTAGAATGTTGCACAGCACGCCAAGAGTGAACGCTTCAAGCCAAGTGTGGTGTAATTTGTGCTGAGCAATATTGAGCGCATTTAAACCCCACTGCCCGCCATCAAGCTGATATAAGCCCGCAGCAGTAACCATGAGAACAAGCAGCGTCGCACCAAAGAAGTTACCTAGGTAAACTTTGCCCCAGATTGAAAGTAGCTTGGGGACACTTACCTGGTTATTTGCCCACGAAATACTCGATAAAACGGTGCTAGTGAATAACTCGCCTTCAAAGATGACAATCAGTATCAATCCCATACTGAATGCAAACCCGCCGATTAAGCGGTTAACACCCCAGTTTGTACTATCGTTACCCGTTGTCACTGTAATATAGAAAAGAAAGGCAAGGCCGATAAACGCACCAGCCAGTGTGGCAAGGCTAAGAGTAGCGCCACTTTTTTTGCTTATTTTTTTTATTGCGTAACGTTCGGCTTCGTTCATCATTTCAGATGCCGAAAATCCTTTGACTGATACAAACTCGTGATCAGAATAGGCAGTTGTCATTACCTTTCCTCCCGAAGATTATTCATGTGTTTTTCCTTTCACTGTGTTTGGCGAAATGCCTGACTTCCTAATCAGATTAATTGAGTGAACTGCATCAAGTACAATTGATAATTCTTTGAATTGTATTCAGAATAATTGATGATTTTTTCGCACTAGGTACAATGAATACATAAAAATAAAAGGGTTATTTGTTTGGTTATCTAGGGAGAAATACCACGGTGAGATATTCACTGAAACAGCTTGCGGTCTTTGATACCGTAGCGGACACGGGAAGCGTTAGCCAAGCCGCTGAAATCCTTTCACTGACACAGTCTGCAACCAGTATGTCATTGTCTCAGCTCGAAAAGATGCTAGGACGTCCTCTGTTTGAGCGAAAGGGTAAGGGGTTAATGCTTACTCATTGGGGAAGTTGGTTGAGGCCTAAAGCCAAGCGACTTTTACGAGACGCAAAACAGATTGAAATGGGCATTTATGAGCAGCACTTGCTCAGTGGTGAAATTCGACTGGGAGCAAGTCAAACCCCTGCAGAACATTTGGTGCCAGACCTTATCAGTATTATTGATAGTGACTTTCCAGAAATTCGAATTTCTTTAGGCGTTCATAGTACGAGTTCAGTCATTGCTGGTGTGCTTGATTATCGTTATGACCTCGGCATTATCGAAGGGCGCTGTGATGACAATCGTCTTCATCAGGAACCCTGGTGCAATGACCACCTAACTATTGTCGCTTCCGCTCACCATCCCTTTTCACGCTATGATCACGTGAGTATTGCACAATTAGAGCAAGCTAAATGGGTATTGCGAGAGCAAGGTTCAGGGACAAGAACGGCATTCGAAAGCTCCATTTGCCACCATATTGAAGATCTTGATGTCTGGCGAGAGTACGAGCATGTGCCTGTGATTCGAAGCTTAGTCGCGAATGGCTCTTACTTAACTTGTCTCCCGTACCTCGACGTTGAACCATACATTGAAAGCGGAAAACTCGTAGCGCTTAACGTTCCTGAGCTTAAAATGGCGCGTTCTTTGTCGTTCGTATGGCGTGCTGATATGGCAGAAAACCCACTTGTTGACTGCTTTAAGCGTGAAGGGATTAGAATGATGAAGCGACATCCAATGGTGATGTAATTTCTCTTCATGCAAAAAGCGCCTCGTGAGAACACAAGGCGCTTTTTGTTTTATATATCAATTAAGTTGAAGTTATGCGCTGACTTTTGTTACATCGATATAGAGTTTCAATTGTTGCCCTGGCTGGATATAAGCGTTTTTCTTTAAAGAGTTCCACTTAATCAGATCAGTCACAGAAACCTTATATCGAGAGGCAATTCCGCTTAGCGAGTCTCCTTCGCGGATTTTGTAAAAAATAGTACGTATGCGAGCCCCTTCTTCTGCTTTTTTCCACACGACCAAATCTTGACCGATACGCAGTGTGTCTTTCGGGCTCATACCATTCCATCGCGCTAGATCACTGTGAGCGACGCCATGCTTACGAGATATAGTCCAAAAACTATCCCCTTTTGTTACCTTGTGAGTCAACTTAATATCGCCGCGCTTTTTGCTCGTCATTTTTGCAAGACGTTGAGGTGCGCTCAGTGAATACTGACTCTCATCTTTTAGTGCCACAGGGATTAGCAAATGTTGACCAACACGGATATTTGTTCCTTTGATGCTGTTTGCCCGCTGTATCACTTTTATTGTTGTATTGTGTCGTTGCGCAATTGTGCCCAATGAGTCGCCGCCTTGTACTTTGTAGCGGGTGACCTTAATACCTTGGTTGTTATTCTCAGCAAGGTTGGTTGTGAATTGCTCCACGTTGGTTTTAGGCAATAGAAGTTTGTTATTGTCATCCGGAGATGTTGCCCAGTGGTTATAAGCAGGATTTAAGCTTTGTAACTTAGACAATGAGAGTCCGGCGTAGTTAGCGGCAAGTGCTAAATCCATTTGAACATTAGGCTCTACAACTTCGAGTACCGAATGGTTCGCAATTTTCGGTAGCACTAAACCGTACTTTTCTTTGTTTTTGACGACATCGGCAACAGCAATGAGTTTCGGCACATAGCCACTGGTTTCTTTGGGTAAAGACAGTGACCAAAAATCAGTAGGCTTACCCGCCGCTTTGTTTTTGCGAATAGCACGAAATACACGCCCTTCACCGGTATTGTAGGCTGCAAGTGCATGGAGCCAGTCACCATCAAATTTCTTGTGGAGATACTCCAATAAATCTAATGCTGCGTCAGTCGACGCGACAACGTCTCGACGGCCGTCATACCACCAGTTTTGCTCGAGACCGAAGCGGCGACCCGTTTCCGGTACGAATTGCCACAATCCCGCAGCACGACCATGTGAGTATGCAAATTGGTCAAATGAACTTTCAACAACAGGAAGTAACGCAATCTCTAGCGGAATGCCGCGTTCTTCTACCTTTTCAGTGATTAGGTGGAGGAAAGGCTCTGCGCGTTTTGCGACAGTATGGAGATGCTGAGGGTGCTTTAAGTACCAATTACGATAGTACTTAACTCGTTTGTTTTCAGGGACGGGCATGTCCATTTGCATGGCAATCCGATTCCAGACATCCTCCTGATTCTGTGGAGTAATAACAGGTGCTTCAACCTTAGGTTCAAGCGTTTCAACTTGATGGGCTGTTGTTGCTTCCTTGGCTTGCAAGGTTTCCTGTTGATCTGGCGTATTAGTCGTTGTTGCGACGTCATCTTGCCCTGTTAATTGGCATCCCGCGAGAAACATCGATCCCACTAATACATAACGGAACTTCATTAATAGATTAACCTTTCAAAAATTGGTCGATGATAATAATCGGCCTATACGTTTGCTTACAAGTGACTTGCGTCAAAATTCATCTTTCCAACGTCTGAGCGCTGCAAAAGTTTCAATATCAGAGCTGTCTGTCGCAGTATGTTTCACTGCTTCTTTTACTGAAGCGTGATTCGCGCGCAAAAACGGATTAATGCTCTTTTCGCGACCTATCGTTGACGGCAATGTCATTTTATTGATAGCCCGTAAATTGGTAACAGTGAGTACATACTCACCAAGCGCAGTATTGCTGGGTTCAACCACTTGAGCAAATTTCAAGTTTGATTGTGTGTATTCGTGCGTGCAAAACACCAATGTTTCGTCAGGAAAAGCGGCGAGGCGCATCAAAGAGGAATGCATCTGAGAGGGGGTACCCTCAAAAAGGCGACCACACCCACCAGAGAACAAGGTGTCACCACAAAAGAGCTTGCCATCTGCATGATAAGCGATGTGGTCAACAGTATGTCCAGGGACTTGTAAAACGGTAAATTGCGTGTTGAACAAAGAAAACGATGCACCATCTTCAAGAGGGTGGGTGACTTGTGGGAATCGTTCGGTGGATGGGCCATAAACAGCAGCACTTGAATAGACAGATGTTAATGCTTCGACACCACCAACGTGGTCATGATGATGGTGAGTAAGCAGTATTGCGTCTAAGATAAGCTCATGCTCTGCCAGATATGTGAGTACGGGCTTTGCGTCGCCGGGATCGACAACAAGACAATGATTGTCATCATTTTTTAGTAACCAGATGTAATTGTCATTAAATGCGGGTATGCTTGATATCGATAGCATTTTTACTCTCCAGCTATAACTCAAATACTCTATGAAGCCAGCACGTAGTCAACGTCCATTAGAATACCCGTACACATGGGATCAATTTGCCCATGGTGAGTGGGCGTGCTCGCATATTCAGACTCGATTGGACGAATGGCTTCCACGATGTTTTGGTTACCACATGCTCAAACTTGGTGGCCTTAGCTGCGAGTTAACCAGCGGGCATTGTAACATTCAACATCAAGTCTGCATTGATAAGTTAAATCCATTAAGAAATGTCGAGGCTGACGGCTATCAGCTTCCGTTTGTTGATAAAGCCTTCGATGTTTGCATTCTCGCTAACCAATTGGATTACTCTAGCGACCCCCATCGATTATTACGCGAAATTGATAGAGTGATGATCGATGATGGTTACTTGGTCCTTTCTGGCGTCAATCCAAGCAGTTTGATGGGTATCGGCCGCTTAATTCCGTGGCGTAAAAACAAACTACCGTGGAATGGAAGAATGTTCAGTCCACTTCGTGTTCGGGATTGGCTGGGGTTACTAAACTACGAGATCATTGAAATGTCGTGTTTCGGCTTGATCCCTGCAACGCAGCACCGTACATGTGGAGTGTGGTTCGAAAACGCGTGTTCTGGGTTATTGCCAGCAATGGGCTCTCTTTATTTTATTGTCGCGAGAAAGCGTACTTACCCATTGAAACCGATAAAACCTGAATGGAAACTGCGTAAACGCTTATCGCCAGTCAGTGTGAATTATCGAACCGGATCTGGCGATATTTGAATGCTAGGGTCGTATGTGGTTTGACCAAGCGTTGATCCAATAAAGAAGGCTGACTACTCGTTGGGTTGGTAACCCGTATCGGGTTGAGTGGGTTTTTCTGCCCCAGCACGTGCCAGTTCATCACAACGTTCATTTTCCGGATGGCCTGCATGCCCTTTAACCCACTGCCAGTCGATGGTGTGACGCTGAGCTTCCTTGTCTAGCTTTTGCCAAAGATCCGCATTCTTAACGGTTTTTTTATCCGCGGTTTTCCAATCACGTTTTTTCCAGTTATGAATCCATTGAGTGATACCTTGTCGAACGTACTGGCTGTCGGTAGTCAAAACCACAGAGCAATGCTCTTTGAGGCTGGCAAGTCCCACAATAGCGGCAAGTAATTCCATGCGGTTGTTAGTGGTGAGTTCAAAGCCTTCGCTTATCTCTTTTTCGTGCTGCTTATAGCGTAAAACCACCCCATAACCACCGGGTCCTGGATTGCCGAGGCAAGATCCGTCAGTGAAAATTTCTACCTGCTTGACCATATTTGTTAGTATCTATTTAAATTAATCGCCAAGTCTGACATAAGTGACGCCATGAAAGCCAGTTACGACAGAATAATCGTTCTCGATACAGAAACCACGGGTATGAACCGTGAGGGTGGCCCTGTTTATGAAGGCCATAAAATTATTGAAATTGGTGCCGTTGAAATTGTTAACCGCAAGCTTACGGGGCGACACTTTCATGTGTATATCAAGCCAGATCGCGAGATAGACCCAGAGGCTATTTCCGTTCACGGTATTACCGATGAATTCTTGGTGGGTAAGCCGGAATACGCAGCCATTCATGAAGAATTTCTGGCGTTCATTAAAGGGGCTGAGTTGGTCGCACACAATGCGCCCTTTGACGTTAGTTTCATGGATAACGAGTTTCAGACCGTTGATCCGAGCATCGGCAAAACTGAAGACTATTGCAAGGTCACAGATACCCTTGCGATGGCAAGGAAGATCTTCCCCGGCAAACGTAACAACCTGGATGTGCTCTGTGACCGTTATGGCATAGATAACTCACACCGAACACTGCACGGTGCTTTGCTGGATGCCGAGATTCTCGCCGACGTCTATTTGTTGATGACCGGTGGGCAAACAACGCTGTCCTTTAGCGGAACGGATTCAAATGGGCAAGATACCAATGACGAGTCCATTCGACGTGTTGAAGTGGGAACAAAAAAATTAAAGATCATTCATGCATCTGCCGATGAACTAATAGAACATGAAGCGCAGCTGGACGTTATCGCGAAAAACGGCAGCTGTCTCTGGCGGTAACAGGAGATGATATGAAAATGGGATGGTTTGGCGTGCTGCTTGCGTTGTTGACTGTGTTCAGCGCCGCAGCGGAGCAGACATCTGATCGTGATATTCGATTGTTGAATAACCGTTTTCGTATCGACTCCACCATTACGCAGGTTGCGTTTGTTATTTATCGCAAGAATCCAAGTAAGCCTGTTGTTCTCGTCCAACCTGATGGCACGAAACTGTATGAGTGGCGTCACCCTGACAACGTGTCTTGGCACAAAGAACCTGACATGGATATTGTCTCGATTTTCGACCCAATGCCCGGACCCTGGCAGGCAATAGGTAAGGTGACACCAGAGAATAAGATTCGTATTTTGTCAGAGCTGAGTATGAAGGTAGATACCTTCCCTCATCGGCTCTATCAAGGAGAAACCCTTAAGTTCACTGCACGCTTAATGCAGGCAGGCGAGCCATTAAACCTGCGAGATTTCCTCGATCGCGTGGAATTGACGGTGACGTTCACCGAGTTCTTAGAGAGTGTGGAAGATATCCCCGTTGATCAGCGTCCACAGGAAATGTCACTAGGTCGATTTATCGATGATGGTTCGGGGTTGGATGAAGTGGCGGGGGATGGCATTTTTACCGTTGAGTTGCCAGTTAATGCCGCGCCAGGAAAGTACCGTGCGCGGGTGACGTCTGGAAATGGCGTGTTTTTTCGTACGTTAGAGCAAGAAGTTCTCGTATATCCAACGCCTCTGATGGCGACATTTAAGCAAAGCCGAAAAAAAGCGCTTCCTCATCATCTGCTCGTGGAATCAGACTCTGCCAGTATCGAAAATGGATCCATAGCGGCACATGCTGAATTTAAAGGCCCCAAAGGAAAAACTTCTGTATATCAAGGGGTTTCCAGTAAAGAATATACAGCACTAAACGTAGATATTGATAATTTTGCTGAACCGGGACAGCACAAGTGGTTCGCTTGGCTTTACGGTACAGACAAGTTGTCAGGGCGTTCATTAGTCTTTCATTTACCCGAGCAGACGTTTGCCGTGGCAGATTACGAAGCCATTGAGAAGGCTAAGCTCGAGCGAGAAGAAAGAGAAGCGGAGCGTGCGCGCATTGAAGAAGAACGGCTTCAAGCCATACAACGAGAAGAAGACCGCAAGATGGCAATGATCACCATTATTGGTGGTAACATCTTACTGCTTGTTCTGGCGATATTAACCTGGTTTATCATTCGTAAAATCAAAGCGAAAAAGCTCGCGGCTGAAACAGAAGAAGAGTTAGAAGCGCCGCCACCGGAAGATTCAGATAAAGCTGCGTGATGCTTAATTGTTTGGTTATATGACTGTTCGGGTTGAAATGGTGTGGTTAAGTGGTGTGTGATTCTGTTTTTAGATCATGTGTTGAGAACTGCACATGAAAGACAAAAAAAGGAGAAGCTATGCTTCTCCTTTTTTGAGCCCCGAGTAATGCTAGCCCAGACTATGCGGCATGAATAACCTTATCCAAAGCCTTGCTCGCTGCGGCAAGCTCATCGGATTCAAAGTCATCCACATTGATGGTTTCTAATCGACCTGCTTCCGCGATGCACAGAATTTCCGCCTCTTTGTCGGTGATCACACCTTCACTCAAACCAATCTGCGCCACTTTGTCGAGGAACATGAATGGTAGCTTTTGACCTGTCGTATCACAGACCTTTTTGTGGACAGGTTCAGCCGCTAAAATATCGAGAAGTGCTTTTTCAATTTTACCGACTGGGTTGTGTTCTGATGCTTCAAGGAACTGCCCTCGACCAATTCGGCTTCTTGACTCTCCTGGTGTTTGCAAAATTTGAGCAACTTTGCCATCCAGTTGGTCATTGGGCTTAGTGCGACGAGTGCCAAATGGGAACAGCATGACGCGGAGTGGCGCAGCAACCCAACGGCTAGGGAAGTTATCTAGAAACTCAATTATTGCCGTCTCAGTTTGATACAAGGCGTCCTGCATGCCCCAATGAACCAATGGCATATCAGCCTTTTGGTAGCCTTCATCGGCATATCGCTTCATGGTAGAAGAGGCGAGATAAAGCTGACTCAACACGTCGCCAAGGCGTGCGGAAAGACGTTCTTTACGCTTAAGGTTTCCACCCAGTATTGCCATTGAAACGTCAGACAGGAGTGCAAGGTTTGACGCGTAGCGGTTCATTTGTTGGTAATAGCGCGCCGTGTCATCCTTACGTGGGGTACTAGAGGTGCGACCGTCAGTTAGGCCTAACCACACAGAACGAACAAGATTACTGATCACAAAGCCCACGTGGCCAAATAACGCTTGGTCAAAAGAGCTGAGCGCTTCACGCTCGTCTTCATTGTAGGCGGCTTCCATTTCTGTCAACACAAATGGATGACAGCGAATGGCACCCTGGCCATAAATGATCATTGAACGTGTCAGAATGTTCGCACCTTCAACTGTAATGGCAATGGGTGAGCCTTGATATCCTCGAGCTAAGAAGTTCTTTGGCCCAAGGCATATACCTTTACCACCGACAACATCCATCGCGTCAATGACACTGCGTTGACCTCGGTGCGTACAGTGGTATTTCACAATCGCTGAGATAACAGAAGGCTTTTCACCCAAATCAATACCTGTCACGGTCAGTGAACTGGCGGCATCCATGACATACGCATTACCACCGATTCGAGCGAGTGGCTCTTCGATACCCTCCATTTTACCGATAGGTAACTTGAACTGGCGTCGAATACGAGCATAAGCACCTGTCGCCAAAGCGGCTGATTTGAGTCCACCCGTTGAGTTTGAAGGCAGCGTAATACCACGACCAACTGAAAGACACTCGACCAGCATGCGCCAGCCTTGACCAGCCATTTCTGGACCACCAATGATGAAGTCCAAAGGAACGAAAATATTGTTACCGCGCGTTGGGCCATTTTGGAATGGCAGGTTCAGCGGGAAGTGTCGACGACCAATTTCTACACCATCGAGATCGGTCGGGATTAACGCACAGGTAATTCCTAGGTCGGCTTCGTTACCAAGCAATCCGTCGGGGTCTTTGAGCTTGAATGCCAAACCAAGTACCGTCGCAACGGGTGCAAGAGTGATGTAGCGTTTATTCCAAGTGATCGACATGCCGAGCACTTCCTCTCCTTGCCACATACCTTTTGTGACGAAGCCTTCATCAGGAATAGAGCCAGCATCGGAGCCTGCTTCTGGGCTAGTCAGGGCAAAGCATGGAATTTCAAGGCCATTTGCTAAACGGGGCAGATAATAATCTTTTTGGTCACGGGTACCGTAATGTTGCAGCAGCTCGCCTGGGCCTAAGCTATTTGGTACACCAACGGTTGAAGATAGCACACTAGAAACGCCGGTAAGCTTTTGCAAAACCAAGGATTGTGCGTAAGCAGAGAACTCAAGACCACCGTATTCTTTCTTGATGATCATGGCGAAGAACTTGTTGTCTTTTAAGTACTGCCATACGTCTTCTGGAAGATCGGCGAGCTCATGTGTCACTTGGTAGTCATTGACCATTCGGCACACTTCATTAACAGGGCCATCAAGGAAAGCACGCTCTTCAACACTCAAGCGTGGTGCAGGGATGTCATGCAGTTTGTTCCAATCTGGCGCACCCCGGAAAAGGTCGGCTTCCCACCAAACAGTGCCGGCATCAATGGCTTCCTTTTCTGTTTGCGACATTTCAGGCATTACACCTTTAAACATCTTGAGTGCCGGCTTGCTAAGCCAGCTTTCACGAAAAGCACGCACATTAAGTGGAATAGCTATAGCAAAGAAAACCAACCACGATATTTGGCCAACATTGCCAAGGAGTGATCCAACTATTAACAAACTTACTGCTGCGGCAGTGAACATTTTTAGGCCAGCACGGTGATAGGCCAAAAGTGCAAGTACTGCCAAGAACGTTATCAGATATAGGGTTGTTGCCATGTCAGGTTCTCCTTATCCATCAACCCAGCTTAAATTGGTAAGAGGTCATACCACTTAATTGTAAGCAGGTTTTTGCGAGAATGTAAAACAATGACCCGTAAAAATGTGCACCGTCTTTCACTGATTAGGTGAATTGCTCTAATTTATTTTTCAGATAATTGTTTTCATTCAACAATCACAACCGTCATGGGAATATCGACAGCTTCCGGTGTTTACGGGTACACTGGTTCAAGACAAATTTGGGCGGCTTGCCCCATGCCATTCAACATAAAAAAAGAGAATAGCCCATGTACCAAGACCTTATTCGCTCTGAGCTGACAGAAGCTGCAAGCGTGCTAGACGCGTTTCTAAAAGATGAAAAGAATATTGCGAACATTGAAGCTGCTGCAAAGCATCTGGCGGATGCATTTAAAGCGGGCGGCAAAGTTCTATCATGCGGTAACGGTGGCTCGCATTGTGACGCAATGCACTTTGCGGAAGAGTTGACCGGTCGTTATCGCGAAAATCGTCCAGGTTATCCGGCGATTGCTATTTCAGACCCAAGCCACATCTCATGTGTGAGTAATGACTTTGGTTACGAGTTTGTATTCTCTCGCTATCTTGAAGCGGTAGGTATGAAAGGTGATGTGCTGTTTGGTCTGTCTACATCGGGTAACTCAGGTAACATTCTTCGAGCGATTGAGGCGGCAAAAGCCAAAGGCATGACGTCTATCATGTTGACGGGCAAAGACGGCGGTAAAATGGCAGGACTTGCGGATATTGAAATCCGTGTGCCGCATTTTGGTTATGCTGACCGTATTCAGGAAGTGCACATCAAGATTATCCACATCTTGATCCAGCTTGTTGAAAAAGAAATGGAAAAATAATAGGGATTTGCCCATACAGTGCTGAGTGGTTCGATGAACAGCAGTTCAGCACTGTTGATAAGGAAAGTGTGACGGAACATGTGTGAACTTCTTGGCATGAGTGCCAATGTGCCAACCGATATTTGTTTTAGTTTTACCGGTTTGATTCAACGTGGTGGCAATACAGGTCCGCACCGAGATGGCTGGGGAATCGTTTTTTATGAAGGAAAAGGCTTTCGTACCTTCAAAGATCCAAACCCAAGCTGTAACTCAAAAATCGCTGAACTCGTACAAAGTTACCCAATAAAAAGCTGTGCTGTGGTCAGTCATATCCGACAAGCCAATCGCGGTGAAGTGAATCTTGAAAATACGCACCCGTTTACCCGTGAAATTTGGGGACGTTATTGGACGTATGCGCACAATGGCCAACTTACGGGTTATGAAGATATGCCGTCAGGGCACTTCAAACCGGTCGGTGAAACGGACAGTGAAAAGGCGTTCTGCTGGTTGCTGCATGAAATTGAGCACTACTACCCGGAAAAGCCAGAGGACATGACCGAAGTCTTTCGATTTATTGCGAGTCGATGCGACACCTTGCGTGAACTTGGTGTGTTTAACATGCTGTTTAGCGATGGTGATTACGTCATGGCGTATTGTACTAACAACCTTCATTGGATCACTCGCCGTGCGCCGTTTGGCAAAGCAAGCTTGATCGATGAAGATGTTACGGTCGATTTTCAAGAAGAAACGACACCCAACGACGTGGTGACTGTCATTGCAACTCAGCCACTCACCAACAATGAAACGTGGCATAAAATGCAGCCTGGTGAGTATTGCGTGTTCCATCTTGGTGAAGTGATCACTTGTAACCGCGCAGATTTTAAAAGCTAGCGAGAAGGGCTTTAACGGTAACGGTCCAGATACAAAAAAACGCGCTGATTGGCGCGTTTTTCTTTTAAATCAATCATGTGGTTAGTCGAGAGTTATTCGGTTGCGTAACCAGCCTCTCCCAACATCAAGCCATCCATTAGTGCTTGTCCGTCGTTCATTGTCAAACGCCCCTCACAGAACCATTCAATGACGAGCGGATAGATACGATGCTCTTGCTCTTGAACTCGCTCAAACACGGTATCGGCATTGTCCTGTTCAAAGATAGGCACTTGTGCTTGAAGAATAACAGGACCGCCATCGAGTTCTTCAGTCACAAAGTGCACAGAGGTTCCATGCACTTTGTCACCGGCATCAATGGCTCGCTGGTGGGTATTCAAGCCCGTGTACTTAGGAAGCAACGAAGGGTGGATATTGATCATTTTAGCGTGGTAATGCTGAACAAATGCAGGCGTTAAGATTCGCATGAAACCAGCGAGCACAATAAGATCGGGTTGATAGCCATCAATGGCAGTCATCAATTTATCGTCATACTCGCTGCGATCGGTGATTCCTTTGCTTGGCACCACGACAGCATCAATACCTGCACTTTTTGCACGAGTCAGCCCGTAGGCATCTTCTTTGTTCGCTATTACCGCTGCTATATTGATGCCATCTTTTTGATGGCATCGATCGATAATGGCTTGCAAGTTAGAGCCGTTTCCGGAAACCAGCACTACCACGTTTTTCATGATCACCCCTTGATTTCTACCTGCTCTTCATCGGCAGATGCATTTGCAATGTTGCCAAGTAGCCACGCTTTCTCACCTTCTTGGTTGAGAATGTCGATAGCTTGTTGAGCTTGCTCTGCAGGTAGGGCAATGATCAAACCAACACCACAGTTAAAGGTGCGGTACATTTCGTGTTGAGTCACGTTGCCGTTTTCTTGTAGCCATTTGAAAATAGCAGGCCACTCCCAGCTGTTACCATCGATAACAGCTTTAGTGCCTTCAGGCAAAACGCGAGGAATGTTTTCCCAGAAACCACCACCAGTGATGTGCGATATTGCGTGTGCATCGCAGGTTTCTAGCATCTTAAGGACAGGCTTAACATAAATGCGAGTCGGCTCTAGAAGGTGGTCACCCAATGATTTTCCTTCAAGCTCAGCAGTCACATCGGCATTTGATACTTCGATGATCTTACGCACTAAGCTATAACCGTTTGAGTGAGGGCCTGAAGATGCGATAGCGATGATTGCGTCACCAGCACTGACTTTAGAGCCGTCAATGATGTCTTCTTTTTCTACAACACCGACGCAGAAACCTGCAACGTCGTAGTCTTCACCGTCATACATACCTGGCATTTCAGCGGTTTCGCCACCGATCAATGCGCAACCAGATTGCAGACAACCTTCACCAATACCCGTGACGACATCCGCCGCGGTATCAACATCCAGTTTTCCTGTTGCATAGTAATCAAGGAAGAATAGGGGCTCTGCACCTTGAACAATCAAATCGTTCACACACATAGCAACCAAATCGATACCAATGGTGTCGTGTTTTTTCAGATCCATTGCTAGGCGAAGCTTGGTACCTACACCGTCAGTACCAGAGACCAGTACGGGCTGTTTGTATTTTGTAGGCAATTCGCAAAGTGCGCCGAAGCCACCGATGCCACCCATGACTTCAGGACGACGAGTGCGCTTAACTACACCTTTGATTCTGTCAACGAGGGCGTTACCTGCATCGATATCTACACCTGCATCTTTGTAGCTAAGAGAAGACTTATTATCGCTCACTGGGGATCCTTACCAAGTTATGGACTTAAAAGCGGCGCTATTTTAACAGTGCCATTCTAAAAAGGAAAACGTTTGCGTCAGCCAATTTGCAGCAAAAAAGCGCAACTAGTTGTCTGTAACTATTCCCCCCATATTTCTTGTGTATAATGCGGTTAATTTGTTTTTTTGCAGGAGTCTGTCATGAAAGTGGTTGAGGTTAAGCATCCGCTTGTTAAGCATAAAATCGGTTTGATGCGTGAAGGTGATATCAGCACCAAGCGTTTCCGTGAGTTGGCCACCGAAGTTGGCAGCCTGCTGACTTATGAAGCAACATCAGACTTTGAAACCGAAAAAGTGACTATTGAAGGTTGGAATGGTCCTGTTGAAGTCGATCAGATCAAGGGCAAAAAAGTCACGGTTGTGCCTATTTTGCGTGCAGGTCTGGGTATGATGGATGGCGTACTTGAGCACATTCCAAGTGCACGTATCAGCGTGGTAGGAATCTACCGTGATGAAGAAACGCTAGAGCCAGTGCCTTATTTCCACAAACTGGCAAGCAACATCAACGAACGTATGGCGCTGGTGGTTGATCCAATGTTGGCAACCGGTGGTTCAATGATCGCGACGATTGACCTGTTGAAAGAGAACGGTTGTTTCAACATTAAAGTGTTGGTACTCGTTGCGGCACCTGAAGGCCTAGAAGCACTAGAGAAGGCGCACCCAGATGTTGAGTTATATACCGCTGCCATTGATGAAAAACTGAATGACAAAGGCTACATCGTTCCTGGCTTGGGCGATGCGGGCGACAAGATTTTTGGTACTAAATAAGCACCATTAGTGCTTGTGGCAGCAACAATAAAAAAGGCTTCCAATGGAAGCCTTTTTTATTACCTATTTTTTGACTAATCAGTCTTCCATTTGCGCATTATCGACAACGTGAGTTTCACCCATGTCATGCGGGAGAATGAGGTTAAGCAAGATAGCCACGATACCGCACAAGCTGATGCCTTGAAGGCTGAACTCGCCAATACCAAACGCCATACCACCAATACCAAACACCAGTGTTACCGCCACAATGGTCAGGTTGCGCGCTTTGTGCAGATCCACTTGGTTTTTAATCAATGTATTTAGGCCAACGGTTGCAATCGAACCGAATAACAAAATCATGATGCCGCCCATAACTGGGACAGGAATGGTTTGCAGTACTGCACCTAGCTTGCCCACAAAGGCCAAGATAATTGCGGTGACAGCAGCCCAAGTCATGATGGCAGGATTAAATGCGCGAGTTAGCATCACCGCACCTGTGACTTCACTGTAGGTGGTGTTGGGTGGTGCACCGAACATTGAAGCGGCTATCGTGGCCACGCCGTCACCCGCCATGGTACGGTGTAGTCCTGGTTTTTTCAGGTAGTCTTTACCGGTTACGTTTGAGATAGCTAGCATGTCGCCAACGTGCTCAACTGCAGGAGCAATGGCAACAGGAATCATAAACAAGATGGCGTTGATGTTGAATGCTGGAGCCGTGAATGCTGGCATAGCAAGCCATGCGGCATTAAGAACCGGAGAGAAATCGACTACGCCAAAGAACAGTGCGACTGCATAGCCAGAAATAATGCCGGCTAAAATTGGGACCAGTCTAAAGAAGCCCTTTGCAAATACAGACATCGCAATCGTTGTGACTAACGAGACGCCTGAGATCCAAAGTGCCACAGAGCCATCAACGAGCTGAAATGCGCCATCGCCAGATTTACCCAATGCCATGTTAACTGCAGCGGGTGCCAATCCTAGGCCTATGACCATAATCACGGGGCCAACAACAACAGGTGGTAGAAGTTTGTGAATAAAACCCACACCTCGAACTTTAATGATGCCACCCATGATGACATAGACTACCCCCGCTACCATTAGGCCGCCCATGGTGGCTGGAATACCCCATGTTTGAACACCGAACATAATGGGGGCGATAAAAGCGAAAGAAGAGGCGAGGAAAATGGGAACGGAACGCTTAGTTACTAATTGGAAAAGCAAGGTACCGATACCCGCACCGAAGAGTGCAACGTTAGGGTCAAGTCCGGTTAATAGCGGAACCAACACCAACGCGCCGAAGGCAACAAATAACATTTGTGCCCCTAATAAGAATTGCATCATGACGCTCCTTCCTAAAATGAAAAATCGGCGGATACTACCACAATAAATAGGTGTTTTTCAGTGATTGACGCTGTCTTGTCGATGAATTACACAGTCTGTTTCTAACTTTTTCTTTAACGCGTGGTCAATGGAATGTGCCTGTGAGGTTTATACTTTTTATGTCAATGGGCATGGATATGCGGAGACGGACTGATCATATGTGGCTTATTGAATAGCGTCGCTTGGTTATATCGCTCAAATTCGATGTTTTGCCATTGCTGACAGTGTGGCTTCAATTTATGATCAACGTTTAAAATTCGAGTTGTCTGGCAAATATATGTTACGAATATTTTTTTTCGTTTTGGCGTTAGCACTAGGGCAAACCAGTGCAATGGCTTCTTCATTGTTCAGTACTGAAGTCGTGCTGGATGATAGTGATACCGCGACGGAACAAGCAGCAAAACAAAAAGCGTTTGTTGATGTGTTGGTACGCATGTCGGGTCAAGCCAATGTGGGTGAAAATCCGGTGATTCAAAAGGCGCTTCCTTCGGTAAACCAATACATCACTCAGTTAGGGTACGGGGACTCTGAAGGATTACGCAGCTTAGTATTGGCATTTGATGATGCCAAAATCCGGACATTACTGACGCAAGCGCAAGTACCGTATTGGGGGCTACCACGCCCTGAAGTTCTGTTCTGGTTAGTGGAAGACAACGCATCACAGCGTAATGTAGTGTGGGAGCAGTCTGGCTCTGATTTGATTTCGACACTGAAATCAGAAGGAGATCGACGTGGTCTGCCTGTTTTGATGCCAGTGGGTGACTTCGACGATGTGGTCGCAATATCTATTCCTGACCTTTGGGGAGGATTTACGGGGCCAATTTCACAAGCGAGTGCGCGCTATAATCCTACCGGTGTCGCGGTGGTGAAAGTACGCAATAACCGTTTGAGTTGGCAATTATTTCCCAATGCGGCAAACCTTGGCAGTGATGCGCCGATAGAGGGTCAAGCATCAGGTGCGCCAGCACAAGCATTTGCAACAATGGTTGATGACATTTCTAACTATTACGCAGATCGTTTGGCGATTAATTTAGGCGTGGCTGATAGTAATGCGACGGCGTTGACCATTACAGGCTTGAATGATGCTGAAGACTTCTTTGTGGTTGAGCGCACGCTAAAAGGACTTAACTCCGTTGCTTCTCTTCGTTTAGAGTCTATTGATGCGGGGACGGCAACGTTTCGCATCAGCCTGCTAGCGAATGAAGAAATTTTTCACAATGAGATGATGTCTGATCGTCGCCTTCGTCGTGTTGAAGTGTTACCAGAACCTGTTGTTGAGATGCTGCCCGCGCCAACTCAACCTGTCGATGCTGGTGTCAATGGTGCAACACAAGAGGTGATTGATGGTGTCGCTGTGCCGGCTATTGCACCGGTCGTGACTGATACTCCTGAGGTAAACAGTGCCAATTCGTCGACATTGACCTACCAATGGATGGGTTGAATCACGTTAACCGACATTCATGAAAAAGAAAAAGCAGGTGAATTCACCTGCTTTTTTTGTGTCTGGCTATGCATGGCGTCACGTTGAGCCTGAAGGCTACTTTTCAAATCGCGCTTTTTCTTCGCGTTCAACTTGAGACAATTTTTTCAGCCCTAACCCCATTTCCTGCCCTTTTCGTTTTGCGAAATAGATGTTGCTAACAAATGAGATTGAAGTCAGTACGAGTTCTACAAGTGCCAGCCAGCGCTCCCCTTGGTCGATCCATAAGATCGTGAGGGCATGGGTAAAATAGAGCATTAGAATGAAGTTCGCCCACGCGTGTGTATAAGGCTTACCTGTAATTATCCCTTTTAACGGCAAGAGCAAAGGGAGTAACCAGGCGATGGTGACGCCGTAAGGGTTTACATGAATATGTGGCGATAAAACGGCATGCCATAACGCGACCCAGCCAAACAGTGCTAAGTATGAAGAAAGCGCAACTGCCCTAAGGCGAGAAGTAGAAGAGAACAACGGGATAACTCCTTTTATCTAAGTCTTATTTCTATCTATTGGAATCAATGCCGAAGCTTGGTTGCAATGTCTGCAAGCCTTTTACCTGCAGCAATGGCGAGATTCTTTTCATCATTGTCAGGCTGGCGATGACCTTCAACGTTAACATGAGATGGACCATACGGAGAGCCGCCACCTGATGTGGTGTGCAATGCTGACTCTGAGTGGGGAAGACCAACGATGACCATGCCATGATGCAGCAGTGGCAGCATCATGGATTGCAACGTCGTCTCTTGCCCGCCATGCAACATTGAGCCAGAGTTGAAGACCATGGCTGGTTTACCGATCAATGTCCCTTCAAGCCAAGCTTTGCTTGTACTGTCGATAAAGTGCTTGAGCGGTGCAGCCATATTTCCAAAGCGAACAGGGCTGCCTAGCGCGAGGCCATGACAAGCTTTGAGATCTTCCAGCGTGACATAAGGGTCGTCAGACTTCGCGGTGGACACGCTTTCATGAGGGCATCCCTCATCCACAAATGCCAACTCGGGTACGGTACGAAGCCTTGCAATAGCGCCAGTTGACTCAATCCCTCTTGCTAGCAAGCGAGCCATTTTCTGAGTTCCCCCGTGGCGGCTATAGTAGAGCACCAATATCTCAGTCATTAGAGAATATCGAGCACGTTTTCAGGTGGACGACCCATTGCCGCTTTACCATTGGCGACCACAATAGGGCGTTCAATCAGTTTTGGGTTTGCCGCCATGGCGACGATTAACTGCTCATCGGTGACAGACGCATCGCCAAGGTTGAGTGCTTTGTAGATATCTTCCTTAGTGCGCATCATTTGGCGTGGTGAATCGAAGCCAAGTTGAGTCAGTAATGTCTGAATGATTTCTATCGTCGGAGGGGTGTCTAAATAGGCCACGATTTCTGGTTCAATGCCACGTTCAGTAAGTAGAGCCAAAGTCTGGCGACTCTTAGAACAGCGTGAGTTGTGGTAAATGGTGACTGACATGAAAACTCCTTGTACTGCGTTATTTGTCGCAGTTTTTGTTGTCATTGCCAAGCCGTCGACGTGTGTGAAAACGTAATCAGGCTTGGAGGTATAGTTGTATCGTTAGCGTTGAAGTGCAGAAAAACGCGCTTCCTCAACCCTAAGTTGATCAATACGCGCATCGTAACGAGCTTGATCAAGACTGCCAAGCTCTACCAGTTGGCTAGCTTGTGTGTAATTGTTAATAGCTTTGTGCCAGCGTGCTTGTAGAGCATACAGTTCGCCTTGTGCCGCGAGTGCTCCATGACGGATCCCTTGGTTGTCATAAGATTCTTGAAGCAGAGACCAGCCATTAACGTCATTCGGATAGCGATGAGTGAATCGCGTAAGTCCTGTTGTGGCTTCTTTATATCTTTCAGCTTTAACCAGCACATAATCTCGGTTTAATAGCAGTACTGGATTATTGGGTTGGCTTTCCAACGCATTGTTTAAGCGTTTCAAGGCTTGATCAAAATGCTTCTGGCTTACATCCAGATCGGTCATCGCATCAAGGAAAAAACGGTTATTAGGTTGTGCTTTGATCAGTGGTGCCAGCAACGCCCCTGCTTTGTCAAACTGACGGCTATCAATGTAGACAAGCGCCTTTCCGTAATTGATGGATTGCGCTTGAGCTGGCGAAGCATTTTTTAAATCGCGATTGAATCCATCCAACGCCGCTTTGTGGTCTAAACCTGTATATCGGGCAATTACCCTTGCTCTAGCCAATTGATATTCTGGCGAGTAAGGCACGGTTTTCTGTGGATATTGCTGTGCGCGATCACGAGAGTCTGTAATACGCGAGTCTGGCATTGGGTGAGTCAGCAGAAACTGTGGTGGCTTGGATGCAAATCGATATTGATCAGATAAGCGGGTGAAGAATCGCGGCATGGCATTCACATCAAATCCTGAACGCGATAACGTTTCAATCCCTACACGATCCGCTTCTTTTTCGTTGCTGCGCGTATAGTTTATCCGGCTTTGAATAGTCGCTGCCGTTGTAGCTTGTGCTGCAGCGATCCCTGCTTGTGGTGCGGCAATCGCAAGCATTAGTGAGCCCACGAGCGCTGCCATCGTCAACGGTGTTTGTCGCGCTTGATCTTCCATGGCACGAGCAAGATGGCGCTGTGTTAAGTGGGCAATCTCATGGGCAACAACCGATGCCAGTTCACTTTCGCTTTGAGCATGAAGGAAAAGACCCGTGTGAAGCGCGACGTGGCCACCGAAGAATGCAAACGCATTAATGTCACGATTGCGGATCAGAATGAACTCAAAAGGCGTTTTAACATCGTTTGCATTTGCAACTAATGTTGCACCTAGCGAGGAAATATACTCAGAAAGAAGAGGGTCGTTAACGATCGGTTGACTACCACGCAGAATGCGCATGTAAGCCTTACCAAATTCAATTTCTTTTTCGACCGACAATGTCCCTGCTGCTGCCGTGCCAATGTCTGGGAGGCTGCTGTAACTGGTTGCCATCACTGGGGATGATAGAGAAATAGAGGCGACTAAAAGACTTGTCGTCATTTTTTTAAACAACTGCATAACTGACGTTGGTGCCTCCAGCACGCGGAAATATGGATGCGATATCTTATAGATAGACAGCAAACTCGTAGAGAGGTTCTGTGTCGCTTAACGAAGCACGAGGTTACCCTGAACTACATCTCCGCGCCGTTTAAGTATACAATGCGGTCGATAATAGCGATCAGTGAGAAAGAATGGAAATTCAATCCCTTGATTTGCGTGAGCATCGTTGTCCTATGGCGTTGCTTATGGCCAAAAGAGCCTGTGCAACATTGGGGCAGGGAGAGCAAATAGCGCTATACGTGTTAGACAGCGGTACAGTGAAGGATATTCCCCGCTACTTAAATGGCAATGGGTTTGATTTTGAGCAAAGCGTTGTGTCTGGTGCGACGGTGTTTTACGTCACCAAACTTTAAACGGGAATTTACATGTTAGAAATGCTTAACCGTTGGTACAAAAGACGGTTTTCAGATCCACATGCGGTCAGTTTGATCACATTACTTATTATGGGCTTTGTGGTCATTTACTTCTTCGGCAACTTGCTGGCTCCGTTGTTGGTGGCGATTGTATTGGCTTATCTGCTGGAATGGCCAGTGTCTAAAATGGTCTCTTTGGGGCTCCCTCGAGTGATGTCCGTCATTTTTGTGCTGACTCTTTTTGTGGGACTCATGTTACTTGCCTGTTTTGGCTTAGTGCCCACAATTTGGACTCAGGTGATTAATTTAATCGCTGACATCCCGACGATGTTTAACGATTTCCAGTTCTATATCTCTCACTTACCTGAAGCGTACCCTGATGTCATTCAGCCTGAGATGGTGACCGCCTTTCTCGACACGCTTCAAAGCCGAGTGCTTGGCTTGGGAGAGACGGCAGTAAAAGGCTCTCTTGCCTCGTTGGTGAGTTTGGCCACGCTCGCTGTCTACTTGATTCTTGTGCCATTGTTACTGTTCTTTTTGCTAAAAGATCGCGATGAAATGCTGGCATCTTTCAGTGCGTTTTTGCCTCGAAACCGCAAATTGACGAATCGAGTTGCCAGTGAGATGAATGAGCAAATCTCGAACTATATTCGTGGCAAGGTGACTGAAATCATCATTGTGGGTATCGCCAGTTATATAACTTTCGCGCTGCTAGATTTGCGTTATGCCGCATTGTTAAGTGTCGCGACAGGCTTGTCTGTACTCATTCCTTATATTGGTGCCGCAGCGGTGACATTGCCGATTTTCATGGTGGCTCTGTTTCAATGGGGGATCAGTCCTGAGCTTGGCTATTTGATGCTGGCATACGGCATTATCCAAGCGCTGGATGGCAACGTTTTGGTGCCAGTCTTGTTCTCTGAAGCCGTTAATTTACACCCTGTTGCTATTATTGTGGCAGTGCTTGTTTTTGGCGGGTTCTGGGGATTCTGGGGCGTATTTTTTGCTATTCCATTAGCGACTTTAGTCAAAGCGGTGTGGAATGCATTGCCATCGCATGACCTTGAAGAAGATGCAGTGTCTAAATCTTCAAACTAAAATGATCCCTAACGTCATGGGCAAGGTAATAACAAGAGACCTTTAGCGGTCTCTTCTTTTTTGCAGATTTTGCAGACCGATACTTTTTAAAACTTTTGAGCGAGAATTTCGATCTTGTTGGGTAGTGAGCGAACTGAGCTGGCGATATCGGCAGCACCTTTTAGAGTAGGTATTGTTGGTGGTGGCGTTGCGGGTGCGACGACAGCACTAAAAATGGCAGGACTTGGCATTGAAACGCTGTTGTTTGAAGCGGGCGATAGCTTAGTGAGTGGCCCTCCTATTTGCCACCTTCATGCTGGTGGCAACTTATACCGTGAAATTTCTGACGAGCAGTGTATCGCATTGCTTGAGCAGTCCATCGCCACCGTGCGTGCTTACCCTGATACGGTAAATCGTCGTCCAACGGTGATAGCAATACCCACCACAGACTCAGGCCAGCCTGATGCCATTCTGGATCGACTTGAGACATTGACGCAGCATTACCGAACTCTTATTGCTCAGGACGCAGATAACGAAGTGCTCGGTACTCCTGAGCAATACTTCACCCTATATAACGAACAGGACTTGGCGCGGTTAGCGAAAGAGTCACTGCCAGAAAATCCACAGACACCAGATGAATGGTTGATACCAGTGGCTAAATACATGCCACATGATAAGTTCAAATTCCCGTTGGTCGTTGTGCAAGAATATGGCCTGAGTGTGTTTCGTTTAGCGGCGACAGCTGCGCTGGGTTTAGAACAGTCACCTCATTGCAGTGTTCACCTGAAACATACCATCACTAAGATCGAGTCTCTTTCTGAGGGGTGGCGAATTGGGTCAATAGACGGTGATGGGAAGGCTCAGTCTCATGACGTTGATTTTGTCGTCAATGCTTGTGGTTTCCGCACAGGTACAGTTGATGACCTCGCATCGTTCCCTCGCAAGCGTTGGGTGGAGTACAAAGCCGCCTATGTCGCTCACTGGCCATCGCAAGCCGGGATGTGGCCAGAGGTTATTGTTCATGGTGATCGTGGTACACCGCAAGGTATGGCACAGCTAACCCCCTATGCAAATGGCTTTATTCAGCTTCATGGAATGACACAGGACATTACCTTGTTTGATGGTGGCTTGGTCGCGAGCACAGAAGCGTCGGCACAACCGGATTTACCGCAACATATGGTGGTGAAAGCCGGGGGCGGTTGGGAGTGGCCTGAAATCCGCGAACGTACAGAGCGCGCTATTTCTCATTTCAGCCAGTGGTTACCTGAGTTTGAACATGCAGAGGTTGGAGGAAAGCCGCTTTGTGGTGCGCAGCAAATCCCAGGTGATGACCCAAGTTTGCGCGCAGCGGATGCAACGTTCGAAGGCGAGCGTTATGCGCGTATTGAATTGGTAAAAGCGTCGTCAGCGCTTCAAGCAGCAGATCGTATCCTTGCTCACTGTGAGCAACGTGGCTGGATTTCATTGCCTGATGCCTGGCAAAACCCGACATTGCCGCTAACGGCTTCGTTAAAAAACGATGAGATTGTTGAACGTGCTCAGAACATTGCGCGTGGTCGTAAATACCCAGATGCGTTGGCGTTGCCATTTCCGCATTAGTCACCCCACATTCGGCATTTGTTTATTCGGCATTTGTTTAAACGTGAAAAAACCGGCGAAAGCCGGTTTTCTGCATATAGAGTTGGCGTCAATGTGTCTGACAGTTTGCGTTAATCGCCTTTAAGGTAGCTAATCACAACATCGTGATGGTCTTTGGTTTTGAATTTGTTGAACACGTGTTCAATATTGCCATCTTCACCGACAAGGAAACTGATACGGTGAATACCATCGAATTCTCGGCCCATGAATTTTTTGGGACCCCACACGCCAAAAGCATCAGCAATGGCATGGTCTTCATCGCTCAACAGGGTGAAGTTCAGTTCTTTCTTTTCTTCAAACCCCTTTAGCTTTTTCACTGGATCTGGGCTTAAGCCAAGTACCACAGTGTTCAGTGCTTCGAGTTCACCTTTGCTGTCGCGCAATGAACAGGCTTGAGTAATGCAACCCGGTGTCATGGCTTTTGGGTAGAAATACACCAGAACTTTGTTTTTCCCTTTGAACTGACTCAGCGACACCATTTCGCCGTTTTGATCTTGAAGCGTAAATTCTGGTGCAGCAGCACCGGCGGTCAGCATTTGCATATGTCTTCCTTATTGAAAATAGTAGCACTGTTGAGCGCTCATATTCTTACATGAAAAATGTCATTTTGATGTCTATCTAAGCAACCTGATTACTGCATCTTCTGGTTGTTTGGGTATAAGCGTAAACCTTTCTTGTTCGCGTTTGAATGAAAGGCTGCCCGTTCTGTCTCACTGATGATATCAAAGCGAAAATAACGCTTTTTGATGCGTTCAGACAAGTTTGGCAATCAACATTACGCTAGTCAGGACAATATCGTTCATTTTCGTGGTGATCAACCGCGCAAAGCCAGCGTTTAAGCGCTGTCTCAGCGCTTGTTTTTGCATGTCGCCAAACGTACCATGGAACAAAACGCATTTTTGGAGAAGGAAATGTTTTCAGGAAGTATCGTGGCATTAGCCACACCGATGGATAGCTCTGGTGAAGTTGACTATACCAGTTTGAAAAATCTCGTAGATTTTCATGTTGATGCTGGCACAGATGCAATCGTTTCTGTGGGTACAACAGGTGAATCTGCAACCGTCACCGTGGAAGAGCACATCAAGATTGTTCTGAAGACGTTAGAGTTCGCAGACGGCCGCATTCCTGTTATTGCAGGAACAGGTGCAAACGCAACACATGAAGCCATTACCTTCAGCAAAATGTTTGCAGGTTCTGGTATTGCAGGTTGTTTGAGCGTCGTGCCTTACTACAACAAACCGTCTCAAGAAGGGTTGTTCCAACACTTCAAAGCGATTTCTGAATCCACTGAACTCCCACAAATTCTGTATAACGTGCCTGGGCGTACTGTCGCAGACATGTTGCCAGAAACCGTTGCGCGTTTATCTGAATTCGAAAACATCGTTGGCATCAAAGATGCGACCGGCGATTTAGACCGCGTACGAATTCACCGTGAACTTTGTGGCGAAGATTTTGTCCTTTTAAGTGGTGATGATTTGACGGGACTGGATTTTGTTGCAGCAGGCGGACATGGTGTTATTTCGGTATCGAATAACATTGCTGCCGCGCAAATGGCAAAAATGATTAAATTGGCATTGGCGGGTGAGCTTGAAGAAGCACGCTCAATTAATGAGAAGATCATGCCTCTTCATACTGATCTGTTTGTAGAAGCGAATCCAATTCCGGTTAAATGGGCACTACATGAAATGGGCCTTATTGCGGATGGAACACTGCGTCTGCCGTTGACCCCGCTCAACACCGCGTTGCAGCCTAAGGTTAAGCAGGCATTGATTGACGCTGGTGTGCTGTAACGCTTCTCTGGAGATCCAATGAAACCTGTTTTTAAACTCGCCTTGAGTGGAGTACTGGTTGCCTCTTTGGCGGCTTGTTCAAGCGCGGATAAACGCCGTCAAGCGTCCGATGACTTCGAGTATCTCAATACTCAGCCTATGTCTCAGTGGCAACTATTGCCCGATCAGGAGCCAGAGTTTTCTGGTGCCTATCGTATTCCAGATCGTGACTTTGACGGTCCTGTGGGTCGTAACATTGACATACGTCCTCCTCAGCAAATCCTTGAACTTATTCCAGGCGCTCGTTACGAGCAAGATGCTGAAGGCGTGACGGTTTGGATGCCTCGTGCCGAGCAGGCCGAGCACCTTTGGCAAAGCATTGAGGATATGACCGCAGGCCCTCAAGTTCCGGTTCGTCATGCCTCTGCTGGAAGCATTGAAACCGATTGGGTTGTGTGGAGTATTGAAGATGACGAAGAAGTCATTGAGAGTCGTTACCTTCTCACGCAACGACAAGAACGTAGTCGTGAAGGCTTCCGCATCGAAATGGTGGAATGGAAGCGTAATGGGCAAGCTGAGAACTTAAGCTTAGCGTCTCGCTCTCGTTATAACGCTCAGATGACGAACTTAATTGCCTCTCGTTATGATGAAGAACTACGTGAAGAAGCACGCCTAAAAGCACAAGAGTTGGTAAAGAATATTCCTATCAGCTTGGGTAAAGACCGTAGCGGTTTGCCAGTGATCATCGCTCGTGCACCTTATGATGTATTCTGGGAGCGTTTCCCGAATATTCTAGATCAACTAGGCTTCACGATTGAAGATCGCAACCGTTCTCAAGGCACGTTAAGTGTTGCTCTTAAAGAGCAAGACGATGAGTTCTGGGAAAATTTGGGTGTTCAACCACTTCAGCTAGAGCGTAAAAACTACAACATTCTGCTGGGTGATTTGGGTAACCGAACGTCAATTAACGTCACCGATAGTTCTGGCAAGCCTGTTCCTGAAGAGCAACTGGCAAACTTAAGTCCTGCACTTGTCGCGGCTGTAGAGCGATTAAATCGTAACTAGTTGATTATCTGTCTAGTTAACCACAGATTGATTTCGTTGAAATGAAAAGAGGACGCTAAGGCGTCCTCTTTTTTGTTTCGAAATCTGATGTTTGAAAGTTGATACCTATGGGGTCAGTCAATCAGATCATAGTCTTTGCGCAAGATGTCGATGATTTCTTGTTTAGGATTTTCACTCAAATGGATTGGCTTGCCGATAATTTTTTCCGCGATGCCTACATAGGTGCGAGAAATATCCATTAAGGCGTCTACTGGCAATACGTTGTCACGAGCTAAGGCTTCACGCTCAGGCATACGTTCTTTATTGAGTAAAATATCTGGGTCTGGGAAGTAGCCAAGTAAGAACTGACGGAACCCTTCTTTCGAGTTTTCGACAATGTTGCCTGCTTCGTACTCGGCTGTATCCCAAATACGCGATGAATCAGGTGTGCCAACTTCATCCATGTAAATCAGCTTTTCTTGGCCTGACGCATCGGAGACATATCCGAATTCAAACTTGGTATCTACGAAAGTTTGTCCAACGGCATCAAGTGCGTTGCTGATCACACCAAAGCCTTCTTTGAGATACGTTTCGTAAAGAGCAATGTCATCTGCCGACGAGAAATTAAACGCGGCAAAGTTATCTTCGATGTTCTTACGCGTAATATTCACATCATCCGCTTCCGGAACGCCAGGGATGCCTTTCAAAATGCCTTTGGTCGACGGTGTGATCAGCAGTTCTGGCAATGCTTTGTCTTTTTCCAATCCTTCAGGCATTGCGATGCCGCAGAATTCACGCTCGCCTTTGGCGTATGAGCGCCACATAGAACCTGTGATGTACTTGCGGCAAATGGCCTCAATTTTAACAGGTTTGGCTTTTTGAACGATCCAAACGAACGGGTGAGGAATGTCGAGAATGTGGCTGTCTGCCAAGCCATGTTCTTTAAACAACTTGAACCAGTGATTCGAAATGGCGTTGAGTGCAGCACCTTTGCCTGGAACGCCTTTCAGGCCGCCTTCCGCATGCCAAATACAATCAAACGCTGAAATACGGTCACTGATCACCATGATGGCAAGTGGCGCATCGGGTGCAACATCGTAGCCTTTCTCTTGAATGAGGCGTTGGCTGTCAGCTTCTGTTAGCCAATAAACGGAGCGGACTTTTCCACTGTGAACGGGCTGGTGGGTACGAATGGGAAGATCGTCGTTAACGGCGAGAACTTGATCCGCGAGGCTCATTGAGACATTCCTATCTGTTGTTGAACGGCACACAGAGGATGGCAGGAAACGGAGAAACGTTGCGCCTACCATCCATTTGAAACGCATCATACCAAGAAGTGTTTGTTCGCTGTTAGAGAAAAAGCAAACGTTTGCCTAAAAAAAACAGATACACCGAATTGTGGAGAGAAGGGCAATAAAAAAGCGACGTCATACGTCGCTCTTGATCGCGTGAATCGCGAAGAGTTGGATAAGCGCCGACTTACCAAAACGATGACTTATCATCTTCGTCATCTTCTTTGTTAGTTTGGGGCATTTTTTTCTGTGTATCACTGTGTTTATTGGCGTCGTCAGTTTTGGGTTTTTGCTTCATCCCAAACTTTGCATTTGCGGTGTACTTGAGCGCCATGATGTTACTGACCACAACCGCAACCACGATGAAAATAATCACATAAGGGTTGGTTAGAAAATCCATGATCAGGCCTCACACACATTGGAAATGTATTGTGAATATATCCAATTCAGCATGGGAAGGATAGTTTCTCGCCCTTGTATGTCGGATGACGCAATCACAGCACTCAGCGTTTCTGGTGTGAGTTGCTCAAGTAATCCTTTCGTGGTCGCCTTGTGGCTAATATGCCAAGGTTCGAAAGCCACGCCGCCTTTGTCTTCACGGTAAGGAAGATAAAAGCCAAATTGCTCAAGGTTATCTTCAAGCCAAGTAAACAGAGGTGCTTGATGGCCTGACAGGTATTCCCAAGGCTCTAGCTGCAAAGAAACACCTTGCGGCAGAAGGTTCGTCGCATATACGTCGATATCAGTGCCCCAGTGGTGCCTGCTTGCACCTGGAAGCGCTGACCAGCGAAGTATTGCGCGTACTTTCTCTTCATCGCTTAGGCGTGATGGGTCGATTACAGTGCCGGCATCATCAAGGATAGGTCGAAGGCCAGTGAACTTGTTGTTCCAAATCAGTTGCTGACGAGCAAAGTCGCGAAAGCTGCTAGCGATCGCGAGCTCAAACCCTTTTGCCTGCGCGGCGGATTGAAGGCGGACAAAATCCGCCTTTACGTCGGCATGTAGCAAGAAGTCACCATGAGCGACAAGGTGCTCTTGATTTTGACCAGTAAGCGACGCGACACTCCAAGGCATTAGGCGAGCGCTTTCTCTAGGACTTTTTGGTACATGTCTGTGAGCTTTTCTAAATCGGCAATTTTCACGCACTCATTCACTTTGTGGATAGTGGCGTTAACAGGGCCGAGTTCGATCACTTGTGTACCCATTTGCGCGATAAAGCGACCGTCTGATGTGCCGCCAGTGGTCAGCAATTCAGGCTTCTGATGGTTGACTTCATCAACAGCTGCAACAACGGCATCTAGCAGGGTGCCCGTGTCCGTCAGGAACGGGTGACCGCTGAAGGTCCAAGCTAAATCATATTCTAGCCCGTGTGCATCAAGCACCGAGTGAATGCGTGATTTGATGTCATCAACCGTCGATTCGGTGCTGAAACGTAGGTTGAATTGCACATGAAAATCACCAGGAATAACGTTGCTTGCGCCTGTGCCGGAAGCCACATTCGGGATCTGGAAACTGGTTGGTGGGAAGTAGGCATTGCCTTGGTCCCACTGTGTTGCCGCTAATTCAGCAAGCGCAGGTAAAGCTTGGTGAATAGGGTTACGTGCCAGTTGCGGGTAAGCCACATGCCCCTGGATCCCTTTGATGATGACGTCGCCAGTGATTGAACCGCGACGGCCATTTTTCACAACATCGCCCACAGCATGTGTGCTTGATGGTTCGCCGACAATGCACATATCAATGATTTCGTTACGTTCGACCAAGGTGTCAACAACGCGGGTCGTCCCATTGATGAACGGACCTTCCTCGTCTGACGTGATCAAAAAGGCGATAGAACCTTTATGGTCAGGATTTTCTGCCACAAAACGTTCTGCAGCGACGACCATGGCAGCCAGAGAGCCTTTCATGTCAGCCGCGCCACGGCCATGAAGGTAGCCATCAATGACTGTCGGTTCGAAAGGTGGTGTATGCCATTGCTCAACTGGGCCTGACGGCACCACATCGGTGTGACCTGCGAAGGCAAACAATGGGCCTTCTGTACCACGGCGGGCCCAAAGGTTTGTTGTGTCTTCAAACACTAAGCGTTCGATAGAGAAACCAATCGCTTCTAAGCGAGAGATCATCAATTCTTGGCACCCTTCATCGATAGGGGTGACGGAAGGGCGGCCGATTAAATCCTTGGCCAAAGACAATACAGCACTGTCTGTCATGGGGATGCGTGTCCTTTCTACTTATCTGTTTCTATGGTTTTATTTGGCGAAAATATTCGCGTATTCGTCGGGCTTGAAGCCAAGGTGGTATTGGCCTTCATGCACAAGCAATGGGCGTTTGATCATTGCAGGCTGCACGAGCATTAGCGCGATAGCATTTGATTCATCCAAGTTGCTCTTTTGTTCTTCAGACAGTGCGCGGAAGGTGGTGCCACGTTTATTCACCATCGCCTCCCAACCCAATACGTCAACGAACTGTTTTAGCATGTCTTGATCAATGCCATCTTTACGGTAGTCATGAAAGTCGAAAGGCTTATCTTCCGTTTCTAGCCATTTCAGTGCTTTCTTAATGGTGTCGCAATTCTTTATCCCGTAAACCACTGTGGTCATTGACGGCTTCCTCTTACTGGTCGTCTTTGGCGATAGATTGACATTGCCACGTTTTGAAAGCAAGGCATGCGCAGGGATACAAGAACAAACCCTCACTTGTTATTCGGAGTATAATTAAAAACGCTAATTTAGATTTGACTAATTTATATCGCTTTAGTTAAATCGCGTGCAATGAATCAGTTATGAGGAATGGTAGTGACAGAAGAGTTGATTAACCAAGCAACGGACGCTGCGAAAGTACTGCGGATTTTATCGCATCCAGAGCGCCTACTTGTACTTTGCCAGTTACGAGAAGGGGAACGTAATGTCTCGGCACTTCTGCAAAATAGTACGTTAAGTCAGTCTGCATTCTCGCAGCATTTAACTGTTTTGCGTCAGGCGGGTTTGGTGACGACACGTAAAGAGTCTCAGTCTGTTTATTACCGAATTGGTGACTCCAGAATTGAAAATCTCATCAACGCCATTCAAGGTGCTTGGTGCGGTGAAATGCCATTGGCTTCGGAAGAGACGCTCAAGTGAGAGAGCGCTCCAGTGTGAATGCGCGTTCATATTGATCAAGCGCAATACCTCATTTGTAATTCGTTGAATAATGGGGGAAGTCATATTAGGAGGTCTCAATGGAACTGAATCCGGTTTTTGCAAGAAGACTGTATCTCGCTTTCTTGGTAGAAGAAATGGAACGCCCCAATGTTCCGCGTTTGATTGAAGCGACAGGCTGGCCGCGTCGCACTATTCAAGACGTGATTAAATCGTTAGCGGGTTTAGGTATTGAATTAGCATTCATTCAAGATGGGCGTCGCCACAACGATGGCTATTATCGCCTGACTGATTGGGGACCCTTCAAACGAGAATGGGTTGAGGAACGCAAAAGAGACATCGTTTGCACCCTCGAAGGCTAATAGAAAAAACGCAGTCAGTTCACTGCGTTTTTTTGTGTTTGTGAGTATCGTTATCTAACACGGGGCGCAAGGCGTTTTGTACATACTTGGGTAATTTATCAACCACCAAATGCCAAGAACGGTTAATGATGTTTTCCAGTTCTGATGTGGGCAACGGGCATGCACTGCCAAACTCAATCCATCCTGCGCGGGCCAAATGCGGAGCGGGACGACATCCCGGGATCTCTGCCATCATCACAAACAAGTCTTCAGGCACTTTACATGCCATTCTGCTGTCGTCAAAAAAGATGCACACCATCTTGGTTTGATGAACACTGTAGACATCGACACCGCCCCACTTCACATCATGGCGAACACCGATGAGCGCTTGGCAATGAGTATGCAGTGCTTTGATGTCCATTTACTTGATAAGACCTTGAGCTTGAAGTGCAGCGCGTAAGGCTTCAGTGCGTTTGCGGTTAACGCCAAAATCAGAATAGCCGACACGAGATTCGGAGCGAACAATCAAGGTACCATCTTCAATGCGAAGATCGAGGTCGTCCACAAAGCGCATGATTTTGCTCACGTATTCAATTCGTGCATAACCGGGTTCTTGTGTTCCTACACGAGCACCTGGCAAAGTGAGCGCAACGTCAATGATACGTGGCATGGTGATATCGTCTGAGGCTAGTGCAAATGGCGCAATGGCATATTCTTCGCGAGTATCTACCGTTGAAACGCAGTTTGGCTTATCGCCACACGGCGTTCTTGATTTGTCACTCATTGGCTCATCTCCTTGTGCGCACCCTTGAAGCATCAGTAATACGGCGCCACTGATAAGCGCGAGAAGTGTTTTGTTCATGGTTCCCTCTCAATTTATTCTCATTTCGTCCGTTCAAACGTTGTGCGTTATTAACATGCAACGATTGATGGCATCAGGTTTATGTCATGAATAGATACCCGACAAATCCTATCCAGCTTAGTAGTAGCAATATCCAAGGTAGATGATTACTGCTACCCGTAGACTTGGTTTTTGGCACCTCAGTCACAATGGTATTGGTTGGGGATGCAGCGGTGTTCTTTTGTCGTTGCTGTTTCTTTTTGTCTTTGTCGCGCTCACGGGCTTTGGCTTTTTGTTGTTTTTTATAGAGAGCGATGCCTTTTTCAATGCCTTGAGCAATTAATTTGGTTTCTTCTTTAGTCTGCCCCTGTTTTTGCGTGGCTTTAGCGATTTTCATCGCTTCTTGCTGAGTTTCAGGGGAGGAGGGGGTCGTTGTCATGGTCTGTCATTCTTCTAGCAACATTGGGCATTGAGTGAAATTATACTGCGATAACAAATTGTCACGAAACCCAAAACGGGTAAATGTGTCAAAGGTCTAGCAATAGAAACAAGGAAGCAAACAAATGATCTTAACAACAACGCCAACAGTACAAGGTCGAGATATTACTCATTACCATGGTGTGGTGGTCGGTGAAGCAATACTCGGCGCCAACATTTTCAAGGATGTCTTTGCGAGTATTCGCGATATTGTCGGAGGACGCTCAGCAGCGTATGAGCGTGAGTTAGCCAAGGCGCGAGAGATCGCATTTGAAGAGTTGCGTGAACGCGCGGTTGAAGCGGGAGGGAATGCCGTTGTTGGTATCGACCTAGATTACGAGGTTGTTGGGCCAAACGGTGGCATGTTGATGGTGAGCGTGAGTGGTACTGCCGTAACACTAGGCTAAGCGACTGTGTACTTAAGTGTGAAGTCACTTGAATCTCGGTGCGAAATTTACTGCGTTACTCCGCAATTATAGGAGCACGTACTTTCCGCCAACACAGAATGTTGAGACAGTGAGGCTGCGAGTTGTGAACAATGTTTTATTGCTGATAGACAGCGTGTTATTGCTCCCAGCCTCGATGAAAATAGATATAGATGAATACGCATTTGTACCAATCACCTGATTACTTCGACAAACATGGCAATGCAAAGCCGAACCTTCTTTTTTGGCTAAGTTGTCTTTTCTTAGCAAGGTCATGGTTGGTTTTTGTTATTGCAGGCGTAAGCCGTGAACAGGGACAAGATCTTCTTGCGCTGTTCTATCCAAGCCACAATGCCCTTTATATTGGGTTAGGTGTGGGTTTCCCCGCCGTTGTATTGATGTTGCTGGCAGGTAATCTTCATCGATATCCGGCATTTTTTGACCGGATATGGCACTGGGGGAAAGCGCTGCTTATTGCTGCGTTCTTTACTGACTTGATACTGCAAATCAAGCATTTAATGATTTTACACTGGCGTTTCCAATGGAGTGGCGCCGTGACCTTACTGGTTGCGCTTTGGCTGGTCATTTACTTGTTTAAGAGCCGTCGCACTCAGTTTTTGTTTAAAGCCCCGATTTTAAGAGAAGAAAAATGAACGAGTGGAAGAAAGGGCTTGTCCTATTTAGTGCCATGTTAAGCCCGTTGGCGATGGCAGATTGGCAAGTTGATGTGAATTTTGAAATGGATCGCGCAGGTAAGCAGCATCGTGCTCAAAGCTCTGTGTCACTGATCCCTGGCGAAGAAACCATTTTATTTGATGATGGGATGCCAAGCGGCTCCTTAGTCGGAAAAGCCGAATTGCTTGAAGTGACCGCTGACGAAGTTCGAATTTCACTGGTTGTGCAAGAGCAATGTGATGATGGTGCATGGCGTACTATTATGTCGCCAGTGGTTTGTGCGGGCTTGAATACACCCGCTTCAGTAAATCTAAGTAACGAGTCATTGGACGAATTTGCGTCACTTAAAGTAGAAATTACGTCCGTTTAACGACCTCTCAGTTACCTTTACAGATCTGAGACAAAGTCATAGCAAAATATTGGCATTATGCTTAGACTTTTCTTCGCATCAGACATAGTGAGCTGATCGTTTTGTATTTATCTGGAGGTAACAATGGCGGTTTCACAGCCAGCAATCGTGGCCGATGCTGGGCCGTTCGCACTTTACACAGTGCTAAAAGTCACTGGCTCGTCATCAACTGTACTGCAACAATGTCGAGCTATTCACTCGCTGGTTGACGATATTAATGCCAATCAACCAGGCGCCAATCTAAAAGCCGCAGTGTCGTTTTCGGCGGCTTTTTGCCAAGCTAACGGTATTGCTACTCCAGAAGAGTTTGTTGATTTTCGCGCATTAGGACAGGGAGATACCCAAGCGCCTGCGACTGATTGTGACATTCTGCTTCACGCTCACTCAACTCGCCATGATTTGAACTTCTTCATGCTGCGTAAATTCCTTTCTGATATCGCGTCAGACGTTACCGTTGTTGATGAGACCTATGGTTATCGTTACCTCGACTCTCGTGACATGACAGGCTTCATTGACGGCACAGAAAACCCGGAAGGCGAAGATGACCGTCGTGATGTGGCGATTATTGCTGACGGCGAGTGTGCTGGCGGTAGTGTGGTAATGATGCAGCGCTATGTACATCGTCTTAACGCTTGGGAGCCACTGTCGGTGAAACAGCAGGAAAAAGTGATTGGACGTACCAAGCCAGACTCGATTGAGTTGGAAGATGTGCCTGCAACTTCCCACGTAGGTCGTGTCGATATTAAAGAAGATGGCAAAGGCCTAAAAATGGTTCGTCATAGTCTGCCATATGGTTCGGTGTCCGGTGATCACGGCTTACTGTTCCTTGCGTATTGCCATACTCAGCATGTTCACAAAACAATGCTAGAAAGCATGTTTGGCGAACGTGACGGAAAAACTGACATGATGCTGCGTTTCACCACGCCTGTGACCGGGGCATACTTCTACGCGCCATCAATGGATGCACTCAGTCACATCGCATAGCCTTGACGCATTCAAAATAACAGAAAGCACTGCCAATGTAAGAGGCAGTGCTTTTTTTGTGCTGAGTGAAAGGCACTTAACCAATGAAAATAGTCTTAGTTGGTGACGGTATTTCTCCTCGATTTGTGACTCACGCATAACAATCGTTTTTGCTAAGTTTGACCACGCTTCGCTTTTGCAACACACCATAAAAATGTCCAGTGAATCTAACTCGACCACCTGCACTCACTGTGATGATCTTCAGGGTATAACGTTATAAAAACAGACGTGCTGGAGAAGATCATGAACATTGTTGCCATTACCGCCTGCCCTTCAGGTGTTGCCCATACTTACATGGCTGCCGAATCATTAGAACAAGCGGCGATTGCTCGCGGCTGGACTATCAAGGTTGAAACCCAAGGTGCGCTTGGCACAGAAAACGAAATCACGTCAGGCGATGTGCAGAAGGCGGATGCAGTTATCATTACAACAGACATTGAATTAGTGGGCATGGATCGCTTCGAAGGCAAAGCTATCGTTGAAACAACGGTGAAAAAGCTGGTCGTGAATGCGGCTGAAATTCTTGATTCAGCCTGTGACGTAGCGGTGGCTTAACCATGACAATGTTGAAATTAGACGGTGAATGGGCACTGACCTCTCTGACCGATGCCAGCATTGTTGCTCCCATCATGTTGCCGGGAGATGTGCATAGTGCTTTGCTTGCTGCAGATATTATTCCAGATCCATATTTAGGCTGTAATGAAACCAAGGTGCAGTGGGTCGGCGAGCATGATTGGCTGCTAGAGAAAACCTTCATTGTGGATGCCGATCTTCTCGATGCGAAAGCTGTCGATCTGACCTTAAGCATGGTCGACACCATGGCAGAGATTGTATTGAATGATGAAACCATATTGCTGTGCAGCAATATGTTCCGTCACTACCGCCGCGATGTTCGCCCGTTTTTACGTGATGGTGAGAACACGTTAAGAGTGACGCTTAAGCGCGCAGACATTGAAGCCAAAGCGCGTGCTGAACGCCTGCCTTTCCCTGTACCGTGGGCCGTTGGCAACAATCAAATCCCTCACATGAACACCCTACGAAAAACTCAGTGTCACTCTGGGTGGGATTGGGGTATCTGCTTATTGGTGAGTGGTATTTACGATAGCATTCGCTTGCAAGCTATATCTGATGTTCGCCTGCAGCAAGTGCGTTCGGCGCAGCAATGGCACAGCGATGGTAGCTGCGATGTCTCGGCTATCATTTCTGCAGAATGCATTACCCCAGAACACATTAGTTTGGGAACTGTTGCTCAGATCGAATGTTGTTTAGTGAGCCCTGATGGAGAGCGTATGTCGCAATCCATTGCGTTGACGGGATCTGAGGTGGAATGTTGTTTTCGTGTCACTCAGCCCAAACGCTGGTGGCCTGCGGGTTACGGTGAACAACCGCTCTATACGCTGACGGTGACAACGGACGGTCAAACGATCGAGAAACGCTTGGGCCTTCGCGAGTTGTATTTAGAAACAGGCGAAGACGACGTGGGCGCGGCGATGACGTTTGTCGTCAATGACAAAGCGATCATGGCGAAAGGCGCAAATTGGATCCCACTGGATGCGATGCCAAGCAAGCAGACACCGGAAGATTATCGTCGTCTGTTGGAAGATGCGAAAGCCGCAAACATGAATATGATCCGTGTTTGGGGTGGCGGCATGTATGAGCGCGATACCTTCTACGATTTGTGTGACGAATTAGGTCTACTGGTGTGGCAAGATTTGATGTTCTCTTGCGCCTTATACCCTTCGACGCCTGATTTCCTTCGCGATGTGGAACAGGAAATCACTGAGCAAGTTCGCCGACTGAGCGATCATCCATCACTCGCATTGTGGTGCGGTGACAACGAGGTGATCGGTGCGATCAATTGGTATCCAGAGTCACGCGCGAATCGCGAGAAATACGTGGTGAATTACGATCGCCTAAGCCGTGTTCTACAAGAAGTGGTTGAGCGTGAAGACACTAGCCGTCGCTTCTGGGCGAGTTCTCCCTGTAACGGTGAGTTGGACTTTGGCGATGCGTGGCATGACGACAACAAAGGTGACATGCACTTTTGGGATGTGTGGCATTCCGGTAAATCTTTTGATGCTTACAGCAGCATCAAACCGCGTTTTTGTAGTGAGTTTGGCTACCAATCTTGGCCGTCGTTACCTACGGTGAAAACCTTCGCGTCAGAAGAAGATTGGAACGTGACCTCTCCAACCTTTGAGCAACACCAAAAAAACGGCCGTGGCAATAGCATCATCACAGAGATGTTTACGCGCTATTTTCGTTTCCCGTCGGACTTCTCTCAGATGTTGTATTTGAGTCAGGTTCAACAAGCGTTAGCCATCAAAACCGCCAGTGAATACTGGCGTGCAAATAAGCCCGTATGTCGCGGAATTTTATATTGGCAGTTAAACGATTGTTGGCCAGTGAGTTCATGGTCGAGCATTGAATACACCGGGCGTTGGAAGCAATTGCACTATCATGCAAAGCGCTTTTTTGCTCCGCAATTGGCTGTGTTTATTGATGATGGAGAGACATTGAAACTCAATGTTATCAATGATGAACACCGTAAACTCGGCGCCAAAGGACAAGTGACATGGTACGACTGGCAAGGTGAAGTCATTGATACTTGGCCAGTAGAAGCAACGTTGGAAGAAGACGGGAATCAAGTACTTTGGCAGTGCGATCGCAACGTGATCAACGAGCGCAAGCACGAAGGTTTCTTCCACGTGGATATGGTCTGTGATGGACACGCGTTATCGAATACATGGTTTGACGATGTGTATAAGCGTTTGCCGTTACCTAGTGCCAAGGTTGAGGCTAATGTCATCGAGAAAAATGGCACGCTGACTATCACGTTAACCACCGATAAACCCGCGTTCTTTGTTCACCCTGAGTTTGAGGGAGAAGGACGTTTTAATGATTCCAGCTTTACCTTGATGCCATGCAACCCTGTGACGCTTACCTACACAGGTTCAGCATCGGCAGATGAAATGAGTTCGAAACTTTCGATTTATCACTTAGTGCAAAGCTATACCCCAACCCACTAAAGCATCTGGTAGAAAAACCATTGGCGATTTTGTCGCCAATGGTTCGGTTTCGTGTGCCTGATTAACGGGAATTTGACGAAAATTCCGGCTAATCAGGGCAATGAACACCGTATAAACTCGAGGTTTCTTGTGCAGGGATTTAGCAACAACGTCATTTGAAGTAAGGACACCCAATGCTTAGCAAAACGAAACTTGCAGCCATTGTGCTTGCCGCTTTAACCGCACCAACTGCAGTTGCCGCAGAAAGGCACGAGCTGACCATCGTTTCGGATTTTTATCCAACGATGATCAGAAACTTCAACCCTTTCCTGTCCACCACACTGCGTACGACTACGGATTTCGTCTACGAACCTCTGGTCATTTTTAACCAGATGCACGGGAACAAACCCGTGATGCGTCTAGCGAAAGATTACTATCTTTCAGAAGACCTGATGCAGGTAACGTTTGAAATTCGAGAGGGAGTGAAGTGGTCAGACGGTACACCATTCACAGCAGAAGACGTTGTTTATTCATTTGCACTCATTAAAGAAAAACCAGAGCTCGATCCTAAAGGCATGGATAACTGGGTCAAATCCGTTCGACAGGATGGCAATAAGGTTATTTTTGACCTGACAGAGGTGAATACCAATGTCCCGTATGAAATCTCAACCATTCCGATTGTGCCAAAGCACATTTGGCAGAACATTGAAGAACCTGAGTTGTTCACCAATGATAATCCTGTCGGGTCGGGACCGTTTACCGAAATAGATACCTTTACGCCTCAGCTTTATATCCAATGTCGTAACCCGCATTACTGGGATAACGACAATCTCGACGTAGACTGCTTGCGTGTCCCTCAGATAGCCAACAATGATCAGTTATTAGGAAAGGTCATCAAATCTGAATTGGATTGGAGTGGACACTTTATTCCTGATGTCGACATGGTGTACGCAGCGAGAAGCCCTCATCACAAATACTGGTACCCTGCGGCGGGCCCGCAATCCTTCATGCTGAACTTTAAAACGCCTCACGCGGGCAACAATGAAGCGATCAACAATATTGATTTCCGCCGTGCGTTCTCTATGTCGATTGACCGCCAGAAAATCATCAATATCGCATTTTACGGTAACGGCGTGGTGAATGATTACGCGTCTGGTCTTGGTCAGGTATTCGATTTTTGGGCAAACAAAGATACCTATAACCAATACAAAAACTACAACACATTCAGCGTGGACAATGCCAAAGCGTTGCTGAAAGAAGCGGGATTTGTCGATATCGACGGTGATGGTTTTGTTGAAACGCCTACCGGTAAGAAAATTGAACTAGAACTTCAATCGCCAACGGGGTGGACTGACTTTAACAATGCCGTTCAATTGGGTGTAGAGCAACTCCAAAAAGTGGGCGTTAAAGCCAAAGCGCGTACTTCAGATTTTGCGGTGTACAACCAAGCGATGCTATCTGGCACTTATGACGTGGCTTATACCAATTACGTGATTGGTGCTGACCCTCATCGCTACTGGAACCGAGCTTTCCATTCCCGTTATCAGGAAGGGGCGAATGCACCGCGCTATGCGATGCACTTCTTTAAGCATGATGATCTGGATGTCCTATTAGACAGTTTCTATAAAACGGACAAGCAAGAAGAGCAGATGCAAATCGCTCATAAGATTCAAAAGATCATCGCTGAAAATCAAGTCACGGTACCTGTCATGTCCGGTGTGGATGTTTATCAGTTCAATGAAAGCCGCTTTACGGGCTGGTGGAACGAAGAAAATCCGAAAGGTCGCCCAATGTCTTGGGCGGGTGTACCTGAACGTCTCTTACATGTTCTGGATTTGAAACCTAAAGCTTAAGGTCTAAATAATTTAGGTTTTTCGGGAGCGTATGTTCGAGTGCGCTCCTTATTTTCGTTAATTAACACCTCTAAGCGTCATAAAAATGGGTAAGCCTGTTTTTATATGCGCAGGGTTAACTGTATCTGAGGATAAGGTATGGCCTTTTTTCTTCGACGACTTTCATTTTATTTTATGGCGTTGATTTTTGCCGCCACATTGAATTTCATTCTCCCTCGCGCGATGCCGGGCGACCCTGTCACCATGATGTTTGCGAATGCAACGGCGGAAGTCACGCCAGAGCGTATCGAATCCATGAAGAAGCTTCTAGGGTTCGTTGATGCGCCGTTGCCACAGCAGTATTTATCTTATTTAGCCAATATCTTCACCGGTAATTGGGGTATTTCCATTAAGTACTTTCCCATTACGGTGAACGAACTGTTGGGGAGTGCGGTTGGCTGGTCATTGTTTTTGACAGGCTCTGCCATTGTTCTGGCTTTCTGTATTGGATCAGTGCTCGGTATTTTTGCCGCATGGCGTCGAGGCAGTCACTACGACTCCTTCATATCGCCAAGCATGTTGGTGGTGCAATCTATTCCGTCAGTGGTTGTCGCCATGTTGGTGCTTTACACCTTTGCGATAGGTCTTGAGTGGTTCCCCTCAGGTAACGCTTATACCGTGGGTTCTCATCCCGACTGGGGTAGCTGGGCGTTCTATAAAGACGTAGCCTACCACGCGGTCTTACCTCTGTTTTGTGCCACGATTGCCCAGATTGGTGGCTTCCTCATCAGCATGCGTAACAACATGATCAATTTGCTCAATGAAGACTTCATTACCATGGCAAAAGCCAAAGGGTTGAGTGAAAACCGTGTTGTGTTCAATTACGCTGCCCGTAACTCCATGCTGCCAAGTGTCACCGCTTTGTCTATGGCGCTGGGTTCAGCTATCAGTGGTCAATTGATTGTCGAAATGATCTTCAATTACCCGGGGCTGGGTACCGTGTTGCTGAATGCGATTCACGCACGTGATTATCAAGTGCTTCAAGGTCAGCTTCTTCTTATGACCATGTTTATGTTGTTCTTCAACTTCTTGGCAGACCTGATGATCGTTTACCTCGATCCTCGCTTGCGCAAGGGAGGTAAATAATCATGAAAGCGTTAATGACCCTACTCATTGGGAATAAGAAGTCTCTTGCTGGTCTTATTATCCTCATTATTTTTGCGTTGGTTGCCATCTTCGCGCCTGTCATTACCAAACACGCGCCTGATGTGGGCACGGGTAACCCTCATGAATATCCTGCGTTCATTGTTAAAGCGGCACAGGAAAACCCTGATGGCTGGATAGCGAAAAACCTCGCGAATAACCCTCGTCGTTTGATGATGTCTGAAGGGGCTGATCATGTGCTTGGCACTTCACGAATGGGACGAGATGTTTGGTCACAGTTGGTTTATGGCGCAAGAACATCATTGGCAGTCGGTATTGGAGCTGGTGTACTGGTGTGCTTTTTGGCGACAGCGATTGGCGTAACGGCGGGTTATTTCGGCGGTAAGATTGATGACTACTTGTCGGCTGCCATGAACATCATGTTGGTGGTACCGCAGTTACCGTTGCTCTTTATCATTGCCGCGTTTATCGGCGAGGCGGGCCCCGCGACAATTGCGGTGGTGATAGCGATCACCTCCTGGGCGTGGGGTGCAAGGGTGGTTCGAGCCCAAACGTTATCGGTACGAGAGAAAGAATTCGTGCGTGCCGCTGAAGTGTTGGGTGAGAAAACGTGGCGCATTATTGCCGTGGAAATCTTACCAAACCTAATGTCAATTCTCGGTGCTAGCTTCATTGGTTGTGTATTGCTCGCGATCATGACTGAGGCCAGCCTGTCCTTCCTTGGCTTGGGGGATCCTAACTCCATCAGTTGGGGTGTCATGCTCTACAACGTTCAAACCTCTTCATCCATGTTGATTGGCGCATGGTGGGAAATTTTGGCGCCTTGTTTTGCGTTGACCATGATAGCGGTGGGTCTGTCGCTTCTTAACTTCGCCGTCGATGAAATAGCCAACCCACAACTGCGTTCACAGAAAGGTTTTCGCCTTTGGAAGAAACGCAATAAATGGGAAAAATCGGCAGATCACGCAAAACGCCCAGTGTTTGAAGAAGGATCGCACTCATGACAACACCTCAAATCTCGATACGCAATTTGTGCGTGGACTACATCACCGATGCGGGTGATGTACGCGCGGTGAATGACGTTAGTTTTGATATTGGTAAAGGTGAAGTGTTTGGTTTGGCGGGAGAGTCAGGCTGCGGTAAGTCTACGGTGGCATTTTCACTGATGCGCCTGCACAAGCCACCGGCATATATCTCAAAGGGCGAAGTCTTTTTTGAAGGCCATGGCGATTTACTGAAGAAATCCGAACAGGCAATGTCGCATTTCCGCTGGAAAGAAGTGTCTATGGTATTTCAAAGTGCCATGAACGCGTTAAACCCAGTATTGACCATGGAAGAGCAGTTTTGCGACGTGATCATGCGCCATACCGATTTTACTCGAGAGCACGCTAAGCGACGTGCAGAAGGTTTGTTGGAGATTGTCGATATTCACCCGAGCCGCTTGACCGACTATCCGCATCAATTCTCGGGTGGCATGCGTCAGCGTTTGGTTATTGCCATTGCCTTAGCCCTCAACCCTAAGATGATCATTATGGATGAGCCGACAACAGCACTGGATGTTGTGGTTCAGCGTGAGATTTTGCAAAAAATCCATGCGCTGAAAGAGGAGTTTGGCTTCTCCATTTTGTTCATCACGCATGATCTTTCACTGATGGTCGAGTTCTCAGATCGCATCGGCATTATGTATGCGGGCGAATTGATTGAAGTCGCGCCATCAAAACAGATCCTGACGACACCTTTTCACCCATACACCGAAGGGTTGGGGAGTTCATTCCCGTCATTAACAGGCCCTAAAACCCAGTTGAAAGGCATTCCAGGTAGCCCATTGAATTTGTTTGATATCCCGACTGGTTGCCGTTTTCAAGCGCGCTGTGCGAAAACGCAATCGAGCTGTTTTAGTCAATCTACAGCGTTGAAATTGATTGAGCCGGGGCGTTTTTCAAACTGTCATTTGTTTACTTCGCCAACGGTTAAGGGGTGAGGAGATACTTATGAGTAAACCAACAGGAAAGCTCATTATTGAGGGTAAAAACCTCATCAAAGATTTTGCCGTTAGCAGTAATTCGCTTCAGAAATCGAAGATGCGCGCCATTAATGACGTCTCTTTCAGAATGTACAAAGGCCGTGGTTTAGCGGTAGTGGGAGAGTCGGGTTCGGGTAAGTCCACAACCGCAAAAATGATTGCCAAGATGTACCCGCCAACAGGTGGGAGCATTGAGTACTTCGGGCGTGATATTCAGTCGATTACTAAGCGTGATGATCTGATGCTCTATCGTCAGGGAGTACAGATGGTATGGCAAGACCCATTTGGTTCGCTAAATCCGACACACACGATATTTCATCACATCGCTCGTCCACTTTGTATCCATAACAAAGTGGACAGCCGGGACAAAAAAGCACTTGAGGAAATGGTTTATGACCTCTTACAGCAAGTTGGCCTGACGCCACCCAAAGAGACTGCCGCTAAATACCCGCATCAGTTATCGGGTGGGCAGCGCCAACGTGTCAATTTGGCGAGAAATATTGCGGTAGGAGCAGAAGTCGTATTGGCCGATGAGCCAACGTCTATGCTGGATGTTTCGATTCGTGCAGGTGTTTTGAACCTAATGGAAGAGATGAAGGTAGAGCGCGAAATGGCGCTGCTTTATATCACTCACGATATTGCGACGGCCCGCTACATCGCCGAAGACTTGGCGGTCATGTATGTCGGTCATATGGTTGAGTGGGGCGATGTAGAGCAAATCATCCACGATCCGCAACACCCTTATACTCAACTGCTGGTGTCAGCGGTGCCCGATCCAAATAAATCGATTCACGAAAAACTCAAAGGCAATCGCGGAGAGATACCGCTTTGGACACCTGACAGTGTGGGCTGTCCGTTTGCAGGTCGGTGTCTACATGCCACCGCCAAGTGTAAGGAAGCTTTGCCTCCTATTACCCAATTATCAGAAAACCACTTTGTACGTTGTTATCTCTTCGACTAGTACCCGATAACAACAGAGGAAATCAGGATGTTTCAATTAGCGTTTATTCGCGTTAAAGATACCGAGTGCCAACTGACAAGAACGTTGCATTTGGTCTTGGGCAAAGGCAACTCACTGGATCTCAATCAGGATGTTGATGGGTTCAACAGTGAGATCAAGAAGGCGACGTTTTCTGTCGCAGACCTGCAAGACATAGGCTACTTGTTAGCGTCGACGTTTAAGCGAGCACAAACCCTTGAGCTTCACATCGATGATGAGGTGCTATCTCTTCACACCCCTGATGTGTGGGTTAAGTGGCTGTCGTTAGGGCTGGCGTTATCGTCTTACGATTACAAACACAGAGACAGCTTTCACCTTGAACCTAGCATCAATGCGTTTGAGCTGAAAACCGATGAGACGACGTTAGCCGCGGCGTTTTTTGAAGGGCAAATTTTGGCGCAGAGTCAGCTTATTGCTCGAGAACTGGTGAACAAGCCCGGTAATGTAATTTATCCCGAGTCCTTCGTCAGTGCAGTGCAAGATCTGCCGATGGAAAACACAGCCTTGTCGTTTCTGACCGAAGCAGAAATGCGTGAGAAAGGCTTTGGTGGTCTGGTTGGTATCTCTCAAGGCAGTGATCGAGACGGTCGCATGCTGTGTTTGGACTATCACCCTGAAGGCGCACAAACCACGATTGCATTGGTCGGCAAAGGGGTCACCTTTGATACCGGCGGTATAAGCATTAAAGGCCAATTGCGTATGAGCACCATGAAGGTGGATATGGGCGGTGCGGCGGCGGTTGTTGGCGCTTTGAATGCAATCGCGCAATTGCAGCTTCCAGTTCGTGTGGTTGGTCTGTGTGGTTTGGTGGAAAACATGCCATCAGGCTGTGCAATTAAGCCGGGTGATGTGGTCACCATGTTGTCTGGAAAAAGTGTCGAAATTATCTCGACCGACGCGGAAGGCCGCATGGTGCTGGCAGATGTGATGCACTACGCACAGCAGACCTTTAAGCCTGATTACCTCATTGATATTGCGACACTGACAGGCGCGACGGGCGTATCGTTGGGCAAAGCCTATGCATCTTTGATGGGGAACAGTGATGAATTGAAAATGCTGGCAAAAGCGGCGGGTCATAGCTGCTCTGAGCCTTTGTGGGAAATGCCTATTAGTAGCGATCTTTATGAAGCATCGCTGAAAAGCGACTTCGCCGATGTTCGTCATGGCAGTGAAGATGGCGATGCTGGTGCGAGTGTGGCAGCGACTTTCCTCAATCACTTTGTAGCGCCAGAGCAAAAATGGATTCATATCGATTCTGCGGCGATGTCTCTTGGTATGACGCACCGCAAGATCTATCCGAAAGCGGCGTCTGGTTATGGCACATTTTTGCTAACCGCACTTTGCCAACACATTGCTTCTCATACTAATAATGATAAATAAGGAAAACCCCATGATTTTGCTCGCCAACTCAGAAGCCTACCCAGGTATTGAAGAATCTGCCCGTCGCCTGCAAGCGGGTGAGGAAGGGCTTCGCTCTTTGGTTGAAGGGATTAAATTAGTCGAACTTGACCCACGCGTGCGCACGGTGGGTTATGGCGGTTGGCCAAACGTGCTGGGTGATATGGAGCTGGATGCGTCCGTGATGGATGGTGACAACCTGCGCACTGGCGCAGTAGGTGCACTGAAAGGCTACATGCATCCGGTAGAAGTGGCGTATAGCGTCATGACAGACTTGAATCACGAGATTCTTGTTGGTGAAGGTGCAGGCATTTTTGCCAATGAAATCGGCGCTGTGGCAGGTGAAAACCTGATTGAGGATTCCAAGCAAGTTTGGTGGGAAAAACTTGAAGCTGCGATGACCCCAGAGCAGCAAGCGGCGTTCCCTAATGTTCCATTGGCTCCGCTTTCTAACAATGCGACGGATCCTGAGCGCGTGCGTGATACGACTGTGTTCTTGTGTAGTGACAGCAATGAGAAAATCAGTGCGGCGACGTCTACCTCTGGTTGGGCGTGGAAATACCCAGGCCGTTTGGGTGACAGCCCAATTATCGGTGCGGGTTCATATGCTGACAGCCGCTACGGTGCCTGTGCCTGTACACATACCGGTGAGATGAGCATTCGCTGTTCGACGGCACATGCCGTGGTGCTTTACATGAAAATGGGCATGAGTTTGGATGAAGCCGTTTATGAGGCAATTAAAGACTTGGATTACCTTAAAGACGGATATACCGAAGGCGTTACCATTCATGCGATTGACAGCCATGGTAACCACAAAGTGGTGAGCCTGAACTGTCCGGGTAATATTACTTATTGGTTCTGGCAGACGGGCATGGACAAGCCTGAGGAGCGTAAGGCAGAAGTGATCTTCACGCGATAAGTGCGATACCAAACCCAAATCAACAAAGCCGCTTATGCAAGCGGCTTTGTTTTGTTTAGTGCTTAGAACTTAGAACTTAGAACTTGAGAGTTGCAGACGTTAACGTAGCTTACTTCCCAAATGGTGCTTCGGTCGACACCCAATTTTTGATCGTCTTTCGGTCCAGCGACACATAGTGATAATAGAGATGATCGATGGCCATCAGCATGGGCAGTTGCGCAGAAATCATGCCCGTTCGTTCTTCGCCGTGCAGCGAGGCGGTGAGCAGGGTGGCGGTTGCTGACTGTGACATCTTTGACTTAGGGGTCGCCGAAATCAGATAGGTTTCAATGCCGCGGCGTGTCAGGTTTTTCACCACTTTAGCCATGTCATCATTTTGCGCATTCAAACTGAGTACGATAACAAGGTTATCGATGGTCAGAATATCTTGGTACATCTGCATAGAATTAGTGTCTTGGACCACTTCAACAAATTTACCGAGTCGCCCAAAGCGGAATTTGAAATCCGCCCCCGCGAGTGCACTGAACCCTGTGCCGAAAACATGGATGATTTGATGCCTTGCAATGGCGTGGGTGATCTGGTCGATCACATCGGTATCTAGGCAGTGTTTTAGCTGCTGTAAAACATCGAAGTAATCTTGATGCAGTCCATCGTTTTCAGGTTTGGAGAGGGGATTTGCGCTGTCCAATTGCTCTTGATAAAGAAACAGGAATTCTTTGAGGTTGTTCAACCCTATTTTTTGGCAAAAGCGCGTAATGGAAGCCGTGGACACACCAATGTCCGTGGCCAGTTCTTCAATGGTTTTGACAGGGCGACGTGCGAGAAAATAGTCCGCAATCTTATTGTCGGTAGTGGTGAATTTGCTCCGTGCATATTCAAACAGCAATCCAATATCTTTGTTCATCAGTACCATAGGCCATCAATCATTCGCCCCACTACCGTAGGGCGAACGCTCCTCTTAATCAAGCGTGATCTTAATGGTGCGGATTTGCTTCGCACGGAAGTCGCCAAGTTGAATCACATTGCCATCAACCACCAAGGTATTCAGGGTATCGAGCAGCAAGTTGGTCTCGGCGGCGTGTTTGATTGTTGCGTGCTCGACGGTGAGTGTGCCTGTGTTCTCAATGCTGTATTCCGATGGATTGAAAAGACGTACACAAATGGCGTTGTTGTCGAATTGCACGCTGCTACAAACAAGTTGCGGTGCATCAAGGGCAAACAGGCTGTCATCATCCTTAACGGCAGTGTCGAGCGGATGCATGACAAAATACTTCAAGGTATTGGTGAACTGATTGAGCGTTTGCGATTGATAGTAAGGCGTATCCACACTCCACGTTTGCCATTGCTGCACAGCAGTTGCTGGCGAGAAGCTCGGTTCAATGTGTAGTCCCAGTGTGATGTGCTGGTGGCCTTTCATCTGGCTATCAGGTGTCGGGATGTATTTAAACTGCTGACCTGATGCAATTCCTGGGCGACGAAGTAGGTCGGGTTTGCCTAACCAACCCACGCTGCGGAACAGCGTGAGGGCGAGGGTGCCGCTTGGCTGTTCTGCGCTCTCGATAAGCACTTCATACTCTTTTATGCCTTGGGCGAACACCGTCAAACTGGCTTGATCATCGTGCAGGTTGGCATAGTTGATCATGGGGTAAATCCCGCAAGGCTCTTCTTTCCAGCCGCGCTCACGCCAATCCGCCAACTGTGTTTGGAATAGTGGGCGACGCGCAAAGCCAAATGGCGTATCCGCGATGCTTTCTTTCGCTTTGATCGGGCTATCAATCACGAGCTGCAAGCGGTGATCTTCAGCCTGATTGTCGATGCTCAGATCGATCTGCAAAGGCTGTTCATCGTTTGTAAGCGTTATGTTTAAGGTGTACTCGCAGACGGTATCTCGGAAACCTTGTGCTCGTGCTTTCAAGTTTTCTGGCAGCAACCACGTGCCTTTCAAGGTCATTTGTTGTTTTAGCTGGCCTGATTGTGTTGTGCATTCTGCGTGACTGAATGACAAGGTAATCATCCAATCATTTTCAGGTGGCGAGTAGTCGTAGGTATCGCCATCATCGCCGCCATCACGCAACGTGAAGGCTTGTGACCAATGTTGACCTGTTTGCTTATCTGTGAGGTTTAATTCGCCATTTTGATAGTCGATACGGTAGCGGTCATTTTCAATGTACTCCCCTAGAACCGTTGGCAGCACCAGTACGTCTTTTTCGGGCGCTTCTTGAATAACAAGGGACGTAAAACCTAACGCGGGAAGGGCATGTTGAACGGCGATGTCGGTTTGGTAGTAGTAGCCATTCGGGTCATTGTCTTCGGGATTGCGTTGAATGCTGCCGTTGTAGTGTTGGGTTTGTGCAGTTACATCAAATGCTACGTTCTCACCCGCTAAGGTGCTTAGCGTGAATTGCGGTGATTTGGTTGAAAGTGTGATGTTCTGTACCTGGTCGCGGGTAACTGGCAAGGTATTGAACAAGGTCAGGCGCGCACCGTTATCGAGAGCTGGTTGAGAATCAGCGAGCTTACGCACTAGGTAGTCTCGTGCTGCACTTGATGTTTGATCAACTTGTTCAAAGCGCTCAACGATGATCTTGTTGGTTTTGTCCGTGTTGCAACCTCCGGCACTGTCGTGGGCATGATTGCGGGTCATGGTGCGCCAAAGGTTATTAATGAGTTCAGGCTGATAGCCGATGCCATAACGGGTCGCGAGCGCCATAAGGGGCTCAAGCTCAAGGGTGATGCGTCGCTCTAGTATATCGTTCATGCGCTTATGATCGGCACGTGATGAGTAAATGGAGCGGTGGATTTTCGATACTTGCCCGTCGATCATTTCGCCGCTCAATGTGTCCATTGGCAGATCTTGTGCGGCAAGCGAGGCAAACAGTGTGTCGTAGCTGCTTTCAATCAGTTGACTATCAATGTTGGCGTTAGCCAGCTTTTGATTAAACAGCACGATACGCTCTTTGACATTACGATCGACAAAGCGTTGGTCGCCGCCCAATGGCAGGGCAACGTGATCGCTAAGGCAGTCTTTCTCGACTTGGTTAGTTAACGAGATAGCATCGTCGGAATAGATCAGTTGCCCGCCCACATAATAGCCATCTTTGATGTTATAGAAAAGCACATGGCTACCGTCTTCACTTTGCCATTGGCCTTCTCGGTGCGGATAAACATCCATAGAAAGCCCACGCCAAAACACCGTCTTATCAATGCCCACGCCGTTATAAATCTTTGGCATGTCCATGCTTTGACCGAAAGAATCCGGCACATAGCCAAGCATTTCACAGCCGCCAAGTGATTCACCAAGGCGAATACCCAGTTGCAGGTTTCGGATGATGGATTCACCGGAAATAATCAATTGATCGGTTTGGCTATACCAAGGACCAATTTTTAGTTTTCCGCTTTCGACCAGATGACAAAAGCGTTCTTTGTGTTGCGGGCAGGCCGATAAATAATCCTCTACGATGCTCAGTTGCCCGTCCAAGTAGTAGTTGTCTACTTCGCCCTTTTCGAGCGCGTCCATCACTTCTTCGAGGTGATAGATCAATTGAATGAGCGATTCATGAGCGGAGAAATACCACTCAAAATCCCAATGAGTATGGGAGATAACATGCAGTTGTTTTTTCATAAACCTGTCCGCTTTGGAATGCGATCCGTCGAATGTGAAGGTGCAGCTCTGCGAGTTGCACCTTCATGTCATTGGATATGTAAACTCACGCAATCACGTGTTGAATGATGTCTAAAATGGCTTGCGCGTTGTTCTGCTGCAGCGTATTTCGAATATCGGGTTTCATCATGGCGCGGGATAACTTCGTCAGCATCATTAGGCTTTCTTCTGCCCCTGATTCTGGAATCGCTAACGACACTGCCGTGGTGACAGGTTCATCGTCCATGGTGTCCCATTCGATAGGGTTGGCAAAGTGCACCACAAAAATCGCCGGTGTTTTCACATGGGAGGATTTGCAGTGTGGTACAGCCATTCCGCCGAGAAAACCTGTACTGTCATGCGACTCACGCGCTTGCAATCCACGTGCAAAACCATCAACGCTGTCGATGTAACCCAGTTGATGGGCGTGCTCGGCAATAAACTGAAACGCTTGCTGCTGAGAGGTTGAGTGAGCATCCGTCAGAATATGTTCGACGTTAAAGACGTTGTTCATGAGATTTATCCATTCACTGCGGTTGAGGTGGCAACAGCGGGTGTGGCTGTTTCTGGCCGCATGGTGCTTGATGTTGCGCCCGTTTCTTTTGCATCAGCGACAGGCTGTTTAGAAGGACGACGCCAGAATCCGATAATCATGGCGGTGGTCGCGATACCGGCGAAGGTACAAGCAATCCATGTCACGAAAGGAATAGGCTGCTCGATATAGCCAATGAACGTACCCAACGGAGAACCGATACCGCCGTAGAATTTCACGTCCAGGTAGCCAACAAGGCCACCGGCTAGGGCTGAACCAGCCACACTGGCGGTGATGATTTGAACAGGATTTGCAGCCGCGAACGGAATCGCGCCTTCAGTGACCCCAACAATACCCATACCGAATGCAGAGTTTGCAGAAACTTTTTCAGTGTCAGAGAAGCGGTTTTTGAACAGTTTTGACGCCAAGAAGATACCGAGTGGCGCAACAGATATTGCAGCTTGTGCCGCGGTTCCTGGAACGAAGTTAGCGCCTTCAATGCCGTATTTTGCAACGGTGTCAGTCCACACTGCCGTACCGAAAATCAGTGCGGTTTTGTTCACTGGGCCACCGAAATCGAAGCCGATCATGGCACCGATAATGGCACCGATGATGAAGGTAGATGCGCCATACGTGTTGGTTAGCCAGTTTAGGCCTTCATACAGTGCACTCATGGCACCCGCGATAGGTTGACCAATGAAGTACAACACCACAACGGTAATGAAGAAGGTCGCGATCAACGGAATGATCATGATCGGAACAAGCGGTTGAAGCAGTTTCGGCCATTTGATTTTCTTTAGGTACTTCACGAAGTAGCCAACAAGGAAAGCAACAAGGATGGCTGATAGGAAGCCGCCGCCTGCGTCAGTGCCTAAGAATGCTGGGTCGTTTGCCATGTATGCACCCAGCATCGCTGGAGCAATCGCAGGGCGATCGGCGATGGAGTTTGCTACAAAACCAGCAAACAATGGGATCATCAGAAGGAAGCCTATTTGACCCACTTTGAACAGGTGCGCCATGAAGTAACCGAGCGGTTCGGTTTGGTCAAAACCCCATGCGACCATGCGGCCTAAATCATCACGCTGGAAGGCGAAGATATTTGCAATGGCCAACAGTAAGCCTGCTGCAATAACCATAGGCACCATGTAAGAGATACCGCTCATGATGTGCTGAACAAAACCGTTTTCTGTGGTTTTACCCAAGGTCACGTTACCCACTTTTGTGCCTTTCGCACCAAAGACAGTCGCGTTTTCTTCAGCTTCTTTAATGAGTGCCATTGCGTCGCGAATCGCGGCTTTTGGACGCGCCTTGTAAACACGTTTTCCTGCAAAGCGCGCAAGATCAATTTCAATGTCAGAGGCAATGATCACCAACTCTGCATCGTTGATCTCTTGTTCTGTCAGGATGTTTTGCGCACCGATTGAACCTTGAGTTTCAACCTTCACAAAAAAATTGTGTTCTTTGCCAGCTTGCTCAAGGGCTTCAGCTGCCATGTAAGTGTGCGCAATACCAGCAGCACAGGCGGTAATCGCAACAACATTTTTGGTCATGAGGTTCTCCTTCTACGACCTTCAAACAGGGATTTGGCAGGAGAATGATGAAAATATTTCCACTTTAAGACTGTGATTGAGCGCATATTAGTCATTTTGTTGTAAATATTTACAGTTAAAGGGTGCACTTCATCATGGAAATATTCTCAGAAAGCTGTAAATTTTTTCACCGTATTCAGGATGTTTTCTATTCTGGTGAATGAATTTTCACATCTAATAGTGAGAGTGCCCCATGCTTAACACGACTACCCAGATCGATACATTTTCCTATTTGGTGCTTTTTGACATCGCAGGTCGTCTAGATGGAAAGCTAAATACTGAATGTCATCACGCATTGCCATGCAGTGATATGCCGCTGTTGGCCTGGTGTACGCCTAAAGAAAGGGTGGAGATCGTCGTTGAAGGGGCTGTGGACATGATATACAGCCAAGGGAGTGGTGAGCGAGGCTTAGTGCGTATGTTGCCCGGCGACGTGCTTCGCGTTGCGGCTCATGGTTGGAATCTACCGTATGCTGATGAGGCCAACACCTTGAGCATCTGCTGCCGTGGCGAAAAGCTCGGGTTGAGTTATAACCATTGGCAAGATGGTCGTTGCATTAGTTTGGCAAAATGGGCTATGCCACTGACATCTCTGAATGCTTTGCTGTTTGGCTTGACGTCTGAAGTGAAGGGATTGGGTGATGTGAAGCTTGATGTGTTGCTACGGGCGATTTCTAGCACGCTAAGCGCCAATGCCTCGGATGTGTCGAAACAAAAGCAGCTCTTCCATCAAATTTTGACTTACATGCGTTGTCATTTTCATGAGTCGATTTGCCGTGAGTCGGTTGCAGAGCACTTTTGCATTTCATCGAGTTACCTTTCTCACCTGTTTCAACAGCATAGCGATATCGGGTTTAACGAGTACATTAACCGTGAGCGTTTTGCCCATGCCCAGCACCTTCTTATTGAAAAAGGATTGCGAGTTAAACAAGTCGCATTAGAAAGTGGGTTTGTGGATGCGGATTACTTTTGCCGCCTGTTTAAAAGACTAGCAGGGATGACTCCAACGCAATATCGTCAGCAGTACATCAGACAACAGCAGAGTTTCTCTCATGCGTTTACGCATGAGCTTTTTAGTGCGTAATTAATGTTTGTGGCGGTAATGCCTAGGTTTGGACGCGTAACGAAAGCGAGCTGAATATGGCTGAGCGGGCATAAACGACACATACAAAAAAGCGCAGCCGAGGCTGCGCTTTTTGCTACACAGAAAGAATTACTTCTTGATGCGTAGTACTGATGTTTGACCAACAACAACAGAACCAGAAAGCTTGTTCAGCTCTTTGATTTCGTCCATGTTAGAAATAACAACAGGTGTCAGGGTAGACTTCGCTTTTTCTTCTAGCATAGCTAGATCGAATTCGATGATCGGGTCGCCAACTTTAACAGTTTGACCTTCTTCAGCGATACGCTTGAAGCCTTCACCTTTTAGCTCAACAGTGTCGATGCCGAAGTGAACGAACATTTCGATGCCGTCTTCAGATTCGATTGAGAAAGCGTGGTTAGTTTCGAAAATCTTACCAATGGTACCGTTAACTGGTGCAACCATTTTGTCGCCAGTTGGTTTGATTGCGATACCGTCACCAACGATTTTTTCTGCGAAAACAACATCTGGCACATCTTCGATGTTTACGATTTCACCAGAAAGTGGTGCCATGATTTCAATCACACCTGCATCGCTGCTGTCGTCAGAAACCAGCTTCTTCAGTTTGTCAAACAGACCCATAGTGTTTGCTCCTAAGCGTTATCAATACTTTGCTGCCGTATTCTAGCAGACAGTTTTCTCGGCAATGAATTTTTCTACGTGTGCAGTGATTTCATCTGCGGTAGGCATTGCCAATGCTTCTTCTGCCATCGCTTTAACATCAGCAAAGTTAGCATTACGGATAATTTTCTTGATGCGTGGGATTGAGATGCCGCTCATGCTGAACTCATCTAGACCCATACCCATTAGCAACAGTGTCGCGCGCTCATCACCTGCAAGCTCGCCACACATGCCAGTCCACTTGCCTTCTTTGTGAGAAGCGTCAATGACTTGCTTGATAACGGTCAATACAGCTGGAGACAATGGATTGTATAGGTGCGAGATCATCTCGTTACCACGGTCAACCGCAAGAGTATACTGGGTTAAGTCGTTTGTACCAATGCTAAAGAATGCAACTTCTTTTGCTAGGTGGTGAGCAATCGCTGCAGCTGCTGGCGTTTCAACCATTACACCGATTTCGATGTTCTCGTCAAAAGCATGGCCTTCAGCACGAAGCTCAACTTTGTATTCTTCAATTGCTTTCTTCAGCTCACGGATTTCTTCTACAGAGATGATCATTGGGAACATCACGCGTAGTTTGCCGTGTGCAGATGCACGTAGGATTGCACGAAGCTGGTCGCGAAGAATTTCACGGCGGTCCAAGCTGATGCGAATTGCACGCCAGCCTAGGAACGGGTTCATTTCTTTTGGCAAATCCATGTACGGAAGATCTTTGTCACCACCGATATCCATAGTACGGATAATGATTGGGTGACCTTGCATTGCCAAGGCAACGTCTTTGTATGCTTTGTATTGCTCTTCTTCAGTAGGCAGTGCATCACGATCCATGAACAGGAATTCGGTGCGGTACAGACCAACACCTTCACCGCCGTTACGGTTGATACCGTCACAGTCTTTCACTGTACCGATATTGCCGCAAACTTCGACTTGGTGACCATCAAGAGTGATTGCTGGCAAATCTTTCAGTTTTGCTAGCTCTTCTTTCTCTGCGATGAATTCGTCGCGGATCGCTTTGAATTTGCTTAGCTCTTCGTTACTTGGGTTGATAACAATCTTGTTGTTGATTGCATCAAGCACCAGCATGTCGCCGTTGTTCACACGTTTGGTGATATCGTTAGTACCAACGATTGCAGGCAATTCTAGTGAACGTGCCATGATAGAGGTGTGTGAAGTACGACCGCCGATATCTGTAATGAAGCCTAGAACATAATCGAGGTTGATTTGCGCAGTTTCAGAAGGAGTCAGGTCATTAGCAACCAAGATAACTTCTTCGTTGATAGCGCTCAAAGACACGATACTGATACCCAATGCGTTTTTAATAAAACGAGAGCCAATATCACGTACATCTGTTGCGCGCTCTTTTAGGTATTCGTCATCCAAAGACTCAAGCGTTACCGCTTGTTCTTCAATCACGCTATAGATTGCGTATTCAACAGAAGCGTTGTTGTCTTTGATGAAAGCTATGATTTCTTCTTCTAGCTCTTCATCTTCAAGCAGCATGATGTGACCTTCAAAGATTGCTTCTTTCTCTTCACCGAAAGTCGCAAGAGCTTTTTCTTTAATCACTTCAAGTTGCTGTTTAGATAGTTCGCGCGCTTCGTAAAGGCGCTTGATTTGCGCGTCTAGCTGGTCAGCTGGAAGCGGGTTTTTGTTGATGACGATGTCATCTTCTTGAAGTAGCAGCGCTTTGCCAAAAGCAATACCAGGAGATGCCAGGATACCTGAAATCATAGCCTTACCTTACATTTGATCAATTGAAATACTAATGGAAAGAAAAAGAGCCGGATTATTCCAGCTCGTCCATTAGCTTAACTAGGTGATCAACGGCTTCTTGAGCTTGTGCACCTTCAGCTTTGATAGTAACCACAGTACCTTTAGTTAGACCTAGAGTTTGCAGTTTGAAAAGGCTAGTCGCGCTAGCTTCTTTACCACCAGATTCAACAGTGATTTTTGCTTCAAAGCTTTTTGCTTCTTTAACAAACTGAGCAGCAGGACGAGTGTGCAGACCGTTTTCAGCAGTGATTTCTACTTGCTTTTGATACATGTTTTACCCCGGTACATTATTTATTTAGGTTTATGTATTAAATCTGTGGATAGCTTAAACCGTATAGCAAGTTTTGGCTATCAATGGACGTTAAACTAACCAAGATTTACATGCCCTAGCTTAATCCAAGTCAATTTTTTGTGACATTTTTCCGCAAATCGATACCTGACTCACTATCGAGTCGAGGATTAAATTCGAGCTGGAAAATAAAAGGCGGGGAATTTTTACTAGAGCGGGCTGTAAAAATCAAATAAAAAAGCCCTGTTAGGGCTTTTTTGTTATCGACAGTACGATTGTGTTTGAAGCAAGAGTACTGATTATTGTTGGTTTTCTAGCTCTGTAAAGATGCCAGCAAACAATGCAGTGCTTAGGTAACGCTCACCAGAGCTTGGTAGTATTGTTACGATGTTTTTGTCTGCAAATTCAGGCAATTCGGCAATTTTATTGGCAGCAACAACGGCTGCACCTGAAGAAATTCCTGCCAGAATACCTTCTTCTTCCATCAGACGACGTGCCATAGTGATCGCTTCGTCAGACGTCACCAATACTGTCTTGTCAATCAAAGACAAATCAAGGTTGCCAGGTACAAAGCCTGCGCCAATGCCTTGAATTTTGTGAGGGGCTGGTTGTACATCATCACCGTTAACCGTTTGAGTGATAACTGGAGACTCTGCGGGCTCTACAGCAACGGTTGTGATTGCTTTGCCTTTGGTGTTTTTAATGAAACGGCTAACACCTGTCAGCGTACCACCCGTGCCAACACCCGCGACGAATACATCGATTTCGCCTTCTGTGTCTTCCCAAATCTCAGGACCTGTAGTCTTTTCGTGGATCTCTGGGTTTGCAGGGTTGTCAAACTGTTGTAGCAACAAGTATTTTGCTGGGTCAGTAGCAACAATTTCTTCCGCTTTTGCAATCGCGCCTTTCATGCCTTTAGCGGCTTCGGTTAGCACAAGGTTTGCGCCTAGCGCTTTAAGCAACTTACGACGCTCAAGGCTCATAGATTCAGGCATAGTCAGCGTGAGTTTGTAACCGCGAGCTGCTGCAACATATGCCAATGCGATACCCGTGTTACCACTGGTTGGCTCTACGAGCTCAATACCTGGCTTCAGTGTGCCTTTTTTCTCGGCATCCCAAATCATGTTTGCACCGATACGGCATTTTACGCTGAAGCTAGGATTACGTGCTTCAATTTTAACCAACACTTTTCCGTTAGATACGCGATTTAGGCGTACAAGAGGAGTGTTGCCAATGGTGGTTGTATTGTCTTCGTAAATTTTACCCATCTTCTTCGTTCCTTCGGTTTGTAAGGGAGTACGATTAAGAGAATAACTTTCTTTCTGAAATTGCAAAGGAATCGTTAGTTATATCTTATTGTTATCGATTTGGTTTCAGATGAAGTTCTCAAAAAAGATCGAATTCATGGTCAAAATGCCTTGCTATGTTGGCGTTCATCACAATGAACGCCAACATAATGCACATTAATGGGTTTACCTTGACGTTGGTAAAGAGTGTTTAATAGCGCGCTAGCTGGTCGCGATATTTATCTACCCACATAGCGGTAGCGCCACATACTGCAGCTGGCATCACGAATAGATTTAGGATAGGTGTCATGGTGAACACCATGACTAATGCGCCAAAGCTCATTGTTGCGCCTTTTTGTTCACGCAAGGTCGCTTTCATGTTTTGAAATGACACGCGGTGATTGTCGAATGGATAGTCGCAGTATTGAATCCCCATCATCCACGCACTAAATAAGAACCACAGTACAGGTCCTAGCGTTTGACCCACAACAGGTATCCACATTAGGAGCAGCAAACCGAGAGCTTTAGGCAGGTAGTACCAAAGTTTTTGCCACTCTCGTTTAAACACACGAGGCAGATCCTTAATCACATCGGAAAGTCCGTCATCGGGAGGACGCTTTCCTGTCAGCTTGGCTTCTAAGTGCTCAGCAAGAAGCCCGTTGAAGGGGGCGGCAATCCAGTTGGCAACGGTACTAAAAAAATATGAACAGATAACAAGCACGGCAATGGCGAGTAGCGGCCACAGTAAGTAAGAAAGCCAACTCAGCATGTCGGGTAGATAAGCGAGCCACCCGTTTATCCAGTCACTGAGTTGAGAGAGCACCACACCAATCAATGTTCCCATTAGCAGTAAGTTAACTAAGAGTGGAATAATCACAAAGCGACGAACGCCGGGTGTAAATGCCAACGAAAAACCGCGCAAAAAATAACTGGCGCCAGATGCGGGCTGTTTGGCTAATTGGGTGGGGGTCATAGTCTCTCCTCAAGGTTTCTCCCATAATGTTAACGGTTTCACAATGAGATTGGCAATTTACGATTTAGATGAATTTTTGGGTCAGAGAATTGTCAAAAGCTCGAAAGAACAGTGACTTTTTCAGTGTTCTCGCGGTATGAACGTTAACTTTTATACGCTTTTTGGTACAGTAGTCAGCAAATTGTATGTGCGACATTGCCAAAGGTTGTACCAAGGTGTTTAGATAGGTACGCCGTTCGTCGTTAATTGGATAGATGCTGAGATTAAATGATGCAGGAATTGCGCCTTGTTTTAATCATTTTGGGAGCTGTGGCTATTGCAGCATTGTTGCTTCATGGCCTGTGGACCAGTAGAAAAGAAAAGCCTGCTAAATTTGGCGAAAAGCCAATAGGCAAGTTGTCAGATACGGATAATACTGGATTTGATCAAGATGGTATTGGATCTGTCCGAGTGATTCGCTCTGGTAATGACGATAAGCCAAAATCTGATCGTAAAGAACCCGGTTTGAGCTTTGGTGATAAGTCAGAGGTCGACCCTCTGTTCGCGTCGGATTCTGGGGCTGATCTTCAGATAGAGAAAGAGCGAGACATGGAACTTCCCGCCTTTTCAGCGTCTGATGTTGAAGAGTCAACGTCGGCTGCCTCACAGACCACTGAACCATCGAAAAAGTCTCCCCCCGTCGATTTTTATCAAACCCATGATGATGAGATTGATGTCGTGGTGAATGACGACGTTATCTCAAATCGTGAAGCCGTATTAGATTCTGACCTTTCAGGTGAAGACGCCGCTGTTGATACGACGATTGATCCGATAGATATCGATGATGTCGCACCTGTGGAAGAAGCACCTAAAGCACCAGAGCCGCAAGTTTTGATCATCAATGTTCAAGCGGGTGCCAATAAAGAATTCAATGGTGAGGAACTGATTAATTGTCTCGAACAACACGGGATGATTTTTGGTGAGATGGAGATTTATCATCGTCACGCTGATCTTGCTGGAACAGGTCAGGTACTGTTCAGTGCCGCAAACATGTTTAACCCCGGCAGTTTCCCGTTGGCGACCATTCACCACTTCACGACACCTGGCATTACGCTGTTTATGACGTTGCCGTGTTATGGCGAGGCGGAGCAGAACTTTAAGTTGATGTTACAAACAGCTCAGCAAGTGGCTGATCAATTGGGTGGTTTAGTCACTGATGACAATCGTTCAATGATGACTCCACAGCGTTTAGACAGCTATAGAGAAAAGATTAAGCAGTTTCATTCTCACGCTTAATGAAAGAACGCTCGTAAAAAAACGCCCCTAAATATTAGGGGCGTTTTGCGTTTAAGGCTTTTATTTTCAGATTATATTATTTTACTTCGCCCCATGGGCCGCCGTTGGTAGGTAGGTCGCCTTTCGTCCACCATTTCGCTTTGTAACTCTTTCCTTTGTACTCAACGGTATCACCACCTGAGTATGCCAAGCTTTTACTCCAACCTTGATTGGCGCCACTTTCTGCGGCCCACACGGCTGATGTGCCAGGCTCTTCGCCTTTGTTCCACCATTGCGCTGTGTAGTTCGTGCCAAGGTGCAGAACCGTATCACCAGCGACATAGACTTTTGATGAATCCCAGTCACTTTGACCAATTGGGCCTGACCCTTTTACATTTACCGTAATGGTGACTTGTGAAGCCGCATTACCATCGGTGGCGCTGACAATGATTTTTTCGACTAGGTTTGATGTCGTGCTAGGGGCAATGTAAGACACTGATGCGGTGTTTCCGTTGGCGGTTAGAGTGCCAGCACTTGCCGTAAAGGTAATGGCATCATTTTCAGCATCTGTCGCGGAAATCGAAATGCTGACGCTTTGTCCGCTATCAACATTGACCGCAGAAGGTGAGCTGATCACTGGTGGGGTGTTTGAAACAGGCTTTTTCACTTCAAGTTGGAAACTGGCGTCTTTGTCTTTAACAAAGACCAAGTTGCCGTAAAGGTCGGTGTTGTCCCATGCGACAACGCCATTTTGATCGATTTTTCCAATTTTCGCAGAGCTTGACGATGCATTCACGGTGTCAGCTATTTGTTTAGCCCATACAGATTCAACATCGTTCTTTGCATCGATAGCGAGTTTTTCGAACACGGCTTCTGATCCATTACCATCAAATACGCGGAACCAAACGGTATCACCTTGTGTTGCATCAGTTGTGGATTTAACAAAGCCACCAATGCTTGACCAAGTTGGCGCGATAACATCGCCACCAAAGCTCAGGTCGCTACAGTTGTAGAAGCCTTCACCTGCTGGGTCATCTCGTTGCCATCGTGAGTACAGTACGGCGTTGCCGGTACGATCTGTCGGTAATGTGACTTGCATTTGGTAGTATTTCTTTTCATTGATGACAACCACAGGAACATTGTCGAACTCGGCAATGAGATCCAAATCTGACCACGCCAATGCATCGGTTGCTGAGTTGTAGCCTGCATTTGATAGATAGATTTTCCACATGCTTGGGTTATGCGGTGTGGATGCACGATAGAGTAGGGTTAACTTGCCATTGGCAGCGGGATCTATAGGAGTGGTTTGCCATTCAGATGACGGAATGTCGATACCTGCTTTTTTAGGATCAGCCGCCGCACACAATGTGCCATCAGGAATAGCAGCCTCTACTGCAGCCTGGCTGTTGAAGTTTGAAACCAGCTTGGCAAATTCAGGTTTTTGAACAAACGGATACCAGCCCGATTCTTTAAATGCGGCGCGACAAGCGGCATTTGGAATGGTTGAACCACTGGTCGAGTCCCAGTAACCGCCATCGCGGTCACAGACTTCCTGACGTGCTGGTGGGTAATCCATATAACCGTGCGCGGCGGCGAATTGTGACACCATCGCGGACGATATTGCGGTGAGCACGGCGACATAGGGTAAGTGTCGAGTTCGTGACATGATATTTCCTCTAGTGTTGGTTGTTTTTAGTATTTTTTTGTTTGTGCACTAGAGGTTGTGTCATTTTTTTGGCGAGCTTCAATTTGTGTTTAGCACATATTAAGAGTGACTCGAAAAAGAAAGTGGCTTGTTACAAAACGATGAAAAAATGCTGTTTAAAGAAGAAGGCAGGTCACTAAAAGAGTGTGGTTGTGGTTTTATTGAACGAGGGCTTAACATATTGAGCCATATAGAGTAAGTGGCATTGCAACGTAGAGCTCTGTAGAGGGCTATAGGTTGGCGAGGATGTAGGATAAGTGAGAAGGAGGCCCTTCTCACTTATTGTTAAATAAAGCTAATTTATCAAGACTTGCTAAGTGCTGATTCAATAATAGGCGTCAACTTCTCGATTGGAACATACCCAGGAACAATCTGATCATCAATGATCATGGCTGGCGTGCCTCTTAATCCCAATTCGTTGAAAAGTTGGTAGTTCTTACTGGTCATGGCATCTGTGATGTCATCCGTTTTTAGCTGTGCCTTGGTCCCAGTTTTGTCAGCAATGCGAGAAAGGGAGCGTCTGTCGTGGGTGCTAGGTTTAGCGATTAGCAGTTTGTGTGTCTCTAGGTATTTGTCTTTGTTTTGGTTCCAAACGTTTAATGCATACGTTGCGGAGTTAACGTCAGATAGTAGTGAGCCCATTTCTTTAAGAGGCACATAGATATTCACTACTTTTATCTGTGGGTAGGCTATGGCTAAGTCATGCAAAACCGGATCGAGCTTTTTGCAAAATGGGCAGTTGTAGTCAGTAAAGTTAATGATGGTCAATTTGGGCTCGGATGCGCCAAACTGAGTATGTCTTGGGTTGTTATAGAGGTACTCATGATTCGCAGCGAGTATGCTCTTGACGCCTTGTTGCTGCACCATGTACTGAGTCAGGCTCTGGTGCAAACCAGAAATGAGATCTGGGTTTTGTTCCAATAACGCAGTGATCGCATCTAATTGCTGTTGTTGCGCTTTATTCAATGGCGTATCAGACATTGCATTGAAGGACGTCAGGGTAGCGATCATCACCAAAAAAATCGAAAGTAGATTGTTTTTCATTTTGTACTCATCACTCATTAGGAAAACCACAGGCGAGCTAGCAGACCCGGCGGTGTTGTAATGCCTGTTGTTATAGATTCAATCTTGCCATCTTTGATAATCACGATAGTGGGTGTTGCTTGAATCCCCCACGTTTGCCCTATGGCACCTTGCTCGTCGTTGACGGTATCAAACTGAAGATCATGGCTATCTAGATAGGCTTGGATTCGTCGGTTGCCGCCCGATGTCATCGCAATGGACACGACAGGGTAAGAACTAGAGAGCCAGTCGATAGTTGGCGTAACAAATTTGCAGGCTGGACACCAAGTCGCCCAAAAATATAGGACAACAGGCTCATCATGACTCAGGGTGACGAAGTCGATGGATTCGCCAGAGAGTGTGCTCATAGCTATGGAGGGTACTGCGTCTTTTGGCATATCTTGGGTTCGCCACCAATCTATCGCGAACGTCATCACACTGAAGAGAACGATCAAGGTCGCCAACTCTCTCAGCCACCACTTAGGGCTCTTCCACTTGCTTTTTGGTTTAGCTTCTTGCTGCGTATTGTTATCACTCATTGGGCACTCCTTGTGCTAGCGCGATGGCGTTGAGGACAGCATCTTTGGAAAGGACCACGGGTAGAGGGATCCCGCTGGGCGCATTGGGGCCATAGACGATATTAAAGGGCACGCCATATCTACCGTGACTTTGCAGGTACTGGGTGACGGAATCGCTTGGAGCCGTCCAATCACCTTGCATTCGTACCATGTTTTCACCGTTAAGTGCGCTGTAAACCGGTTCTTGAAGCAGTACGCCAATCTTGTTTGCTTTACAGGTTATACACCAGTCTGCGGTAACGTCGACAAACACAGTTTTATCATTGGCGACATGCTGTGATATGTGAGTGGAAGATAGCTTTTCCCATTGATGATCTGACGGTAACGGCGTTGCCCACGTTGACGCTGTTATGCTTGCGGTCACTAAACCAACAACCAGCAAAACAACGGTCAGTGCACTGGCGATAACCGTAATTTTACGTCCATAAACCGACGATGTTCGCCATAACAAGATCACCAAACCCATGAGTAGGACCGTTGCTACCACACCTAATGACAAGTGACTTTTCAAAAGGGTAGCTAGCCAGATGCTTGTTGCTAGTATCATGATGCCAAACACTACTTTCACTGTGTTCATCCAGCGGCCGGGTTTAGGTAATCGTTGTGCAATAGCAGGAATAGTGGCGACGAGTAGCCACGGCAATGCCATTCCAACTGCTAATGCGGTAAAAATGACAAACAACATGAGGTAGTTGGTTGTGAGTGCAAACGCCACTGCTGTACCAAGGAAAGGAGCTGAGCAGGGTGTTGCAAGCAGTGTCGCGAACATACCTTGGGTAAAATGCCCAACGTAAGAATTGTCTCCCTTGCTCGCTAACCACGTTGTGGCGCTCGCAGGCAGGCGAATTTCAAATAGCCCTAACATATTGGCTGCGAACAAGGCGGTGATTGCCATCATCACGCCAATAAACACCGGGCTTTGGAACTGAATGCCCCAGCCAAATGCACTGCCTGTGAGTTTTAGTGCGCCTAACAGCGCCGCAATTAACCAAAAAGAAAACAAAATGCCCAATGCAGATGCAATGAACTGGCGTCGTATTTGTGTTTTTTGTAATCCTTGAGCTGAAACCACGCTACTCAATTTCATGCCGAGAACGGGCAACACGCACGGCATGATGTTCAGAATCAACCCGCCTAAGAGTGCGAAGAGGATGGCTGAAGCAAGTGATGTGCTCGATGCTTTTGTCACTAGCCCTTTTTCAACGACGGATGTGTGCTCGGCGACAAAATCTTGGTCAAGGAACGTGATATTTAACGTTTCTTTTTCGAGTTCTGGTGTACCCATCCAACTGCTTGCCTCAAACGTCGCATTCACAGTGTTACCCGTGACGCTAACGTGAGGCACAGAGAATATAGTATCAGTGACAGCTTCTGATGAACCATCAATGAGGATATCCGGCTTGTTCCATCCGGTTGTTTTCTGAGCAGAGACATTGAGTTTCTGAGCATTCTCGTCCCACACGACGGAAATACTTTGGATCAGTGGTGAGGGCTTTGGAACATGGCTCATGCCTTGCGCAAAAAGATGTAGGGCGTTTGGGTCAGCTATGAGTGCCGAAGGACTGACGGTTAAATCAATGGGGTAGTCTGTTAGAACACACACCGTTGTGCATGATGATATCGTGAGCGTTCCCTTGATTGTCACTGGCTTGCTGATGTCTTTCGCCGTGAATGTCAAAGGGAAAACTGCGTGGTTTTTGTATCCGAGTGTATTAATACCCAATAAATCAAAGCGCTGAGGGGCAGGCCAGTACCATGCGATGTCTTTGATGTTCTCTGATTCTTGCCAATTAAAGCTTGGTGCAATGCCACCTTCACCAGGTGTTCGCCAATAGGTTTTCCAGTCATCGTTCAATTGGACTTCTAAGAAGCCATCAAACGTATTGGCATTATGGTTTGCGGTGCCCGTTAACACTATACGGGTGCTAAGTGGAGGGTGATTAGGGTTAGTTAGCCAGCCTGTTGACGGGCTTTCTGCATAAGCTGTCATGACAGCAGATAGCGCGATGGTAATACTCACGATAAGCAATGTTAACAGGCGTGAGAATGTCTTTAGAACGTGCATGTATATATTCCTAGAAAATAAAACAAATATAAAAACGTCTGGCGAGTGCCAGTGTTTGATGTGTTTATTCTCTAAAAACGCAAAACGTGAGGTGTAATCGCCGGGTTGGAGGGATGGGCTCTGTGATCTTTGGAACAAGGGTAGATGTCGATAACAGCCAAGCGATGATGGCGAAAGCCAGCACCCACATGGTCAATGTGGCTGATTCCCAAGAAGGCGATGACAATTGAAGTAAGTTTTCAGATAGCTGGCAATTGTCGGCCAATGTTGAGGGGGCTTCGTTGGAGTTTAACGAGAGGCTTTGATTTGAATCCGTGGTGTTGCTAATACTACAGGCATTGAAGACGCCCGCGTTTTGCGACAAACATACAAACACCACCCACCATACAAAGGTAAGTGCCCACTGCGCGCGTGTAATGGGTTTGATTTGTCGCAACATGTGAAAACTTTAAGCTCTCGATTATTGATATATGTATTGAACACGGTTTGACGCCGATAGGGAATGTTTGTTCAGTGTTTTTTTATAAAAACATCTAAATCCAGAAAGCGGCGTGCGGGAAATGCAGTCAGGCCCAAGAGATTGTGCCTGACTGGGGATTTTATTTGGTCGAGATTAGTCTCTACGGCGTATCAGACACTGGCGCGGGAGCGTAGTGTTGAGGGCCAAGATGTGTCAATTCAGGAATGATGGTGGCGATGGTCATGGTGGACCAAGTACCCGCAACAATACCGATGAACATGGTGATGGAGAATCCGTACAACGGTTCTCCCCCAAGCAACCAAAGCGACCCGACCGAAATCAGTGTCGTGCCCGACGTGATTAAGGTGCGCGACAAGGTAGAAACGATGGCGCGGTTGTTCAATTCAGCTATCGGCAAACTCACGTTGGCTTTTAACAGTTCGCGAATGCGGTCTGAAATGATGATGGAGTCATTGAGTGAGTAACCTAATACTGCTAGCAATGCCGCCAGCACGGTGAGGTTAAACTCCATTCCTGTGACCGAGAAGAAGCCTAACAGCAGCACCACGTCATGAACCAAGGCCAGTAATGCGCCAGACGCCAGTCTCCATTCGAAGCGCATACTCAAATACCCAAGTATTACCAACAGCGTAATCAGTACCGCCAAGCCACCTTGCTCTGCCAGTTCTTGCCCTACTTGAGGGCCAACCAGACTGACGTTGAGCATTTCAACGTTGTCAGAAAAGCCATTGAGTAGCGTTTTGATTTCTGGTTGATCGCTTAGCGTCTCAGGTGCGGCATAGCGAAGCACCCACTGACCTGGGTCTCCCGCTTCCACCACCGACACGGGTTGGTTCAAAGCGGTTTCTAAGTGGGATTGAATCTCTTTGGCTGTCAGGGTTTTGTCCAGTCTGACTTCACTGATCATTCCTCCCGTGAAATCGAGCCCGTAGTTCAAGCCTTTCGTCGCGAGTGTGAAAATGGAAATCAACATCACTACACAAGAAAGCAAGGTGCCGATATGGCGCCATTTGGTCATATTTTTGATTGTTATCATGGTTATACCCTCACATCACGGCGCGCATCTTTACCCCAAAATAGGTTAATCACCGCGCGAGAAGCGAAAATACCCGTGAACATGCTTGTTAGAAGACCTAGCCCCAATGTGAGGGCGAAGCCCTGAATCGGGCCATTACCGATTGCGTATAAAGTTGCGGCGGAAATTAGCGTGGTGATGTTTGAGTCCAAAATGGTGGCAAACGCACTGCTAAAGCCAAGGTCAATAGATTGCGCGAAGCTTCTTCCTTCCCGCATTTTCTCTTTTATTCGCTCGAAGATAAGCACGTTGGTATCAACGGCCATACCGATGGTGAGCACGAGACCTGCAATACCTGGAAGCGTCAGAACCGCCCCTGGCAGTAACGCGATAAGACCCAGCAACATCACCATGTTGATGAGAAGCGCAAGGTTCGCCACCCAACCCAGTTTGCGATACCACACCGCCATGAACAGCAAGGTCAAACCCATGCCAAGCGCCAGCGCCGCGAAACCGTTTTGAATGTTTTCAGCACCCAAAGAAGGGCCAATGGTGCGCTCTTCAACGATGGTGACGGGCGCGGTCAGTGAGCCTGCGCGTAGCAACAGCGCTAAATCTTGTGCTTCTTCAAGTTGGCCGACACCCGTAATGCGGAAGCGGTTACCCAGCTGAGATTGAATCGTTGCAATGCTGATGATGGTGTTGGTTTGCTCGACATTGCCTTTGCTGTCGCGGCTGTATTCGCTATACGCCGTGCCCATCGGGTCGCCAATGTGCTTCGCTGAGTAATCTGACATCATTTTGCCGCCAGAGGCATCCAATGAAATGTTCACTTCAGGTGTGCCCATTTCGCCCATTCCTGCTCGTGCATCCACAATGTGTTCGCCAGAAAGAATCGGTTTGCGGCTCACATAAACAGGTGCACCTTTGTCATCAGGGATCATCATTGAGCCCGGCGTGGGTGACGTTTTTACTTCATAGAACGCCAAACTTGCTGTTGCGCCGATAACATTTTTTGCCGCAGCTGGGTCTTGAACGCCCGGTAATTCAATGCGAATACGGTGTTCACCTTGACGTTGAACGGCAGCTTCAGTGATGCCCAATTCTTCGATACGGCTGCGCATGGTTTGCAGGTTTTGCTGAACCGTCAGGTTAGTCAGGGTTTGTTTTTCTGCCTCTTTAAGACTTACGGACAAACCCAAATCACCTTCACCTTGCACATTCCATTGCGGGAATTGCTCACGAAGGTATTGTCGAACGGTACGTTGTGCCTCGTCAGAAGGCGCATTCACCACAAAGCCATCAGCGTTGGATTGATGAACACGCAAGCCACGAATGCGATTTTCGCGGGCAAAGGCTTTGACGGAATCTGCTGCTTGATCGGCGTGAGAGCGGAAGACTTGCTGCATATCTACATCCAGCAAGAATTGCACACCACCGCGTAAATCTAGGCCGAGCTTGATGGGCTTAAAGCCCATTTCAAGCAACCAACTTGGGGCCGCAGGAACCATGCCTAGGGTGACAATGTCGTCTTTGTTCGAATACTCCGTCAGGATACTTTTGGTTTTGTTCTGATCAGCGGCATCTTGCAGAACAACAGTTGTGCTGTTGCCTTTCTGGTCAATGCGTTTTACATCGACACTGTGAGCATCCAATTGGTGTTTCAGTGTGACAGGGGCGGCGCCATTGTCTTTATGCTTGATGAAAACAGCCGCCTCTTCACCAAACCAAGAAGGGAGGGCGCTGAGAAGCATAATAATGATGGTCGTAATAAGGACGACGTATTTCCATGCTGGATAATGATTCAGCACGGTCTTTCGTTTTGGTTTTAACTGCATAGCAATCGTCTCACTGGCAAGTGGCCAGCAACTTTGTCTTTTACCAATCAGATTGGTATTCATTCATGACACGTAAAGACCCGCGACATACGATAAGTTCGCGCGAGGCATGGTGTTTAAACGTGCAAAAGCGGTGAGCGAGACGCTCAATGTTATGAATTAAGACGAAGTGTCAGCTTGGCTGATAAACCGATAGAGCAGATTGGATTCCTTCCATCCTGATATACGGTGCAAAGAAGACGGAGGGCCATTTAATGTCCAATCATGCCAGTGACGCGAAGAAACGTGCACGTGTTGCAATCGTGATGGAACGCTTGAGGGTTCAAAATCGAAGACGAGTTCGTAGTTAGGCTCTGAATTGTGCAATCGCTCGGGTAGAAAAGAGCCGTTTCGAAGCGTGGAAGCTAAATCTGGGGCGATGGATTTTGCGGGAGCACGATGTTCGGGGTGAACGTCGTTTTGTGAATCAGAACTGTCTTGCTGGTGATAAGTCGCAGGAGATAGAACGACGATCGAAAAATCTGCAGCGGCTGTTTGTTGTTCAAAAGGTGTTGATGCACCAGCGGAAAAACAGACGAGCAGCAAACTGAGCAAAACGCCCAATAGACTTCGTTGTTTATTCCAAGAACTGCACATACAAGGACTCACCCATAAATTCGGTTTCATATTACTGGCGAGGACAGCTTTCAACAAGCAATGAATGCGGCTTTGAGCAGAATATTGTGATGAGTGAATCTCGGTCATCAACGATGAATTTCGACACGGCTTGACTGCAACGAACGTAAGCTTGAGGTTATACTACCGCCTTATTCTATTTATCCTTTACTCGTCGATTGAGTGAAGAAGACTGACTGGGCTGAATTGATGACCTCGGATATCCAACAACAATTGCAAGCGCTGAAAGAGCAGCTTAATTATCATGGCCACCTTTACTACGTAGAAGACAAACCAGAGCTTCCTGATGCAGAGTATGACCGTTTGATGCAGCAATTGCTGGCGATAGAGTCAGAGCATCCTGAATTGGCTTCTGCAGATTCTCCAAGTCAACGCGTGGGTGGAAAGCCATTAAGTGCGTTTGTCCAAGTTCGTCACGAAATTCCGATGCTGTCGCTCGACAATGCGTTCGACGATGACGAGCTGAAAGCGTTTGAAAAACGCATGAAAGACAGATTGAACAACGCAGCTGATTTTACCTATAGCTGTGAGCCAAAATTGGATGGACTTGCCGTTAGCTTGATGTACGAAAATGGCATTCTTGTTCAAGCTGCGACTCGTGGTGATGGCGCAACCGGCGAGAATATTACTCACAATGCCCGCACCATTCGCAACGTACCATTACAGCTTCAAGGCTCAGGCTGGCCTGCGCGTTTAGAAGTGCGCGGCGAAGTGTTTATGCTCAAAGATGGCTTCAACAAGCTGAATGAGAAAAACCTAAAAAAAGGTGAAAAAGCCTTCGCAAACCCGCGAAATGCCGCGGCTGGCAGCCTTCGCCAACTCGACCCTAAAATTACCGCAACCCGTCCTCTTCGCTTCTATGCCTACTCTGTTGGTGTTATGTCTGAAGCGTTTGGTGATTCTCACATTGGCCGATTAGAACAACTTCGTGAGTGGGGTATACCACTGAGTCCAGAAGTGAAAAAAGTGAACGGCCTAGAAAATGTGATTGCTTACTACCAAGATATCATGGAGCGTCGCAACGCGCTGCCTTACGAAATCGACGGTGTCGTGATTAAAGTTGATGCCATTGCGACGCAAGACCAACTGGGCTTTGTTGCTCGTGCGCCGCGTTGGGCCATTGCGTATAAATTCCCCGCTCAAGAAGAAATCACAACGCTACTGGATGTTGAGTTCCAAGTGGGGCGAACGGGCGCAATCACTCCTGTCGCCAAACTTGACCCTGTCTTCGTCGGTGGTGTCACGGTATCTAATGCCACGCTGCATAACGCGGATGAAATTGCCCGTTTAGGCGTGAAAATTGGCGATACCGTGATTATTCGCCGTGCTGGTGATGTTATTCCTCAAATCGTAAACGTTGTTGAGAGCAGAAGACCTGAGGATGCAAAAGACGTTGTGTTCCCTGCGGCTTGTCCTGTGTGTCATTCACACGTTGAACGCATTGAAGGCGAAGCGGTGGCGCGTTGTTCGGGTGGTTTGATTTGTCGCGCGCAACGTAAAGAAGCGATCAAACACTTTTCATCACGTAAAGCGTTAGATGTAGACGGTTTGGGCGACAAGATAGTTGAGCAACTGATTGATAAAGAGCTAGTCCAAGCCCCTGCGGATTTGTTTAAGTTGTCAGCGGGTAAAATCACCATGCTAGAGCGCATGGGGCCAAAATCCGCACAGAACTTGGTGGACTCGCTTACTAAAGCAAAAGAAACCACGTTGCCACGCTTTATCTACTCTTTGGGTATCCGTGAAGTGGGTGAAGCGACGGCGGCTAACTTAGCGAACCATTTCTTCACGCTTGAAGCGATTCGAGAAGCTACTGAGGACAAGCTCATCGAGGTGCAAGATGTTGGTGTCATCGTTGCTAAGCATGTGTCGTCGTTCTTCAGCGAAGAACGTAACAAAGAAGCGATCGATGCATTGCTAGAAGCTGGTATTCACTGGCCTGAAATTGCAGCCCGTGATGAAAGTGTATCGCTCGCTTTAGAGGGCAAAGTGGTTGTGTTAACCGGCACGCTTTCTCAGATGTCTCGCTCTGATGCCAAGGCGGCTCTTCAGGCTCTAGGTGCAAAAGTAACAGGAAGTGTGTCTGCTAAGACTGACCTTCTGATTGCAGGTGAGGCCGCAGGTTCAAAACTCACCAAGGCACAAGAATTAGGCATCGATATACTTGATGAAGATGGAATGATGGCGCTAATTTTAAGCTAATTAAACCATCCATAGATGAGATAAAACGCCAGCGTATGCTGGCTTTTTTTTATGTGTCAGAAATCACTTGCGATCCAGATCTAATAATTTACGAAGAGAATTATGGTGTAAATTTGACTAATTATTGAATGTTTTTCGGTAAAGTTTATATGTGATCCGGATCGCTGTGTTTTTATAATCAATAATTTTCTCACTATTGATTTGAATATAAACCATTGAAAATAATAAATTTATATTTTTATATTCATGTTTTTATATAAATAAGAGATCATGATCACGAACTGGTGGGGAACTTTGCACCTAGTCATATTTTTTTAATAACAAATAAAGTTCTCGTTGATGTTTTTTTTGGGGGAAGTAGTCTGGGACACATCGGTTGAGGGAGAGTTCAATCGGTTTCTAAAAATCTAAAGTGACGAGGTTTATGTCGTTTTAGATGTGCAAGTAATCAGATCATTGCTTTCGGCGGCCAACCTTTAGAGCAATGAGATGGCATTTAGATATCCCTTTTAGGAGTTATTTTCCATGGAAAAAATGTTTAAGCGTTCAATCGTTGCTACAGCCGTTACAGCTGCTGCACTTGCTTCTTCAGTAGCGTTTGCTAAGCCTGCTACTGAAACTGTCGATCTTTATGGTCAAGTTGCTGTTTCTGTATGGCAATATGGCGAAGATGCAATCGGTGGTAACGACCAGCCACTTAAGTTTGAAAACGAATCACGTTTTGGTCTTCGTGGCAGCGCTGAACTTGAGCGTGCACCTAAGTTTATTTGGCAGATGGAAGGCGGTAACGTAGGGGACGACGGCGGCAATAGCGGTCTGGGTGTTCGTGATACATTTGCAGGTTTTGAGTTTGACGATGGCGGCAAGGTTCGCGTTGGTCGAATGCTTACTCCTCTTTACCAAATGATCGACTGGCCTTACTCTGGTCAGCGCGCTGGTGCAATTTTTGACTGGGGCGGTGATGTTTTAGGTGGTGCACGTTACGATCGCCAATCAAACATGATTCGTTATGATTCAGCTAAGATGGGTGGTTTGAACTTCTCTGTTGCCGCTGGTCGTGGTAGCGAAAGCGACAACGATTCTAACTTTTACGGTTTGAGCGCATCTTATAACGTGGGTGTTGTTACTTTCCACGCTGGTTATGAGTCAGGTTCTGACCGTTCTGTATCTGCTCTTGATTCATTTTATAACACTTACTTAAAGCAGCAACCTGGTTTCGACACTGACATCAAAAAGGTTAAATCTATTGCTGGTAGCACTAAGTCTGATACTGATGCTGCTCTACTTGGCTTTGAAGCATATTTTGACAATGGCTTCGGTGTTTATGCTGCATACAAAATGGAATCAGCAGATTATGATGATGCTACGGCAACCATCACTCCTGAGTCTGGTGCTGAAGAGAAAATCGATCTTGTAGGCGCATCTATCGAGCAAGATAGTGTTTCTGTAGGTGTTGTATACGGTGGCGTTGAAAACTGGCAGTTCAAAGCGAACTACGCAGTTAATTTCGAAGCTGACGTAGAAAACGCAGGTTCAAGCTTCACAGCTACAGGTACTGAAGACAGCATCGCTTCTTTGCAAGCATTGTACTTTGTTGACCCATCAGCGGTTGTATATGTTCGTCCATACGTGATCTCTAAAGACGACTCTGACAATGAGTTTGGTTACGGTATCGGCTTTGACTACTACTTCTAATATAAGTAGTTAGATAGTCTAGAAATTAGCCCAGCTTTCGCTGGGCTTTTTTATTTGTGCTGAAAGTGATTTAGATGAAGTCACAGACAATAAGATATGTGATTTACAAAAAAAGGAGCGCTTAAGCGCTCCTTTTTAAACGAGTAAAACCCTGAGGTTTACTTGACGTTTTGAATTGCCCAGCTCAAGAAAGCTTTTTGAGATACTGAGTCAGCTTGGGTAAACCAAAACTTCAGCATTTGTTCAGAATTAACACCAGTATCTGATGCAACTGTAGGTATCGAAGTCATTTCTGCACTGACAGGTACCGGTCCATTGGTCGCTGATGGGATTGTCGCAGCAGCTATTGCAGTCGTTGCAGATTTTGTAGGCTGCCAGCTGGCAATATTGTTAGCACGATTGTATTTTTCTACTTCCTGAACGTAGTCTGGCATCAGGTCAAAACCGATAGACAGTTTGTCTTTTTTGGCATCAATCTCTTTGCCATTTTCAGTTAGAGTAAAGCTCGGATTTTTGTCAAACATACGCCCGTCATCGAGTGTGTCAATGCGTGGAAGTTTTAGCTCTAACTCAGAATCTACAGCAGAAAATGTTGCGACCATCGGTATTGATTTGTACTTTGTTTTCTTACTGCCTGATTCGCGAACGATATGTGAAAGCCTAAAAACGACCTGGCTTTCACCATTGGGTAGTACAACTTTATCTTGATTGTCGAAACCTAAGGTCGAATAGTCAGAATCAATGCCATTTTGAACTAGCACTTGAACGCCAGCTGGAACATCTATCGTGACATTTGCAAAAGCTACAGAACTTGCAGCGATTAACCCGGCTGCGATTACAGTTCTTTTTAACATGATTAACTCCTTTATACCGCTGGCTTGCCAGTCGGTTCGAATACGGTCGACTCAATTCTACGTTTGCGATGTGAAATAAGGTAGTCGGAGTCAGTTAAAATGAGGGGTACAGCGAAGAAAATTATTTTTCACTCCTTTACAACCTACAATTGTGTGCGCAACCAATGGTGGTACAATGCTCCCCTCAAAATCGTAAATTTCCAACTCGGAATCTCAAACTAATTAAGGCAGCAAAATGACGGTCAAAACACGTTTTGCACCAAGCCCGACGGGCTTCTTGCACGTTGGTGGTGCTCGCACCGCACTATACTCGTGGCTTTATGCTAAACATACTGGCGGAGAGTTTGTCCTTCGTATTGAAGACACTGATATCGAGCGCTCAACTCAAGAGGCCATTGATGCGATTCTTGAGGGCATGGAATGGTTAGGCCTGGATTGGGACGAAGGGCCGTACTATCAGACAAAACGTTTTGATCGCTATAACGAAGTTGTTGATCAATTGCTTGCTGAAGATAAAGCATACAAGTGTTATGCACCAAAAGAGCTTCTCGATGAGATTCGTGAAGAGCAAATGACCGCAGGCCTGAAGCCACGATACGATGCAAGCCATCCTCGAGTGATCGCTGCAAACGCTGAAGCGACTGAGAGCTCTCCTTTCTGTATTCGCTTCCGCAACCCTAAAGAAGGGGCGGTGGTATTTGACGATAAAATTCGTGGTCGCATTGAAATTGCAAACAGCGAATTGGATGACTTAATTATTCGTCGAACTGATGGCAGCCCAACGTATAACTTTTGTGTTGTGATTGACGATTGGGACATGGGTATTACCCAGGTTGTTCGTGGTGAAGATCATATCAACAACACCCCTCGTCAAATCAATATCTACAAAGCAATTGGCGCTACAGTTCCTGAGTTTGCACATTGTTCAATGATTTTGGGTGATGACGGTGCGAAACTATCGAAGCGCCATGGTGCTGTAAGTGTTATGCAATATCGTGATGAAGGTTACCTACCGCAAGCTTTGCTTAACTACTTGGTTCGTTTGGGTTGGTCTCATGGTGATCAAGAAATCTTCTCTTTAGACGAAATGACTAGCTTGTTTAGCCTTGAATCAGTCAGTAAATCGGCGTCAGCGTTTAACACAGATAAGTTACTTTGGCTAAATAACCATTACATTAAGAGTGCTGAGCCAGAGTACGTTGCGAATTATCTGCAATGGCACCTCGATCAAAAATCTATCGATACTGCAAACGGTCCTGCAATTACAGACGTTATTGGTTTGGTGGGCGAGCGTTGCAACACGTTAATTGAACTCGCTGAACAAAGCCGTTACTTCTATCAAGACTTTGACGAGTTCGATGCAGGAGCAGCGAAGAAACATCTTCGCCCTGTTGCTAAAGAAGCTCTTGAACTTGCACTTGCTAAAGTTAAAGCCTTAAATGACTGGACTGTGGAAAATCTCCATGCGGTGATCGCTGATACATGCAGTGAGCTTGAACTTGGTATGGGTAAAGTAGGTATGCCTTTACGTGTCGCTGTTACAGGTCAAGGGCAATCCCCATCAGTTGATTCTGTAATGACTTTGTTAGGAAAAGACAAAGTTGAGGCTAGAATTGCTAAGGCGCTTAGTTTTATTGAAGAAAGAGAAGCAAAGTCCTAGAAGCCTAACTCTATGAAAAAGGCTGCCCAAGCTTGGGCAGCCTTTTTTTATGCTGCAACACTGTCAGTCACCGCGCATCATTTCGTGGTTATTAACGCAAACCCAGAAATTATTAGCCGCAGCGCAATATTGCATCGCATCTTTTGAGACTACGACTTGCTTGCCTTCAAGAACATAAGCCGAAGCCCCTAAACTAACCGAAAGTAACATCGCCGTGAGAATGGTATAAAAATATTTCATTATTGACCTCATGATCATCTAGATAATTTGAAACGTTAGTAAAGACTAATAATTGGTCTTTACACTCAAAATGTAGATGCTCATCATATTTTTTGTTGATAAATAAGAGCGTTACACTTTTTGGTGAGAACCTTAACCGTGTTTTTGATTGGAGAGGGCTGCGCCCCTTTTTTGACTAGACAGCTTAGTTTTTCATGTATTTTTTGGCGTTAAATAAACGTGCTGTAGTAAGCGTTATAAGTTTTTAAGATGCTTGCTGGAATTCAATGTCGGTTATGCATTGAAGGAGGTTATTTTTCGCCATCACTCCCAAGTGCGAACCACGTCAAAGTTATTCCATCGTTCAAATTAAAAAAACTAAAAAACAATGCTCATTTTTGGCATGAACCACCCGCTCGGTCACTATTGCCAGCATAAAGATAAAAAAAAGCTGATGTTATTGTTTTTTATGTTTTCATAACCTCTTGATTTTATTTGTTTTATTGTTTTTTTGTTTGCTTACTTTGACCATGTTCAAACTTCAACTCTTACGATGTTTAATTATTTGAGAAAAAAATTATCCTTCATCTCGTTGATAAACATAATCAATCTGCGTTCATATATCCCTGAGCTTGGCGGCCAACTTTAAGCTTCAGTAAATATATAGAGCGACATATTTTTCTGTTAGGAGTTTTCCATGAGCAAATTTTTTAAACGTTCTGTAATTGGCTCTGCAGTTGCAGCAGCAGTTTTGGCATCTACAGCGGCTAACGCATATGTAGTTGCACAAACTGATGAGAGTTCAGTTGAGCTATACGGTGTAGTATCAATCTCAGCTGTTGACTACGGTACAACTGATAGCACCTTCGCTCTTGAAAATGAATCACGTGTAGGTTTTCGTGCTTCACAAGTAATGACTGATTCTGTTGAAGCTTTTGTTCAAATGGAATCTGGTTGGATGTTGGATGACGGTGCAAAAGTTGGTAACCGCGATACGTTCGTTGGTATGCGTGGCGATGATTGGGGTCAAGTGCGTTTTGGTCGTATGCTGACTCCAATGTATGAATTGGTTGACTGGCCATACAGCGCATCAAACATGGGTACAACTTTTGACCGTGGCTGGCGTGCAGGTGAGCGTTTCCATTTTGACCGTAAGAGCCAACAAATCCGTTATGATTCAGCGAAAATTGGCGATATGGCTAAATTCTCTGCTTCTGTAGGTAACGGTAGCAAAAACACTCCAGATTCTAAGTTCTACGGTGCTAGCTTCTCTATCACTCCGGTACAAATGGTGTCACTGCATATCGCAATGGAAAACACTACCGACACTGATTTTGACGACAACGCGGTTGGTGATACTAACAACTTGTTCGCTGGTTTCGAACTTCGTCCTATCGACAACGTGATGATTGCTGGTGCATACAAAACTGGTGAGTTTGATAAAGACGCAGCAAGTGCTGGTAATGGCTACAACACTCGTGATATTGATGCTTTCTCTCTACAAGCTAACTACTACATGGGTGCAACTAACTTCCGTATCGGTTACGCGTCTCAAGACGGTGAGACTGATGGCGCACAGGATGACTTCCTAGAGCGCGAAACAATCACTGGTGAAGTTGGTCATAGCTTTAATTCTGTATACACCTTCCTACGTGTAGCACAGCAAAGCGATGCTGCTGGTAGCAAATACGGTGACGATACAATGATCCGTATCGGTACTGAGTGGTACTTCTAATCTCCAATTAGTTGTCCTTAGATACAAACGGGCCTTTATGGCCCGTTTTTCTATTTGTGGCAAAAGAAAATCGATAGCCAAACGATATGCAATTGGTAAAAGGATAATAGAGTTAGAGCAAGTGATAGGTGTCAATAAGTGAGGCGTATTGCGGTGTGAAAAATGGCGCTCCCACAGGGACTCGAACCCCGATCGATCGCTTAGGAGGCGACTGCTCTATCCTGTTGAGCTATAGGAGCGAAAGGCGCTGCAGTGTTGTAAGCAAGCGCCGGACGATCAGTATACCTAAAAGAATCTTGAGGTTAAGGCTTTCATGACGCTATAGCGCGTGTTTGGTCACCATATCACCAATTTGTATGCTTGGACTTAACTCTGGCGGCGAAACAGAGATTTCTGCGGAGCTTTCATAAACCCGAGTGACAGTGAGTTTCATTTCACTTTTACGAAGTTGAGTTCGGTTGACGCCATATTGATCCGTGAAAGATGCATTGTGCCAAAGTGCTAATTCATCACCGTATTTCACGCCATGAACGCGACCGGCACTTATCTGCCCAGTCTGACCATTAATGGAAACCACTTCTGGGGTGCTTGCGCGACAAGAAAGGTTACTTTCTAGATCGAGCAAAATATTGCGGCTCACACGTTGTGCCATTTCTCCATAGGGCGACGTCCAAAACCTTGCCGTTTTGGTATCCACTTTGCTATGACGTTCAAATGGCCAGGCGGCAATGTCTCGATAAATATTTTGATATATCACTTCACCGGATTTTCCATCCAGTACATCGATAGACATGGCTAATTGACGATTAGTCTTGTCTTTTGCCAGCACTTTTTCATCAAGCGTTGCCGACATGTCCGTAATTGATCCAATCAGAACGTATTGAGCGCCAGTGTCTTCGGCGATCATAGCGGCAACATCTGGCTGAGTCGGGGAGACATTGTGTGGTGTGATCCCTTGAGCGACAAAGCTTTGTGCTTGGGTTTCAAATTGGCGTTGAAGTAAAACCGTGAAATCATCACCAAACTGAAAAATGCCGCCCAATGCCGCTTGCTGTGGAGATACAATATCGAATCTGCTCATGAGCAGCCCTTTCTTGTATTGGTTCTTGTGGCAAGCTTTTGCCGTTGGATAGATATCAATGCGTGCCGTCAATTTCATGACACCGCGGCGGTCTTTGGTATCAAGTACTTGAATGTGTCGAATTTCATTGCCGCTGAATTGGTAATCACTTTTAGATTCAGCCAGGTAAGGGCGGATTTCTGCCAGCCCGGCAATGTCGGCACCTGAATACTTTAAAGCCTGAAAAATCGCATCTTCAAGTGCGCGTTCTCTCGCTTGTTCTGTGCTTTCCAAAATGGTACTGGTGCCCGTCACTTCATACCACGCAGCGTTTGCGGCGGCACTGGCCAACGCCATACAGGTGACTAAAGGCGTAATGATTTTTTTGCGCATGACCCTGACTTCCAATAGTAGGTACAAAAATTGCTAGACCAGATAACATCGCGGAAAAAGCGGCAATGCGGTTAACAATGACAGTCAAAATATAACCTCATTGATGCAAATTATGTTCCTAAAAGTTGAAACTTTAAATTTGTTATCGTTTCTTCTCGGTTGAGCCTTATGCCAACCCTAAAACGTGTCCGGAGCCAGACAACGATGAAAAACTGGATAGTGATATTACTGAGTCTTGCAACCGCTTCTTGCGCTTACAACCCTATTTATAACGGTAAAGAACCGTATGCGGGAAGTGAGTTTTTGTTGCAACAAACGCCAAGGCATACACTGGATTACTTCCTCGACGGTCTTGCTAACGAATTGCTAGAAACCAACAATTATCTCACGGCGAGAACACCACTGGCGGTGGTGTCGTTTGTTGATGTTGAAGAAATGAATCAAACCAACTGGCTGGGGAACTCCGTCACTGAAGGAATGATTTATCAAATGCAGCGACGTGGTTTCACACTCATTGACTTCAAGAATACGGGCACAATACGTGTGACGGAAGACGGTGATTTCTCGTTAAGCCGAGATTGGAAAGAACTGCACCCAGAACAGCAAATTGACTATGTACTAACGGGCACTATGCTTCGCCAAGGTGGCGGTGTGCTTGTCAATGCGCGAATTGTTGGTATGCGCTCACGTGTTGTGGTTGCATCGGCACAAGGCTTTTTGCCTGCAGAACGTATTGGTAGAGATATAGATACCTTGAGAAAAGTGCGTATCGAAGATGGCGTGATTATTCGCGGCGATCAAAGAAAGCACTTACCTGATACTATAATTTTGAAACCTTAATGGTTCATGGAGACACAATGAAGATTTGGTTATCTTTGGCCATGCTACTGATGATTTCTGCATGTCAGCCAATTACTCAAATGCGCTCAGAAGAACTGTTGTCAGCGGTGGGTACGGCGTCGATCAGTTCGCAACGTGGTGACACTTTTGAAGAAAAACAATTTCGTGCCATGCGCGCCTCAAAACTCGAGGCCTATAAAGAATTGTCTGAACAAGTATATGGCATTCGAGTAAGCGGCCTAACGCAAGTTGATGATCAACAGCTTGGGCAAGATCGAACGCATGGTGCTTCTGACGGAATTATCCGAGCTGCAGAAGTGATAGCGAGCTATCAAGTCGGCGATAGCTACGTGACAGAGCTAGAACTAAATCTGCGCAAAATGAACAAGATGAAAGAGTATGGCGAATCTCATCATGTTCCACGTAATGATGCGATTATCTTCTAGTACTAAGGTTACTGCTGATACCCGCGACCGATCTGTGTGATTTAACAAAGCTGCTTATGGCAGCTTTTTCTTTATCTGTTAGCTTAACTTTGGGGATCAGTAGCAGGTAAACGTTCACATCGTCTTTTATGAAGTGCCAAACGATTCAATGGTTTTGTAGGATTAAAAAGTGCGTGCTGGAAGGGGGCCGAGTGTAGGAAAGCTGTGTGGCATCGGATGAATCCGGAAGGGTTAGGCTTTTACATTGGTTCCAAGAGTACGACTGCCAGAGGCTTTACCATCGCTGTCGTAAGTCATTTCGTGTTTTCCTGCGGCTTCTTGGAATAGGTTTCTGAGTTTGTGGATACTGAGGTGGGCGCGCTGCAATGCAATGCCGTTGGCTTCATTGAGCTGATGACATTGTTCGAGTGTCGCTTTTATTTCATCAATGGTTTGCTTGGCATCATCAGAAGGGGCTGCTGACTCTTGGCACTTACCAATTTGAGCGTCGCAAAGCTGGATCGTCTGTATAAGCGCAAGCTTTTGTTTTGCACATGATTCGATATCTGAGGACTTTCTGGATGCTATTGCTAACGTCTCTTTTTGCATGACGTCAAGAAGCTCACTGACATTATCTGTCTGTGCTTGTAGGAATTGCTCAAAGCTTGTTGCTTGGTCAGACATGGGCAATGCTAGATTCCGCGGAAGTCATCTTCATGCTTCAACATATTACTTGCCAACTTGTCTGCATCAACTTTATACGAGCCGTTAGCAATGGCCGCTTTGATTGCCGCAACTTTCGCGCTATCAAAATGACTTTCACTGGCCATTTGTTGATTGAGGGCACCAATAGCTTTGCTCTCGTCACTCATAGAGAATGCGTCAGTGCGTTGGTTGTTAACCTGCGCTGCACCGGATTCCACTGAACTGCTCTGAGTTTTGTTTTGATTGGTTCTGTTCGTATTTATGGGTTGACCAGAACGCAAATGATCGATACTTGCCATAATAAAGCCTTATAAATGTCCGAACCTTCTGTTGCTCACAGTATCGGCTGTACTCATATGAACTTTAGCACTTAATTGCATCAAGTTAGAATTTTACTGCGACTTGGCCGACTGAGGTAATTGTACCATCCACAATCCGATTCGATTTGCTGTTACGGATTTTAATTTGCTCACCGAGAGCACCATCACTTAATGCCGTACCTTTTGCAATAATATTCAGTCCGTTACCGGACGCCGTAATAACGACTTCGTCATTCCTACATACCATGCAAATGTCGTTGCCTTGTATCGGTTCGCCAATGCCTACAACTCGTTTAATTCTAGACCCAATAATTGTGGAAGGATTTGTATAGGTCTGTCCTCGCTGAAATCGCGCGTCAACCAACTGAACAATTAAGTCACTTTGGCTAATGGTTACGCCGCGGTCCATCGGGCGTCTAGCCACAACGATGGGCGTCATGAGTCGAATTTGAACGGGTACGTAGACTTGCCAGTTGTCTTCTTTGCAGCTGACCAGCACGGTGACGCTTTTATTGAGAGACTGGCGACCAGGCACGATGGTTTGAAGAGGCGACGGGCAGTTAGATAGCGTTAATCTCGAGTCCAAATGACCCGCTTCGACTTCTAGTTTTCCGAATTCTGGTGTCGTTATAAGCGTTTCTACATGTGCCTCCGCAGCTTCTTTTACAGCTTCAAGTTGATTTACTGGAGCAGCGGCTATAATTGAGCTAAAGCCACTGAGAAATGTGCCGATAAAGAGCCAGACTAATCGTTGATAACACATATGTCTCAAATTGGTTAGTATGATAAATAAATAGCTGCAGTGTGCTTTCAACTTGCGTGCCAACATGTGGCGACAGGGAATGCGCTTGCTGCAATACGATAACAATTACAAGGCAATATGGAGTTTATCTTATGTCGGGGATTCTTGATACGGTCAATCAGCGCACACAACTTGTGGGCCAGAACCGATTAGAACTATTGACCTTCCGTTTGATGCGTAAACAGCGTTATGGCATTAACGTATTTAAAGTAAAGGAAGTTCTCCAGTGCCCTAAGCTAACGTCCATGCCAAATCTTCACCCGTTGGTTAAAGGTGTTGCTCATATTCGCGGTCAAACGATTTCTGTCATTGATATGAGTCTCGCTACTGGCGGCTTGCCGATTTCTGACCCAGAGAACCGTTTTATTATTATTTCGGAATTCAACCGTTCAACTCAGGGCTTCTTAGTGGGATCGGTTGAGCGCATTGTTAATATGCACTGGGAAGCGATTTTGCCACCACCAGAAGGTACCGGAAAATCGAACTACCTGACTGCAGTCACCGAAATTGAAGGTGAGTTGGTAGAAATTCTTGATGTGGAAAAAATCCTGAATGAGATTTCGCCTGTCAATGAAGCGATTAGTGATGAAGTGCTTGCTCAGAAGCCAGTGCTTGAAGAAGGTGGCGAAGCGGCAAACATTGTCCTCGTAGCAGATGACTCAAGTGTTGCTCGTCGCCAGGTGAAGCGTGCGGTAGAGACGATCGGTTACGAAGTCATGTTAGCGCATGATGGACGTGATGCATTGATCAAGCTTCAAGAGCTAGCAAAAGAAGGTTGTATCTACGATAAAATTGCGCTTGTTATCTCTGATATTGAAATGCCAGAAATGGATGGTTATACGTTAACCACTGAAATCAAAAAGGATCCGAATCTTAAGGATCTTCATGTAGTATTGCACTCATCTCTCAGTGGTGTATTCAATGAAGCCATGGTCAAACGAGTAGGTGCGGATGCATTTATTCCCAAGTTTGACCCTGATGAATTGAGTGCGGCAGTGATAAATGCGGTTAAAGGCCAAGAATAATAATCCATGACGAATATAGCGATCACCGAGCAAGAGTACCGTGATTTTTGTAAATACCTTGAAGGCAAATGTGGCATCGTTCTTGGTGACAGCAAGCAATATCTAGTAAGAAGCAGGCTTAGTCCGCTAATTAGTCGATATAAACTCGCGTCAATGACGGAGTTGTTTCAACTTGTGCTAACCAATCGGAACCGCGATCTTGCTGTTGCAGCCATTGATGCCATGACGACCAATGAAACGTTGTGGTTTCGCGATACTTATCCATTTGAAGTGCTTGCAAACAAGTTACTTCCAGAAGTGGCTGAAGGTAGGCGTCCAATTAAGATCTGGTCGGCGGCAAGTTCGTCCGGTCAAGAACCTTACTCTATTGCTATGACGATTCAGGAAGTTCAAGCGAGAAAGCCGGGGCTTCTGAGTAACGTTTCAATAACGGCGACAGATATTTCGTCAACTATGTTGGAAAATTGTCGTGCTGGTGTGTATGACAACCTCGCGTTAAGTCGTGGTTTATCGCCTGAACGCAAGCGTCAGTTTTTTGAAGATGCGGGTGACAGCAGGATGGCAGTGAAAGACACGCTGAAGCGTATGGTGACCTTCAAGCCACAAAACTTGATGGACAGTTACAGCATGCTCGGCAAGTTTGACATCATCTTCTGTCGTAACGTATTGATTTATTTTTCACCAGATATGAAATCACAAGTGCTGAATCAAATGGCGGGCAGCTTAAACCCTGGCGGGTATTTGTTGTTGGGCGCTTCAGAGTCGTTGACAGGTCTGACAGACCGCTTCGAAATGATTCGCTGCAACCCAGGCATTATCTACAAATTGAAGTAGTGCAGAGCAGCATGGTAAAAAGCGGCACAGAAGTTGCCGCTTTTTTTATGCCTGACATTCCTTCGCGAACGCCGTCATAGAAAGCGAATAGTCGATAATTGACTGAAATCTATGCGTATGTCAGTGACTCAAAGGAAAAAGTATAAAGTTGGCATCACTATTGCTTTTGTTTGGGTAGTAAAGTTTAGGAGGTTGCCTCATGGCGATATCGTTCGACAAAGCGCTGGGTATACATCAACACACCGTAGGGGTGCGTGGTCAAAGGGCTGAAACCCTTGCAAGTAACTTGGCGAATGCAAATACGCCGGGATATAAAGCGCAAGATGTTGACTTCGAACGCGCTCTGAAAGCGGCAACCTCTGGGGCAAGCATTGGCCTAAGCAGAACGGATGGGCGGCATATTACTGCCTCTACAAACGTTAGTGGTCAAAAAATGTATCGTATTCCAAATCAACCTGATACCGGCGATGGCAATACAGTGGATGCGCAAGTTGAGCGCAACCTGTTTATGCAAAACGCCCTTGAGTATCAGGCATCGTTGGATTTCCTTGGCGCAAAATTTAAAAACATGTCCAAGGCATTGAAAGGGGATTAATGGATGAGTCTATTTAATGTGTTCAACGTTACTGGTTCTGCGATGAGTGCAGAGTCTGTTCGACTGAATACCACGTCCAGCAATCTGGCGAACGCGAACTCTGTTAGCAGTTCTGCAGAAGAAACATATAAAGCGCGCCACCCAATTTTTGCTGCGGAATTAAACAAATTCACCGGCCAACAAGGCTCCAGTGTTCCTGTGCGTGTAGAGGGCATTGTCGAAAGCCAAAAGCCGCTTCGCGCTGAATATAACCCTGAGCATCCGATGGCGAATGCTGAAGGTTACATTTTCAAACCGAACGTCAACGTGATGGAAGAGATGGCGAATATGATTTCCGCATCCCGTTCCTATCAAACCAATGTAGAAGTCGCAGAAGCCAGTAAACAAATGCTGATGCGTACCCTACAGATGGGCAAGTAAGGTAGGAGGACGGCATTATGAATCCGATTGATGGCGCAGGTGGTGCAGGTGGCGGTAGCTACATTGACCAACTGAAAGCCCTACAAGAAAAGCAACGCACAGAGCGCGGTGATACGGGCGAAAAGGTCACAGGTCAAACCGACCTGAATCAAGAAGACTTTCTCTCGCTATTGACCAAGCAGCTTGCGAACCAAGACCCGTTCAAACCGGTTGATAACGAACAAATGATCGCGCAAATGGCATCATTCGCCACCGTTGATGGCATTGGCAAAATGAACGAGCAGTTTGGTTCATTGAACGCCGCGATGACATCAAGTCAGGCGCTTCAGGCATCCTCGTTAGTGGGTCAAGACGTGTTAGTTCCGGGCAACGGTGGTTTTAAATCAGCTGAAGGTGGCATCGCAGGCATGGTGAAACTGCCGCAAGCATTGAACGATGTCATTGTCCGAATTCAAAACGACCGAGGTGAATTGTTACGAAGCTTTAGCCTTGGTGCTAAATCGCCTGGTGACCATCGTGTTGAATGGGATGGTAAAGACGATGCAGGTCAGGCTTTGCCGGAAGGCAACTACAGCATGAATGTTAGTGGCAACATTGACGGTAAATCACAAGATTTCGAGCTTTCAACGTATGCCAACGTTAACAGCGTCCTATTGGGCAATGGTGACGGCAATGTGATGTTAAACATCGCGGGTTATGCATCTCCGGTCAAACTCACCGAAGTGCTTGAAGTAGGTAAAGCTGGCGTCAGCGGCGCGGGTAAAAGCTAAAAGGACAGAGGAGTTCCAGCAATGGCATTGAATATCGCACTGAGTGGCCTAGCGGCAGCTCAAAAAGACATGAACACCACCAGTAACAACATTGCGAACGCCAACACTTTTGGTTTTAAAGAGTCGCGTGCTGAATTCGGTGATGTCTACTCCGCGTCGATTTTCTCGAACGCGAAAACCACAACAGGTAGTGGCGTACAAACGTCTATCGTTGCACAGCAATTCCATGAAGGTTCAAGCATTTATACCAATAATCCGCTTGACCTACGAATCAGTGGTAATGGTTACTTTGCGGTGGCAAACGACAACCTTGCGACACAAACAAACCAGCTGACGCGTAACGGCGCATTCCATTTAGACAAAAACAATAACATCGTGAACTCCGAAGGGCAGTTTCTTCTTGGCTACAATGTCGACAATGAAACCTTGCAAGTGGGTTCATTTGAGCCAAAGTCCCTGAATGTGCCGGATCAATTTGGTCAGCCACGCGCGTCGGAAAATGTTGATATTGGCTTGAACTTACCAGCAGGCGGTGAAGAGAAAGATCCGACGCTGTTCAACTCCGAAGACCCTGATACGTATAACAAAGCAACATCAGCAACCATCTTTGACTCACTGGGTCAGCCGTATAAGCTCACCACTTACTACGTCAAAGACAATGTGACACCGAACAAGTGGGCGGTTTACTACACAGCAACTGATCCTACTGGCGAAAAACCAGTAAACCTAGCTGCGGGCGAGTTTACCAATGCCACGGGTCACGTTGGTCACTCGTTAGAATTTAATAGTGATGGCTCTGTGAACAATGTGAATGGTGGTCAGCCTATTCAAACGGTAGAACTTGGTGCGAACGGTGCTGGTCTCGAAATGAATGGCGCAGATGGCACGCAATCACTGACACTCAACTTTGATGACCCAACACAATACGCATCTCCATTTGAAATGCGTAAGTTCACTGAAGATGGCGCGACCACAGGCTACCTTGCAAAAGTGGATATCGATCCGAAAGGTACCATTATGGCAACCTACAGCAACGGTGAAAATGTCGCGTTGGGCCGAGTGGCAATGGTTCGTGTATCAAACCAGCAAGGCCTATCACAAGCGGGCAATACCCAGTGGAAAGTGACGCAACAGTCTGGTGCAGCAGTATGGGGCGAAGCGATGCAGGGTGCGTTTGGTCAAGTGAAGAGCGGTACGATTGAGCAATCGAACATCGACATGACTCAAGAGCTGGTGGACTTAATTACGGCACAGCGCAACTTCCAAGCGAACTCGCGTTCATTGGAAGTGGGTAACCAAATGCAACAAACCATTCTTCAGATTCGTTAATTTCACGTATTTGTTCATTGGTTCGTCTTCATTCTTTTGCCGCCCGATACTTGGGCGGCAAATCTGTTCCTAAATCGCCCTTCACTTTTGCCATTCTTCCTGAATGGAACGTTCAAAAATCACACTAACCTCTTGTAAATGCGAAGATCTACATATTGGCACCTTTCTTGCTTTGAATGATTCATAAGCGACAGGAGAACGTCTTTATGGATCGCGCACTATTTCTTGCCATGAGTGGCGCAAAACAAGACATGCAAGCCCTTCAATTACGAGCCAACAACTTGGCAAACGTAAGTACCACGGGTTTTCGAGCAGATTTAGAACAAGCCCGTGCGATGCAAGCATATGGTGAAGGCCTGCCGACGCGTGTGTTTAACATGACAGAGCGCCCAGGGCACAGCTTTGCACAAGGTTCCACCATTACCACAGGTCGTGAACTTGACGTTGCGGTAAAAGGTGACGGTTGGCTGGCAGTTCTCGATGGAACCGGGCAAGAAGGTTACACCCGGGTCGGCAACTTAAAAGTTGATCAAACAGGCATGCTGCAAAATGGTCATGGGCATTTGATCCTTGGCGAAAGTGGCGCGCCGATCTTTCTTCCGCTCCCTGTGTCAAAAATCGAGATTGGTTCGGATGGCACCGTGTCTGTATTGCCGCAAGGCGCACCACCAGACGCGATGGAAGAAGTTGACCGCATTAAGCTGGTTCGTCCTGATAACGCTGAATTATTTAAAGACAAGAATGGTGTATTCAAACCTGTGAACCCCGGTACTAACTATGCCGCGGATGCAGGTGTCACCCTTCTTACTGGTGCATTAGAAGGCAGTAACGTCAATGCCGTCAGTGAAATGACAGGTCTTATCGACCTTCAGCGTCACTTTGAAATGCAAGTAAAACTAATGAAGACTGCAGAGGAAATGGATCAAGCATCTAATTCTTTGCTGCGCATGGGTTAATTAAGAGGGAATTAGCATGCATCCAGCTTTATGGGTAAGTAAAACCGGCCTAGACGCACAACAGACCAATATCTCGACCATTTCGAACAACTTGGCGAATGCCTCAACCGTGGGGTTTAAAAAATCTCGCGCGGTATTTGAAGATTTGTTTTATCAAAACATCAATCAGCCGGGTGGTCAGTCTTCTCAGAATACGGAATTGCCGAGTGGTTTAATGCTGGGGGCGGGTGCGAAAGTGGTCGCTACGCAGCGTGTTCACACGAACGGTAATGCGCAAACGACCAACAATGCCTTGGACATGATGATCGAGGGTGACGGTTTTTTCCAAGTCTTACTGCCTGATGGCAACATTGGCTACCAGCGAAACGGTCAGTTCACCTTGAATGACGAAGGCGTGCTTGTGACCACGGGTGCGGGTTATGCCCTTGAGCCAGAAATCGTTGTTCCACCAGATGCGATTCAAGTGACCATAGGAACAGATGGCGAAGTCTCAGCAAGGCTTCGTGGTCAAACCGCTAATGCGGTACTTGGGCAGATCACTACTGTCGATTTCATCAACCCAGGTGGCCTTGAGCCAATCGGTCAAAACCTTTACTTGCCAACTGGCGCGAGTGGCGACCCGCAAGAGGGTGTCCCTGGTATCGATGGCTTGGGCAGCATTCGACAATCCATGCTGGAAACATCCAACGTCAACGTAACTGAAGAGTTGGTTAACATGATCGAAGCACAACGCGTGTATGAAATGAACTCCAAAGTGATTTCATCGGTCGACCAAATGCTTAGCTACGTTAACCAGCAGCTATAAGGGAGTAGAGCTAGGATGAAGAAATTACTGATCACAGGCTTGATGTTAGCGACCATATCGGGTTGCGGCTTGATAAACGAAGAAGCCCTGCTTGCGCAGAGTGACATTGTTCAAGGCACCACAGAGACCGATGCGGTTGAAGGGAATACTGAACAAGGCGGTGATGGTTTAATTGGCTTGCTGCGTAATCGCGAAGATGCGATCGCTGGCGATCCAAGCTGGGCGCCGCTTCATCCTACTCGTCAACCTGAACATTACACCACTGCAACTGGCTCATTGTTTAGCGTAGCTCAGGCACAAGATCTTTATGATGACACCAAACCGCGTGGTATTGGCGATATTGTCACCGTGCTGTTGGAAGAAAAAACGCAGGCGAAAAAGAGCGCCAGTAGTGATGCCGCTAAATCCAGTGACTTGAGTATGGACCCGTTAGAAATGGGCGGGAAAGAGGTCACCATTGGTGAATCTAACCTTTCTTATGCGTCAAGCCATGACAATTCAACCAGCGGTTCTACCAGTGCAGACCAAAGCAACAGCATTAGTGGTTCAATTTCTGTGGAAGTGGTGGATGTGCTGTCCAATGGCAATCTGATCATTCGTGGCGAAAAGTGGCTGACGCTAAACACGGGCGATGAATATATCCGCTTGAGCGGCACTATTCGTCCGGATGACATTAGCCAAGAAAACACGGTTGCCTCGACGAGAATCTCTAACGCTCGCATTCAATATTCTGGTACCGGCGATCGACAAGATACGCAAGATCAGGGTTGGTTGGCACGATTCTTCAATGTTGTTCTGTAAACGTAGTGACGTTGTCGGAGATTTGACGTGAAAAATTGGCTAACGCTTTTATTGATTACTGTACTGGCAAGCCCTATTGCCCAAGCTGCTCGCATTAAAGATGTGTCGGAAGTCGCTGGTGTGCGTAGCAACCAGTTGGTCGGATACGGCTTGGTGGTTGGCCTTGCAGGTACAGGAGAAAGCACGCCTTTTACCGATCAAAGCTTTAACGCGATGCTGAAAAACTTTGGCATCCAGTTACCCGCGGGCACTAAACCAAAAACAAAAAATGTCGCGGCGGTAGCTGTGAGTGCCGAACTGCCCGCATTTTCGAAACAGGGTCAAAAGATTGACATTACCGTGTCTTCTATCGGCTCAGCGAAAAGCTTACGCGGCGGTACCTTAGTTCAAACCTTTATGAAAGGTCTTGATGGAAAAACCTATGCCATCGCTCAAGGTAACTTGATTGTGGGTGGCTTCAGTGCAGAAGGTGCTGATGGTTCGTCCATTGTAGGAAACACACCGACAGTAGGGCGCATTACCAATGGCGCAACGGTTGAGCAAGAAGTGCCTAGCCCGTTTGGTCGTGGCGACCACATTACATTCAATTTATTTGAATCTGACTTCACGACAGCGCAGCGCATGTCTGACTCGATCAACAGTTTCTTAGGGCCAAATACGGCTTCAGCCATGGATTCTATGTCCGTTCGCGTCAGAGCACCTCGTGATCTATCTCAGCGTGTTGCGTTTCTGTCGACGATTGAAAATCTCGAGTTTGAACCCGCAGATGGCGCTGCAAAAATTATCGTCAACAGCCGAACTGGCACCATTGTTGTTGGGCAAAATGTGCGCCTTCGCCCTGCTGCGATCACCCATGGTGGTATGACGGTCACGATCAATGAAAACTTACAAGTGAGTCAACCGGGTGCTTTCTCGGGGGGAGAAACGGTTGTCGTTCCAGATTCAGGTGTGGAAGTGACAGAAGAAGATGGACGAATGTTCCACTTCAAGCCAGGGGTGTCTTTGGACGATCTCGTTCGTGCCGTGAACGGCGTGGGTGCTGCTCCCTCTGATCTGATGGCGATCTTGCAAGCATTGAAGCAAGCAGGCGCTATTGATGGCCAACTGATAGTGATTTGATCATGAAAACACCATTAGATACTGGATTTATCCATGACATCAGCCGTTTAGATATCCTGCGTCAAAAAGCCGCAAGTGGAGAGCAATCGGATGATGCAATGCGTGCAGCGGCAGAGCAGTTTGAAGCTTTGTTTACGCAGATGCTGTTTAAGTCTATGCGCCAAGCTAACGAAGCGTTCGAGTCTGATCTCGTTGATAACCGTACCTCCAAGTTCTACGAACAAATGGCTGATGAGCAGCTTTCCAGTGCCTTGTCTCGTGAAGGTTCATTGGGGCTTGCTGACTTGATTGTTCAGCAATTTAAAGGATCACAAGGCAGTGAGCCGATGGATGCGGGGGAGAATACCGCCAGTGATCGTATTCAACTGGGGCAGGTACCACCGATAGCGCTGCCATTGGCAGAAAAAAATCCCAATGCGCAACCGGAAGATACTTTCAATCTGCTTGATAGACCAACAGAAGAGGCATTGATTCCCAGCCCGCATATGTTGGCACAAAGAAATGCCGCCCCAAAAGTGGCAGAAAGCAAACCCTTTGAAACGCCAGATGAATTCGTTGAACGGCTAACGCCTTATGCGCAAAAAGCAGCTCGAGCGTTGGGGACTGACCCTGCGATTTTGATAGCGCAAGCAGCGCTTGAAACAGGTTGGGGCAAGAAAGTGATTGCGAATGCACGAGGCAGCAGCCACAACCTGTTTAACATCAAAGCTGATCCGCGTTGGGAGGGCAGCAAAGTGGCCACTCAAACGTTAGAGTTCCACAATGATATTCCGGTTCAGGAAATGGCATCATTCCGTGCATATTCGTCATATGAGGATAGCTTTAATGATTATGTTCGCTTCCTGAACAAGAACCCTAGGTATTCAACGGCACTGCAAAGTACTGAAAAGCCGGAATCGTTTATTCGCGGTTTGCACCAAGCAGGCTATGCAACCGATCCACAGTATTCAGACAAAGTGATGAGTGTTTTTGATCGTGTGAAAGGGATTATGCAACAATAAGCAACTACACTCTTATTGATTGTTACCTCCGCCGACAATAGGAATCCCTTGATGACGGAACCCCAACGACGTATATCTGAGCCTGATAAACAGCGAATTGAAGCCAAGCAATCGCTCAATGAAGTTGGCTCTCTTCGTCGTGATCCCTTTATTCGCTCCTTTCTAGAGAAAATTCCGGCAGATGTGGCATCAACGTTTACTGAATCGCAGCTATTGCAAGTGAAGTTGATGTATGGCACGCGAGGAAAGGCTAGCCATGTTGTTGACATACGCACTGTGCTGGGTGGCTTCGGTTGGAATTACTATTTGGTATTGCTGTTTGGTCGCAACCGACGTGAATTATCGAGAGCCGAACAAACAGCAGCGAATGCATGGCGCGTCATCTTACTGCTTGTGGGTAGTTTTGCCCTATTTTCCATGGGGATCGTCGCGTTATATATACTCAAATCCTTGGCGGGTATCGATTTACTGCCGCAATTTTCTTTTGGCTTGTGGACTTGGCTCTCCTCCTAACGGCAAGCTCTTGCCAGTCTTTGAATAAATTACATCATTATTGCCAGTATTTTATTCTATCTATCAGATAAATAAGAAATAAATATCATGGCATGATTCTTGAATTAAAAGGTCAATACACACTTTTTGTAGGTTATGCATTTTTGCATACGGAGGCAGAATGGGGTTTGATCTGCTATCGCTCGGTTCCCAGGGCGTATTAACAGCACAGCGTCAACTCAATACAACGGGTCACAACATCTCGAATGTGAATACTGAAGGCTATAGCCGACAGTCCGTTGAGCAGCGCTCCAATGATTCTGCCTATTGGTCTGCTAACCAATGGGGGCAGGGCGTTCATGCTGCTGCCGTTAGGCGTAACTACGACAAATTTGCTGTCAACGAACTCAATATTGCCACTTCTTCGCTTTCTCATGCCGCGACTCGCAACAGCCAGCTCACTATGCTTGATGACATGATGTCGCATTCGGCTAAAAAAATACCAGAGAACATGAATGAGTTTTACGGTGCGGTTAAAGGTCTTACCGATAGCCCGAGTGACATGGGGGCACGTAAAGTGGTGTTAGAGAAATCTCGTCTTGTGTCTGCAGGTTTGAATGACATCAACACGGCACTGCAAGCGCAGGAAATGGATACCACAGTTGAAATTGATGCGACCTTGACCCGTATGAATGACATTGGTCACGAGATTGTTGATATTCATAAGGCGTTGTTGAAAAGCCAATCGGTCGACAACGATTTACTAGATCGCCATCAGCGCTTGATCAATGAGTTGTCCGAATTTACCCAAGTGAGCATCAACCAAAGAGATGATGGCCTTTACAATGTCATTATTGGCAGCGGTCACACCTTGGTTTCTGGCCTTCACTCCAGTGAACTTCGCACCGTTCCTGGTGTGCCGGATCATCAGAAACGACGATTAGCCTTGGTTGAAGGTAAAGCACTAAAACCGATTGATAACGACGATATACGCGGCAAGCTTGGCGCCATGTTTGAGTTTCGCGATAAGACATTGGGGCAAGCGCGTGATGAGCTTGGGCGATTGGCTGCAGGTTTTGCTATGTCAATCAACGATCTCCAGCGCCAAGGTTACGATCTTAGCGGTAATGTAGGTAGCGATATTTTTGTGGATTTCAACAGTGAAGATATCGCTCGAGATCGTGTGATAAAAAGTCCGGACTCTACCGCAGACATGAAAGTGTATATCGGTGATTTGTCGAAACTTAAGATTGGAGATTACCAATTAAAGTACGACGGCAGTCAATACACCTTGGTTGATCCCGACAAAAACACCATGTCGGTAGCGCCATCAGGCACACCACCGACCATCAGTGTTGATGGCCTCAACATCCAACTCGACACCGGCTTAGCGGCGGGTGAACGAGTGATCATTCGACCTGTGCGTCAAGCGGCAGGCCAAATTGGCGTGACGATGGAAGACTCGGCAAAAATTGCCGCACAAAGCTACGTCAGTTCGAAGTCACAATTAACCGGACAAGGGGATTTGAAAATCCTCCAGCCCGGCGCACAGCAAGAATTTCAGGTCGCTATTTCACCGGATGCTTCTCAGTTTGCCGTTCTTGATATGAAAGGTAACATTTTGCTCTCTCCACAGTCTTACCCGCCAAACACACCCGTGAATGTGAATGGGACAGTGTTTGAATTGACTGGAGGGGCTGCACCAGAAGACATTTTCTCGGTCAGCCTTGTTCCTGCTGACGGCGAAAACGGTAACTTGATCCGTATGCAGAAATTGCAGACTCAAAAAATGATGGATGGCGGACGTTCGAGCCTGATCGATGTGTACGAAGGTCTCAACACCGATTTAGGGGTGCAAAAAGCCTCTTTTGTTCGTCTTGAGGATGTTAGCCGTGTTGAGCATGATGCGGCATCAGGGCGTGTTGCCGAAATCTCAGGGGTCAACCTTGATGAGGAAGCAGCCAATATGATGAAGTTCCAGCACGCGTATATGGCGTCGTCTCGAATCATGACGGCGGCAAATGAAACGTTTGAAACCCTGCTAAATGCAACCCGATAAGGATGTGAGTGATGATTAGCCGCATTGCCAGTTTTCATAACTATCAATCAGTGTCGAATGACCTGATGCGTCAGCAGGTAAAATTGCAGGATAACCAAGATCAGTTAGCGACGGGTAAGCGCGTATTGACCTCTGGAGACGACCCCGTTGCATCTATCTATATTCAGAATTTTAGCCAACAAGACAAGCAACTTGATCAGTACATTGACTCCATCACGTTAGCCCGAAACCGCCAAACGCGTGCTGAAATTGCTATTGATGACGCAGAGCAATTGACGGATAGCGCCAAACGAAAAACCATGGAAATGATTAACGGTTCGTTGTCTGACGATGACAGAACAGCGCACCGTCAAGATTTGAAAGGCCTTTACGATAACTTCATGAATTTGGTCAACGCGAAAGATGAATCAGGGAACTTCTTGTTTGCGGGTACGCAATCGAGTAAGCAACCGTTTTATCGTGACGGAGCGGGTAGCGTTCGTTACGCCGGGGATAGCTATCACCGTACAGCGCAAGTGGCCCCAGCCGTTGAAGTTCAAACGAGCGACCCAGGCGATGAAGTGTTCATGGAGATCAAAAACCCGTTTGGGGACTATCAGCCTGAGTACGAACTTGAAAGTGGATCTCTGTTGTTGCTCTCTAACGCGACGAACAGCAATGATACCGATATCTCTGATTATGCCGTGACGTTTAATGTTGATGACAATGGGCAAACACAATACGAGCTTATGCAAAATGGAGCGGTAGTCAGCTCTGGTATGTATAGCCCTCAAGATGGTATTCAGTTTGGCACCTTGAGTATGCGCTTTGAGGGTGAAATGCTAGACGGAGATACGATTGCATTAGAACGTCAAGACTCTTTCAACATCTTTGATGCGTTTAAACGAGGCATCGATTTGTCTCATGAGAGCATTTTTGATGCATCAGCGACTGCTGAGCTGCACCAAGTGACTGAACAATTTTCAGCGGCCTTTCAGCATTTGAACAAAGTACGTTCTGAAGTGGGTACACGTTTGACGACTCTAGATCGTCAAGAGAGCATGCATCGAGATTTCAAATTGGTGCTGAATCGCTCACTGGGCACCATGGAAGATTTGGATTACTCCACAGCGGTGATCGAAATGAATGAGAACTTGCTGGCATTGCAAGCGTCGCAGCAAGCATTTTCAAAAGCCAAAGACTTGACCTTGTTTAACTACATTTAAGGTCAACGTCACTCTTTATCTCCCTATCTGAATAGCCGACGAAATGTCGTCGGCGTCATCCCTTTCGCTGCGCGAAACTGACGATTGAAATTAGACAAGTTAGTAAAGCCCACTTGTTCGGAAACAACAGAAACCGCAATGTTTGAGCGTATCAACCACTCACACGCCTTGCCCAAACGGTGATTTTTTAAATGATCGGAGAAACTTTCGGCGAAGTGCTTTTCGAACATGCGATAGACCGAACTCTCACTCATGTGGAGATGTTTACACATATCTTCAACAGAAATTTGCGTGTTGTAATGGTCGGCGATAAACTGCTGCGCTTTTTCTAGCTTGTCGAAAATTGGCGTATCTTTCGCCACGTAAAAGCAGAAGGGGCGAGAGGTCAGTGTTTGCGCTGATTTGTCTTCACTAAGCAGCATAAGGATTTCCACCACCCGCACAAACTGCGCGGAGGGTTTCAGTTGCGACGCACCATTCATTAAAGGGTACAAAGCATCGAATGTTGCTTTGGACAATTTCAGCCCTTTGTTGGCGCGTACCAATAAATCACTGACGGCAGACATTGCTGGCACGGTGACCATCAAGGATTGTAACCAAGACTGATCAAGCCAGAGCACATGAGAGCTGCTTGGCGTTTCCGGCGTGGCCGTGGAAGCGACGCAGGTCAGCATGTGCGGTAAGCCGGGGCCGGTGAGATAAGCATTGTTGTTTGATGCCTCACCAATGTAGTCATCAATGATGATTTTTCCCGGTGATACGTTGAGGGGATCGAAATACAGCACCAGTTCAATTTCATCGTGATAGTGCCAGTCACATTGCACGCCAATCTTAGATTCTGTGCACTGGTAGTCAGCAAAGTGCCAGCTAGGGCTGACAGCTTTATGGACGCGCTCGATGGTTGGCCGCATGGCGTTGTCTCAATGGATAAAGGCTTGGAATACACATACTTTTACTCAGATTGTCAGTGAGTTAAAAGAATTTGAATGAATAGTATCAGCGGTTGCGCGATAGATATCACATGAGATGCATATTTGTCCCTAAACTGCACCGTAAGTTGAAACCGAAAACTCACGATTACTGAGAGATAATGATGAAAAACTATGTCAGTTTTTTAACCAAGAAAGCGCCGCTCAGCTATTTGCTTGTTAGCCTGTTTAGCGGGTTAAGTGGTGGCTTCTTTTATCCACTTTTAGGGATCTTTGTTGTCGATGGATTGAATGCGTCGCCGCTACAAATGGGCGTGTTTTTGGCTGTTTCTATTTTCAGCGGTGTGATCGTGTCACAGCGCATTGCCAAACTGTCTGATTTGGGCTGGGAGCGCCGTAAAATCATTATGTTGTCACAGAGTACTTTTGTGGTTGTGATGGCGCTTTTTATGGTTATCCGCGATTTTTATCTGGCATTGGCGGTGATGATATTCATTGCGAGTTTTACTGCTGCTGCGATGCCACAAACGTTTGCCGTAGGGCGAGAGTTTGCGGACAAAAATCTGGGTGATAAGAGCACACTGTTTGTTTCCTTGATGCGTGCCATGTTGTCGTTGTCTTGGGTGATTGGTCCGCCATTGGCTTTCATCCTTTATGATGCTGTGGGATTTAATGGCGCGTTTATGTTTGCAGCAACGACCATGGTGATTTCTGTACTGATCGTGTGGCGTATGTTCCCGTCAAACAAGGTGAAAGATACTGTGACCAATAGTGTTACGGAAGTTCGTCAGTCTTGGCGGAAAGTCCCTGGTGCGCCTCTTTATTTGATTGCGGTGTTCATGCTTTTTTTTGCAAATAACATGTACGTGATGTCGATACCGCTGTATGTCACCAAAGAGCTGGAGCTAGCCGGTTCTGTGGCTGGGCAAATTCTAGGACTGGCTGCATTTATTGAAATTCCTGTGATGGTATTGGCGGGCCTTTGGGCGGCCAAAGTGGCACCGCAACGATTAATGGTGCTGAGTGCGATTTCTGCGAGTGCGTTTTACGGCTTGTTGTTTAATGCGGAAGCATTGTGGCAAATCTATGCCTTGCAGTTGCTGAACGGTTTCGCCATTGGTATCAGTGCAAGCCTTGGCATGGTTGTTATTCAAAACAAAATGCCAAACCAGATGGGTGTTGCGACGACGTTGTTTAACAATGCGATCATGATTGCGAGCCTAGCGTCGAGCGTGACCGTGGGTGTTGTGGCCGAGCTTCATAACTATCACAGTGTGTTCCTTGTGATGCTGGTGGCAGGAACGATGGCCTTTGGGTTGTTGCTTGTCTCTGCAAGGGAAACGCGTCGTCCGCCATGTGCTGTCAACATGGCGGCAGAAGCCTAAGCGATTTCCCTTCAACAAAAAAGGTCAGCGAATGCTGACCTTTTGCGTTTCAATAAACGTCTACTCAGCAGTCCTAGAGCAGCAGTTCTAGAGCAACAGTAGTGTTGAGCTAGCACGCTAGCTTTTTTGAATCTGACGGACAATAGACTCCAGCAACGGGTACTTGTTCTCCAGCATTGGCGGGTAGAAATAGCCAAATTCATTGTCGCAATACAGTGGTTGTGGTTTCGAGTAATCCGAATCCTTTTGCCCTGCAAAGAAAACATGGCAAGGTGTGCCAACGGCGGTAGTGAGTCGATGAACGGCTGTACCAGCTGTGATGACAGCATCCAGGTGTTTGATGACAGCGGCAGTGCCTTCGAAGTCATCCCTAAGGTTCAATCCTTCTAACTGTAATACGTCAACGCCAGCGCGTTTGGCTATCTTTTTCAGTTCCTTCGTGCAATCACCGTACTGAAGGTTGATAAAGGTGGCATTCGGAAACTGCTTGACCAGATGTGCGACTTCTTCTGCAATCAAATAGTGAATATTTCGAGTCGCTGCGGCAAGGCCGCTTCGCCAGCAAAGACCAATCAATTGTTTATTGGGATGGGCTTCGCGAATTGCATCAAGGTGAGATTGCCAGTGTTCAGACACCGCTTGGCTTAAGTCGATATATGCGGCTTGGTAAACATGACGCCCATATGTTTGATAGCACATGGCTGCCAAACTGCCGCCAGCTACCCAGCTAGTAATGTCATCCATCACTGCTTTGGGTATGTCGATATCTTGGTGATCGATACGCTTAATCGGCACAATGATGGCTTCTGGGAAAGCGCGACTCAGAATAGGTTCAAGACGAGGGTCACAGGCCACATAGACTTTCTTACTGTTTTCTAACACCAGTTTGAGGTTGTGGAAGTAAAGGATCTCATCCCCAACACCTTGCTCTGGCATCACTAAAACAATGTCGTCTTTAGGGCGGGCTAAGTTCCATTGAGGCAGTGCACCTTGGTAGCGTAATCGACGGCCACAGGCCAAACCCAACTCGTTAGTTCGATAGTAATTTTCCCACTCTTCCAAAGTGCGATAAACAAAGCAGGCATTAAACCCTGCTTCAATGTCGTCAGGGAATGCTTGCATGTGGTTTTCAAGCAACGCTTTTGATGCGAGAGCTTCGCCTTTATACCAGAGCACTTCTGCGAGATAGAGCGATAGACGTTGTTGGTTTTCTTCCTTCGCCAGACCCGATGCGGTTTCTATGTGTTTTTGGCAATCAAGAATGGCAGCGGTGGTGAAGTTATGGCGTGATCTTAATAAATTGAAGCTCGCGGTGGCGAGTCGGTATCGTAAGTCGGCATCATTCGGATGTTGTCTGCTGAATTCAAGTGCGATGCGATAGGCTTCTAGCCAATTGGCATCTTTCTCGTAGCTTTGCACCAGTAGTCGGCACAACAAAGAATTATCAGGCCAGTGTTTTAAACCTTGTCGGCAAATATCTCTCGCTGCTTTGTATTCACCTAACTTAATTTCGCAGTGACTCAGCAAGATAAAGAATTCGTTGTCAGAGTGCTCTGCATCAAAAGCGCGACGCAGTGTTTGTCGAGCGAGCCCGAAGTTTTCATCACCAAGTTGAAGTTTAGCTAACCCCAGTAGTGCTTTGGGCTCGTCGCCTGCAACACTGATCACTGCTTGATAGAGCTGTTTAGCTTGCTCTTTATTACCCTCAGCGAAAAACTTATCGGCAAGGGTTAAGGTTTCCTGTACTTCGGCATCGATAGCGTTGGCTGTCTGAGACTGCACATTGGCTTGATACTTTGCCGTACGGCGACTTTCACCCACATTGCCGATTGCTGCGGTAAGCTGTTGCCGCATGGTCAGCAAGTCTTGATGTTCAGGGGCGACGGACAACAAACTGTCGACTATCTCAAGCGCTTCTTTGTTTATGCCTTGTTGCAGCAGTATCTGAGCTTTATCAAAAAGCAGGGAGCCATCACCCGGTTCAATTGTTAGTGCTTTATCAAGTTTAGATAGAGCTTCTTGCCAATTCCCTTTCTCAACGTCAAGCACAGCAAGCACTTGGAGCACGGGTACGGCGTCAGGAGCCAGCTGCAGTATTTGCTCAAAGACCTCACGAGCTTCTTCTTTTTTCTGGTGCTGATACAAGCTAACGCCCTGCTCAAATGCTTGTTCAAGCGTTAAGGCATTGCCTTGAGGTTCAGAAACATTGGTCATAGCGGATCCATTAAAAGTGGGTGCATTGGGCGTTACGTCTGCAATATAAGAAAAAGCAGCAAATACCGTGCCGATTGCCTATACCTATAAGAGTGATTGTTTCATTTTTGAGCGGTTAGTTGGTTATATGGGTTTCTGTTCATGAATGACACTCATTGTTTTGTGTGCAGTATCTGTAAGGGCGCTCGTTTAGTGAGCAAAATACTGAGGCGGTGAATTGCCGTTTTGTATGAGGCAAAGTATCGAAACCTTGCCGCTTTTATGAGCGAAACGAACGGGTTTTATTTTAAGTTACTGAAATTATTAATGATAAATTCTTGGCACGCAATTTGTATTAGGTTGAGCAAGTAAGTATCGCTTTGGAAGATACGTCCCTAATAACGAACTGAAGGCTGTTCCCGCTAGTAATCAGAATTATTTGTCGCGGGTAAGCTGTTTCGCAAAATACGCGAAAGTCAAAGGAGAGCAAAATGGGTGTAACAGTTAACACCAACGTGTCTGCGATGACTGCGCAGCGTTACCTGAATAAGTCGACAAATGATCTCAATACGTCGATGGAACGCTTGTCGTCTGGTAGTCGAATCAACAGCGCAAAAGATGACGCTGCGGGTCTGCAGATCTCAAACCGACTCATTGCCCAAACCCGTGGCTTAGATGTCGCCATGCGGAACGCGAACGATGGTATTTCCATCGCGCAGACCGCGGAAGGTGCAATGCAAGAATCGACCAATATTTTGCAGCGTATGCGTGATCTGTCTTTGCAGTCCGCGAATGGTGCGAATGGTAGTGCCGAGCGCGTCGCGATTCAAGAAGAAGTGGGTGCACTTCAAGATGAATTGAACCGTATTGCAGAAACCACAGCATTTGGTGGTCGTCGTCTTCTTAATGGTTCGTTTGGTGAGGCATCATTCCAAATTGGCTCTGACTCCGGTGAAGCCATTATCATGGGGCTAACCAGCATTCGTGCTGATGATTACCGTATGGGTGGCGCAGAGTTCACTGGTGCGACGGCTAAATCTGCTGATTGGGAAGTCTCTTCTGCAGCTTCAACGTTGACCATGTCTTTCGTAACGAAAGCGGGCGATACAGTGAATCTAAATATCGAAACCGTTGCTGGGGACGACATTGAAGAGGTCGCAACCTTTATCAATGGTCAGTCGGATGAGAATGTCTCCGCGTCAGTTGATGGTAATGGTCAACTTCAAATTTTTGTCGCTGAACAGAAATTAGAAGGTAGCATCACGTTTGGTGGTGGACTTGCGACTTCATTGGGCTTAGTCACAGGCGCTGGTGCTGCTATTACGTCTCAAGACATTGATGTAAGCGATGTTGGTGGCGCACAAATGGCCGTGGGCATTATTGACTCCGCCATGCAATATATTGACAGTCAGCGTGCGGATTTGGGTGCAAAACAAAACCGCCTAAGCCACACCATTAGTAACTTGTCGAATATTCAAGAGAACGTGTCTGCTTCGAACAGCCGCATTCGTGACACTGACTTTGCGAAAGAAACGACCGAGCTCACCAAAGGTCAGATCCTGCAACAAGCAAGTACTTCTATTCTTGCGCAAGCGAAGCAGTTGCCACAGGCTGCACTGAATTTGCTTCAGTAGTCACTTTAAGATCACGTGAACACATAGAACTGCAAAAGCGGCAATCAATTGCCGCTTTTTTCATGTCTTTTCTGCGCCAGTATCCTGCTTTTCTTTCTTCATCTATCCACTCTCCGTCACGTTATTGTCTTTACGTCTTCTTTATCAACCATGTGTGAATTGCTCTTGCAGCGCAGTCTCCATAAGGGTTCTGACAATATACTCATTTAGTCATGGATAAATTTTCAAATTCATTCCTAAAGTTTTTCTCTTCGAGGGCGAAAACACTCATAGCACTATGATTTAACGGGTAAACCCAAGCATGATCAGGGTGTAAAAATATTAGGAAAAAAGGTGTAAAGGTTTTTCTTAATGTGCCGTTACATAGGGTGTGAGAGATTTAGAACTGGTTTTCCCTACATAGCTGGGCGGAAGCCGGACTTAGTACCGAAGGAGAATAGTTATGGCTATTACAGTAAACACTAACGTGCCCGCAATGACCGCTCAGCGCTACTTGAACAGTTCAACTGACTCGTTGAATGCTTCAATGGAACGTCTGTCTTCAGGTTTCCGCATTAACAGTGCGAAAGATGATGCAGCAGGTCTTCAAATTTCTAACCGCTTGATTTCACAGAGCCGCGGTCTTGATGTTGCAGTTCGCAACGCCAACGACGGTATCTCAATGTCACAAACCGCTGAAGGTGCGATGGAAGAAACCACCAACATCCTGCAGCGTATGCGTGACCTATCCCTGCAATCAGCTAACGGTGCTAATGGTTCTGAAGAGCGTAAAGCGATTCAAGAAGAAGTTGTTGCACTCCAAGACGAAATTAACCGTATCGCAGAAACAACCTCTTTTGGTGGTGCGAAACTGTTGAACGGCACTTTCGGCACCAAAGCATTCCAAGTGGGTGCTGACGCTGGTGAAGCTGTCATGATGGAGTTCAAAAACACCCGTGCTGATGAAGCGATGATGGGTGGTAGCACCTTCAAAGCAACTGTCGCAGCAAGTACTGACATGGCGGCGTGGACTGCAACTGCAGGAACAACGCTGAACATGGCCATTACTAACGCGGATGGCACAACGTCAACGATCAACATCTCTGCGAAAGATGGCGACGATGTTGAAGAAATCGCAACTTACATCAACGGTCAAGCAGACAGCAAAATCTCTGCATCTGTGTCTGAAAATGGTGAGCTGCAAGTCGTTGCCGCATCAGGTTCTGACATTACCTTTACCGGTGCATTAGGCGCGTCTCTGGGTATGAACTCAGCGACTAAAGTGTCTGAAACCGTTAAAGATGTTGATGTGAGCACCGTGGGCGGCGCACAAAAAGCAGTTGGTCTAGTTGATAACGCGATGCAGTATATCGACTCACACCGTGCGGAACTGGGTGCGAAGCAAAACCGTTTGAGCCACACCATTGCTAACTTGGATAATGTTAACGAGAACGTGAGCGCGTCTAACAGCCGTATCCGTGACGTTGACTTCGCCAAAGAGACGACGCAGTTTACGAAATCTCAAATCCTGCAGCAGTCTGGTACGTCTATACTTGCACAAGCGAAGCAGGCTCCTTCAGCTGCATTGAGCCTGTTAGGATAGTAGAGATGTAGCAGATGACGGTGAGTAGCCTCTCACCGTCAATGGCTAACAGGAGGTGAAGAAAGATGGACATATCATCCGTTTCGACGTCATCCCTGTCTCAAGTGACTCCACAGTCCGGCACAAAAGTTGCTAGCAGTAAAGAATCTGTGGGGGGGACTAAACCCGAAATCACGAACCAGCAACAAATGGCTGAGAGTGCTGAGAAACTCGCCAAACGTCGTGTAGAACAAATCGACAGATTTGAAAGCACACAGAAGGTACAGCAGGAACAGCTTGAAATGCTGGTAGAGCGACTAGATGAGTTTGTGTCTACCTTTAACAAAGGCTTATCATTTCGATTAGATGAGGATTCTGGAAAAAGTATTATCACTGTTTATGAAATGAGTAGTGGCGATATCATAAGACAGATCCCTGAAAAAGAAATGTTAGAGCTAGCACAGCAACTTTCCCTTCATTCGAGGGGGCTTGTTGCAGAAAAGGTATAAACGAGGTGGGTAAGTCATGGGTTTAAGCGCAACAGGCCTTGGCAGTGGAATGGACATTGGTTCCATGGTCAGCAAAATTGTTGAGGCAGAGCGCGCGCCCAAGCAAGAGCGTATTGTTAAGAACATGAACGATGTTGAAACTAACATCAGTGCTTACGGTAGGCTCAAAACTTCCCTCGATACGATGAAAGATCTGATGTATGACTTTCGCCGTAACAATACCTTTGCGTCGCGGAGCACGGTTTCAGATAATCCAGAAACCGTCTCCGCTTCCGCTGACCATCAAGCCGTTACCGGCGTATATTCAATCGATGTTCAACAACTCGCCCAATCGCACAAATTGGTATCTGACGGATTAGATGCCAAAGCAGATTTCGGCGCGGGTAAGCTTACGCTTAACCTTGGTGGACGCTCTGCGACCATAGAGATAAAGCCAGAAGAAAGCACATTGTTGGACATTGTCCGTACGATTAATAAGCACCCTTCCAATCCTGGTATCAAAGCCTCAGTGATCAATGATGACAGCGGCGCACGTATGATCCTAGGGGGGGATAAAACCGGAGCAGACAATCAACTCGCGGTGACAGTGAACGCGCCGATCACGAGTCCATTGCAGGCATTGGCGTTTAATCCAGCCAGCCAGAATAATGCAATGAATGAAATGCAGGCTGCGAAAGATGCTCGCATTTTGATTGACGGTTTGGCGTTAGTTTCGAGTGAGACCAATACGTTTTCTGATGCCATTCGTGGTGTTGATATTGAAGTGTCGAAGGTGACTACCGCAGAAGATGGGCCTGTCACTGTAAACGTCGATGAAGATCGTGCTACCGTTAAGGCATCACTGGAACAATTTGTCGATGCTTACAACGCCTTCTATCAAGTCACAAAAGCGCTATCTAAATACGATCCTGAAACTCAACAAGGTGGCCCCTTAGTGGGTGACAGTGTGATTCGCTCAGCAGTGAATCAAATGCGTTCTTTGTTCTCAACGCCGATTGAAGGTGCACCTGATTCATTGAAAACGCTAAGTGAATTAGGGCTTTCTACGACAATGGACGGGCGGCTGGAAATTAATAATGCGATGCTAGATAAACAACTGGCGCAAAACTTTTCTGCGTTAGACGGTTTTTTTGGTGGCAATAATGGATTTGCTCGCAAAGTCGAAGAGGCTGTTCAGTCTTTTACGGGGGTAGCGGGTACGATTCGAAATCGCGAAAGCAGCCTTGGTGACCAGAGAGTCCGCTTGCGCGATGAGCAAGAAACGCTGGATCGCCGAATGGAAGATCTTCAAAACCGTACGTTGAAACAGTTTTCAGCGATGGATAACGCCATGGGAGAGATGCAATCGCAGTTATCTGCCATGATGAATATCATGCCTTCGTAAGGATATTGATCATGAGTGCTCCTGTGGTGCGATTAGAAGCAATAGACGATCAACTACTCACTGTGCTTTCTCAAGGTCACGTTGACCAGGAAGAAATGGCCCAGTTATTGAATGATCGTAAGCAATGTCTGGCAGAAATCACGATGTTGCCGGAAGCACCGGAAAAAGAAGCTTGGTCGTTAGCGATAGCGCGAACTGAGCATATATATAGTCTGATAAAAAGACATCGTGACAGTGCTGCAGCCAATGCCAGCTCTTTTCTGAAAGGGCGTAAGTCAGTACAACTTTATAAAAAATTCGAGTAGGTGAGGATTGTTATGAGAGGGTCACTTCAGGCCTATAAAAAGGTATCTGTAGACAGCCAACTGAGTGCTGCTTCACCCCATAAGGTGATTCAGATGCTAATGGCGGGAGCAATTGAGCGCCTGATCCAAGGTAAAGCCGCGATGCTGCAGGGCGATATTCCCATGAAGGGAGAGCGCTTAGGTAAAGCACTGGATATCATCATCAGCTTAAGAACGTGTCTTTCTATGGATGATGGCGGTGAGATTGCCACAAATCTAGATGCTCTTTACGACTTCATGATCCGTCAGATCTCTGAAGCAAACAGAGATAATCTCGATGCCCCGATCGATGATGTGATCGATATTTTGCGCGAAATTAAGTCAGCTTGGGATCAAATACCCGCTGAATATCACAATATCACCCAAGCAGACGCATAAAAACGCTTCATTTTCACTACAATAGAATCTGTCTTGGCACAAGAGTCACAGCTTTATGGTGTCTCTTGTTGCCTTATACCAAGCAATAACTACAATAGCTGGATTATTCCGTCGCAGGCGCTCGTGCCTGTCGATGACAAAGATGGTTTTTGGGGCAGATATATCTCACACATGCAAGGTTTAACGAAGATTCTTGTAATCGAAGATGATGAAAAGTTTCGTCACGATGTAGGCGTTATCTTGGAGTTTATTGGTGAGCAATACCTGCTATGTTCAACCACTGAGCTAAATGATTCGCACTGGAAGCAGGCTGAGGGAGCGTGTTTTCTGGGTAATGTTCACTCACCTCAGCGCTTATCCCAGGTGCTTGATAACCTGGCAATAAATAACCACATACCGGTTATCGCGCTCGCTAAACATAAAACCGAATTGTCCGGCTTGCCTAACTTTGTTGGCGAGCTGGAGCTGCCGTTGAACTATCCGCAATTGTCTGATGCTTTAAGACATTGTCAGGAATTCTCCGGAAAACAAGCGTTTAATATTCCGCAGCTTAGTCGCAAGAACACTTTGTTTCGCAGCATGGTAGGTCGAAGTTCGGCCATCAGTGATGTGCGCCATTTGATTGAGCAAGTAGCCGGAACGGATGCCAGTGTGTTGATTCTTGGTGAGTCTGGCACGGGTAAAGAAGTCGTTGCACGAAACATTCACTATCATTCTTTGCGTGGCAAAGGGCCATTTGTGCCAGTTAACTGTGGTGCGATTCCGCCCGAGTTACTAGAAAGTGAGTTGTTTGGGCATGAGAAAGGCGCCTTTACAGGGGCTATCTCTGCGCGTAAAGGGCGCTTTGAACTTGCTGAAGGTGGCACGCTGTTTCTCGATGAAATCGGTGACATGCCTCAACCAATGCAGGTGAAATTGCTTCGTGTGCTACAAGAACGCTGTTTTGAGCGCGTGGGTGGGAATAAAACCATTCAGTCCAACGTTCGCGTTGTCGCCGCAACACACCGTAATCTCGATACCATGATCGAAGAAGGATCGTTCCGCGAAGATCTTTTCTATCGACTCAATGTTTTCCCGATTGAAATGCCAGCACTTAGAGAACGAATGGAAGATATTCCATTGCTGATCCAAGAGTTGATGACACGTCTCGAATCGGAAGGTGGTAATCAGGTTCATCTAACGCCACGAGCCATTGCTTCACTGGTTGAACATGATTGGCCAGGCAATGTTCGTGAATTGGCGAATCTTATTGAGCGTATGGTTATTCTGTATCCGGGCCAAATGGTTGATGTAAACCGCTTGCCGAAGAAATATCGTTACAGCGATATTCCAGAGTTTCAACCAGAGCAGTTTGTTCATGTTGAAGATTGCGAAGCGATGGAGCGAGAAGCCCTGCATGCGGTCTTTGCAATGGATGATTTTGAAGAAGAAATGCCAGGCTTTTCACCAGCGCCATCAACAGGGTTGCCTCCAGAAGGCGTTGACCTAAAAGCGTTACTTGCTGATCTCGAAGTGGATATGATTCGACAAGCGCTGGAAGCACAAATGGGTATTGTTGCCCGTGCTGCGGATATGCTTGGTATGCGCCGCACCACATTGGTCGAAAAAATGCGCAAGTATAACCTCACCAAAGAAGACATTGCGTAACGCCATCGTCCTTCTGGGTGTCTAAATAATAAGCGAAGTCAAAAAAATGACTTCGCTTTTTTATTGCTAAAATCACTAACTCATTGATTATATATGCCTATTAATTGGCACATTTTCTGCTTAGTGCTGTTCAGCGTCAGAAATACAGAGCTGAAAGTATAGGATCATGGAAGCCAAAAATTCGCCACTCGGAACCGTCGACCAACAGGTTCTTCGATACAAACAAGTGCTAGATGTGATGCCTGCGGGTGTCATCTTGCTTGATCCTTTCGGCCGCGTTGCTGAAGCCAATCCCGAAGCTCATCGTTTACTCGGTGCGCCACTAGAAGAAGAGCGATGGGTTGATGTGATCAATAGAGCGTTCTCACCCCGAGAAGATGATGGTCACGAGGTGTCACTCCGTGATGGACGCCGCGTCAAACTCGCGATTTCAGCGTCGGCGTCAGGCCAATTGATCTTGATCACCGACATGACAGAGACTCGCTTACTTCAATCTCGATTCAGTGACCTTCAGCGTTTGTCATCACTTGGGAAAATGGTGGCTTCGTTGGCACATCAAGTGAGAACCCCGCTTTCCAGTGCGTTGCTCTATGCCGCCAACTTGGGGGCAGCAAACCTTAATGAGCCAACTCGCAAGCGATTCCAATTGAAGCTTGTCGATAGGCTGCATGATTTGGAAAAGCAAGTGAATGACATGCTGTTATTCGCCAAGGGGGGAGACAATAAAGTGGTGAGTCACTTCACTTTGGAGCATCTGCTTAATGAGTTTGAGCCTATGGTCGAAGCTCTGGTGAGTAACCAAAACGTCGACTTTGAAATCAATTGCGATGATGAATCTCACCAATTACTTGGCAATGTAAATGCGCTCGCCAGTGCCTTATCGAACTTGGTCGTAAATGCTATTCAAGTCGCGGGTAAAGGCTGCAAAGTTGTGGTCGATGTGCGCGAGATTGGTGGGCAGATATTTTTGTCGGTCGCCGATAACGGCCCAGGGATTTCTGAAGAATTACAAAGCAAAATACTTGAACCTTTTTTCACAACGCGACAGCAAGGCACTGGTCTTGGGCTGGCCGTTGTTCAAATGGTCTGCCATGCACATAAAGGCAGGCTGACATTGCAATCACAACCGGGGCAGGGTGCCTGCTTTACACTCTGTCTGCCATTGGCAGAACTTAGCGATATCGAGCAGCAAAAGGTATCAGGAGAAGCACAATGAATCAGAGCAAAGTACTTATCGTTGAAGATGATGAAGGATTGCGTGAAGCCTTGGTCGATACACTGGCGTTGGCGGGTTACCAATGGGTAGAAGCTGATAGTGCTGAGCAAGCGCTGCTGCTGTTAAAGCAAGAAAGCGTTGATATTGTTGTGTCAGATGTCCAAATGGCAGGCATGGATGGCTTAGGACTATTAAGAAACATCAAACTTAACCACCCTAAGCTGCCAGTTCTGTTGATGACTGCTTACGCGAACATTCAAGATGCGGTTGCCGCCATGAAAGAAGGCGCTATTGATTACATGGCAAAACCGTTCGCGCCGGAAGTGTTGTTGAACATGGTGAGCCGATATGCGCCTGTGAAAGCCGATAACACCGATGCAGTCGTAGCCGATCCCAAAAGTCAGGCTTTGATTGCTTTGGCTGAAAAGGTGGCGAAAACTGATGCTAACGTCATGATCTTGGGCCCGAGTGGGTCGGGTAAAGAAGTCATGGCGCGTCATATTCATCGCCAATCATTGCGTGTTAACGGCCCATTTGTGGCGATTAACTGTGCTGCGATTCCAGAGAATATGCTCGAGGCAACGTTATTTGGCTACGAAAAAGGCGCATTTACCGGCGCCGTTCAAGCGTGCCCTGGGAAGTTTGAGCAAGCACAGGGTGGGACGATTTTGCTGGATGAGATCAGCGAAATGGACATGTCCCTGCAAGCCAAATTGTTGCGCGTACTGCAAGAGCGAGAGGTTGAGCGCTTAGGCAGCCGTAAGAGCATCAAGCTAGATGTTCGTGTGCTGGCAACCAGTAACCGCGATCTTCGTCAGTATGTTGAAGAAGGCAATTTCCGAGAAGATTTGTATTACCGCCTAAATGTATTCCCAATTTCATGGCTACCACTTTGTGAACGTACGGGGGATATTCTTCCTCTGGCAGAGCACTTGCTTCAGCGCCATTGCAGTAAACTAGGCCAGCCTGCGCCAACGCTTGAGCCTTGTGCCATTCAAAAACTCGGAATGTACCGCTGGCCGGGCAACGTGCGTGAGCTTGATAACGTCATGCAACGCGCGCTAATTCTTTGTCAACAAGACAAAATACTCGCGAATGATATCTTGCTTGAAGGTATCGACTGGCAAGACGCTGGCACCCTACAAAACCTTGTTGCGCGTAACGATATCGCTGAGCCTCAAATTCAGCCGCAAGCTATCCCAACCAAACTACCTATGGCCAGCACAAGCAGCGATGCGAACGAAAGCCTTGGTGGCGAACTGAGAGAGCAAGAATTTGCGATCATTCTCGACACGATACGAGTGTGCGAAGGGCGTCGGAAAGACGTCGCTGAACGATTAGGAATAAGCCCTCGAACCTTGCGCTATAAGCTCGCCAAGATGCGTGATGCAGGTATCGACATTCCACAGTAAAGCGATGCTTTTTAGTCAGTTAATGCGTATAATTTTCTGGCGCATTAATTGCATAAATAATAGTCAGATGAGCCGCAAGCCTTTATGCGGTGTAGATTGCCAAAGTTTTGACAGTGAGGATGGACCATGAAAATCAACCCGATGCAGCACGAAATGCAAGCAATGGCATTAGACGCGCAGAATGTGGGTCGCCCTGCCACTGGTCAGCAAGTCTCTCAAGATTTTGGTGAACTCTTGTCCACTGCAATTAACACGGTTAATGGATTGCAAAAATCGTCAGGTGAATTGGCAACACGTTTTGACCAAGGTGACCGAAACGTCAGCTTGGCAGATGTGATGCTGGCACGAAACAAATCAAGCGTGGCGTTTGATGCAACCGTCCAAACACGCAATAAGCTCGTTGAAGCTTATAAAGAACTGATGAACATGCCTGTTTAAGGTAGGAAGTAACCGTGGCAGATGATAGTGATAAAACGCAACTAGCCGTATCAGATAACGCCGCTGCTTTGCCGATGGCATCTGATGGTGGTTCTGCGTTACAAGATCCTGATTTAATGGAACGTGATGTTTCACCATCCAGTGGTCCACTGGGAGGCATAGACATTGCGCGTCAACTGATCTTGGTTGCATCTGTGGTGATCTGCCTAGCCTTGCTCGCGCTTTTGTTTGTTTGGGTGCAAGAGCCGGAAATGCGCCCGCTAGGTTCATACGAAACCGAAGAGCTGATCCCGATTCTCGACCACCTCGATTCACAAAAAACCGACTATCAACTGGAAGGCAACACTATTCGCGTTCCAGTGAAAGAATATTCAAGCATCAAACTTAACCTTAGCCGTGCTGGTCTCAACGCAGCTCGAGAAGAGGGTGACGATATTTTGTTGCAAGACATGGGCTTTGGTGTCTCTCAGCAACTTGAGCGTGAACGTCTTAAGCTAAGCCGCGAACGTCAGCTTGCAGCAGCGATTGAAAAAATTCGTGCGGTGAGCAAAGCGCGGGTTTTGCTTGCCATGCCAAAGCAAAGTGTCTTTGTTCGTCATAACCAAGAAGCCTCTGCCACCGTCTTTCTTACCGTGCGCGGTACTACTCAGTTGGGACAAGAAGAGGTCGACTCCATTGTTGATATGGTCGCGTCCGCCGTTCCTAGCCTAAAACCTTCGCGTGTCACAGTGACCGACCAACACGGCAGGCTGCTGAGTTCCGGCAACGAAAGCTCGATGGCCTCTCAACGCCGTAAAGAATATGAGTTGGAGCGTAAGCAAGAACAAGCGCTTCGCGAGAAAATTGATTCGATTTTGATCCCCGTCCTTGGGTTGGGTAATTACACGTCGCAAGTTGATGTGACAATGGATTTCAGTGCGGTTGAAGAAACCCGCAAGCGCTTTGACCCAGCAACCACTTCAACACGAAGCGAATACACCCGAGAGAATTACAATAACAGCGATTACGTGGCGGGTATTCCTGGCGCATTGAGTAACCAACCTCCTGCAGACGCTGCTATTCCTGAAGATATACAAGATTTAAAAAATGGTGGAGTAGGTGACAAAGGCTCTCTGAGTCGAGAAGCCACGCGAAACTATGAGCTAGACACCACGATCAGCCATCGCCGAGCACAAACTGGCACAGTGGCAAGACAAACGGTGTCAGTGGCCGTTGATTATCTGTCTAGCGCCAATCCAGATACGGGAGAAATTACTCGTACTCCTGTTGGGGAGCCTGAGCTTCAGAAGATCCGCCGTTTATTGATTGGTGGTGTCGGTTACTCAGAAATGCGCGGTGATGTGCTCGATGTGATTGCCGTACCGTTTGCGATTCCAGAAGTGGAAGCGCTGGGTGAAGTGCCGATTTGGGAACACCCGAACTTCAATGACTGGGTACGTTGGCTTGCTGCAGCGCTCGTCGTGATTGTGGTGGTTTTGGTACTGATTCGCCCAGCCTTGTCGAAACTGATTAACCCGGCGAAAGAGGATGACTCCTTACTTGGACCGAATGGCGAAATGCTGGGTCCAGATGGTTTACCCCTTAGCCCTGATGATGACATCGGGTTGATTGGTGCGGATTTGGATGGCTCTGGAAGCTTTGGCATGAGCTCATCCAATCTCAATTTGCCTGATTTACATAAAGACGAAGACCTGCTCAAAGCTGTTCGAGCGTTGGTTGCCAATGAACCAGATCTTGCTGCGCAGGTCGTGAAAAGCTGGGTGAGTGAAGATGGCTAAAGATGATGATAACGGGTCGGGTAAAGAATTTGACATTACCCAACTGTCTGGGATTGATAAAGCAGCCATTTTACTGCTGAGTCTGACGGAGCAGGATGCTGCAAGTATTATTCGACATTTAGAACCAAAGCAGGTGCAAAAAGTGGGCGGAGCCATGACTCAGATGAAAGATCTGAGCCAGGAAATGCTTGCTGCGGTCCATCGCGGGTTTCTTGAAGATATTCAGCGCTTCACGTCTATTGGTATGGGAAGTGAAGATTTCGTGCGTAATGCCTTGATGGCGGCACTGGGTGAAGACAAAGCCAACAACCTTGTGGACCAAATTCTGTTGGGTAGCGGCTCGAAAGGCCTCGACTCACTTAAATGGATGGATCCCCGTCAGGTGGCGACCATTATTCTCAATGAGCACCCCCAAATTCAAACCATCGTGCTTTCTTACCTAGAGCCCGAGCAGTCTGCGGAAATTTTGACGCAGTTTGCTGAGCGTGATGCGCTCGATCTTGTAATGCGGATTGCGAACCTAGAAGAAGTTCAGCCTGCTGCATTGCATGAACTGAATGAGATCATGGAGAAGCAGTTTGCCGGTCAAGCGGGCGCACAAGCGGCCAAGATTGGTGGCCTGAAAGCGGCTGCAGATATCATGAACTACATGGACAATGCACTGGAATCGGCGTTGATGGAGCAAATTGGTCAGAACGACGAAGAAATGGCATCACAAATTCAGGATCTCATGTTCGTGTTCGACAACCTGTCAGACGTCGACGACCGTGGAATTCAGGCGATCCTCAAAGATGTTCCTCAAGAAGCGCTGCAAAAAGCACTCAAAGGTGCCGAAGAGGGCTTACGGGACAAGATTTTTGCCAATATGTCCAAGCGTGCTGCCGAAATGTTGCAGGACGATTTGGAGGCCATGGGGCCTATTCGTGTGTCCGATGTAGAAGCAGCACAGAAAGAAATTCTTTCTGTGGCACGTCGACTGTCCGACGCTGGCGAAATTATGCTGAGTGGCGGCGGTGCGGACGAGTTCCTCTAACCATGAATAATCTGGTTGAGCAACGGTTTAACGGTAAGGTAGCAGTATGGGCTTAGATCGTCGTCGTGGTTATATCCGTGCTACGCAAGAGCAAGATGGCGCATTAGAGCGTTGGTCGTTGCCTAGCTACGGGGACGAAACAGGCACACCGAAAGATACGGCGCTTAACTATGACCCTAGTTGGGAGCCGCCAGAGCTTGTTGATGAAGCAGAAGAGCCTGAATTTGAACTAACCATGCTAACTGCTGATGCGTTGGAGGAAATCCGACAATCTGCGGTAGATGAAGGTATTGAAGAAGGGCGTACCGCTGGGTTTAATGAAGGTCGCGAAGCGGGCTATGAAGAAGGCAAGCTATCAGGCTTTGAAAAAGGCAAAGAAGAAGGTTATCAGCAAGGGCTGAGTGATGGGCAACAACTGATAGAAAATCGTTGCCAACACCTTGATGCCATGCTCGAAAAATTGGCTTTCCCTCTGGTTCAAGTTGACCATCAAGTTCAGCAGCAAGTTGTTGATATGGTGGTGCATCTTGCCAAGGCCGTCATTCAAACAGAAGTGGCGACCAATCCTCAAATCATTCTTCATACGTTGCGAGAAGCCGTGAATGCGCTGCCTATGGCAGGTCGTCAAATTACTATCTACCTGCAACCTGAAGATTTGGATGTCGTAATGAATGCTTACAGCGAAGCATCGTTGCGCGATCGTGAATGGCGATTGATTGAGGAGCCTGCATTGAATCGCGGCGATATTCAAGTTGCGTGTGGTGACTCTGTGGTTGATTACCGCATGGAAGATCGAACCAAGCAAATATTGGCGCGCTTTCTTGGACAAAACGTATCTCGAGACCCTGACGTGCCCGATGATCAGCCCGAAGTCATCCTTGGTGCAGAGAAAGTTGTGAATACTGAAGCGACGCAAGACTCTGTCGCGGACGATGCATTATTGGACGGTGAGCCGCTTGATGGTGATTTGCATGATAATGCGGATCTCGATAAATCATCTATCGATCAAAATGCCGCTGACGAGCCATTAGAAGCAGCGACTGTATCAACTGAGCAAGCTGAATCAGCAGATAATACTCCCCAAAAAGGTGACGCCGGAGAGCACGATGGCCAGCCTGTCTGAAAAACTTGATGCACTTAATCTCGACAATCTGTCTATGCGTCCGGTTGCCTCAGGCAAACTGGTGCGCGTGGTCGGATTAACATTAGAAGCCATTGGATGCCGAGCTCCAGTCGGCAGTTTGTGTCAAGTCGAAACCCTTAAAGGCACGATCGAAGCTGAAGTCGTTGGATTTTCGGGCGATACCCTATATTTGATGCCCAGTGAACAAATATCGGGTGTTATGCCTGGCGCACGTGTCACACCTCTTTCAGAAGAACAGGGTATTCCTGTGGGCATTGAGTTGCTGGGCCGAGTTATTGATGGTGTTGGCAATCCCCTTGATGGGCTTGGCGAGATATATACAGGGCAAACGGCATCGTTTACACCTGCCGCGATCAATCCATTGGCAAGAAAGCCCATCGATACGCCACTTGATGTTGGTATTAAGGCGATCAATGGTCTGCTCACCGTGGGTAAAGGCCAGCGAATTGGTTTATTTGCGGGTTCCGGTGTCGGTAAGTCAGTGACGCTTGGCATGATGACGCGAGGCACAACAGCGCAAGTGGTTGTGGTCGGTTTGATTGGTGAGCGTGGACGAGAAGTTAAAGAATTTATTGATGAGATTTTAGGTGAAGCTGGCCGAGAGCGAGCAGTCGTGATCGCCGCGCCAGCAGATGCTTCGCCACTCATGCGTTTAAAAGGCTGCCAAACAGCGCTAACCATCGCGGAGTACTTTCGCGACCAAGGCTTAGATGTATTATTGCTCATGGACTCATTAACCCGTTTTGCACAGGCGCAACGTGAGATTGCCTTGTCAGTGGGAGAGCCGCCAGCCACTAAAGGTTATCCACCGTCTGTTTTTGCGAAGCTACCGGCGCTCGTAGAGCGTGCGGGAAATGGCGATGAAGGCAAAGGTTCAATCACGGCCTTTTTCACCGTACTCACCGAAGGTGATGACTTGCAAGATCCGATTGCGGATGCGTCTCGTGCGATCCTTGATGGGCATATTGTTTTGTCGCGTGAAATGGCCGATGCAGGGCATTACCCTGCCATTGACGTGGAGCGTTCAGTGAGTCGCGTCATGCCAAATATTGTGACGGATGAACACATGCTGATGGCGCGTGCCGTGCGGCAAATTCTCTCCGTTTGCCGCAAAAATCAGGATTTAGTCTCCATTGGTGCGTATAAACCGGGAACCGACCAAGGCATTGACCAGGCGTTTACCCTGAAGCCGCGCCTTGATGGTTACCTGCAACAAGGCATGAAAGATGTTGTTCCATATGATATGTGCGTCAACATGCTGCGCTCGTCGCTACAGTAGGTGAAATATGTCTTCTAATGCCATGACCTTATTGCTTGATCAGGCCAAAAACACTGAGCATCAGGCGCATTTAACCTTGGTTTCTGCACAGCAGGAATTACAGGGCTATTACGTGCAGGTTGAGCAGATTGAACACTACCGCCTAGAGTATTTTCGTCAGATGTCAGAGCGTGGTCAGCAGGGTTTAAGTGCGAGTAGCTACGGCCACTTGAATCGATTTATCGTTCAGCTTGATGAAACACTGGCAAAACAACGCCAAGCGGCAAGCGAGTTTGAAGATAATGTAGAGCGTTGCCGTGAACATTGGCAACAATGCCGCCAGAAAACGCGCTCCCTCGAATGGCTCATCGAAAAACGCATTAATGAAGAAAAAATGCGGGCTGAGCGGTTAGATCAAAAGCAAATGGATGAGTTTGCCACCCTCGCTTATGCCCGTCAGAAAGCACGCTATTAAGACTATTTCTCAGTTGGCCTGATAATTGCTTCATACTTTGTAACGAATGGTCAGCCTAATAGGTACTGACCTTTAACAGCAAAGTTTCTGAAGCGGGATCACTATGAACCAAAGCAGTTTCTTACTCTCAGGCGTTTCAAGCAGTAAAGCCTCTCTCGGCGAAGGCAAAGCCGTTTTGTCTCCGGAAGTCTCTGAAAGTGAAGGTGAAGGATTTTTCGCCCAACTTGCGCAGTTGGTTTCTGGTGACGGCGAAACGACAGACTTGGCAAGCGATGTGGCGCTGGCTGAAGGCGATGCTGTCAGTGAGGAAGCCATTAGTGATGTCTTGCTGAAAAGCATGGCGGCGGGCGAAGGTGAAGCCGCCAATAGCGCTGCTGGCGAAGATGCCGATATTTTGGCGCTTAAAGGAGAGATTCTTGACGCTGAAGGTATCCCAACAGAAACAACTGACGGCAAGCAAACCAACAGCAAAGTCAGTGAAGATGCAGCTTTGGCGTTAAAAAGTGATCAAACGAAAGATAACGTAGACGCACCTCCTATAAAACAACTTGCCAAGCAAGATGGCGAAGCGCTTTTAGCGCGCCTTAACGAATCTAATCAAGCATTGAAGAGTGATGCTAACCCTGCGGCCAAAGGCACTGCTGCATTGGGTGATGAGGCCAACGTCGTGCTAGAAGGCAAAAGTTTGCCGTCTGATGCTGACATCAAAGAAATGGCTAAACAGGCCTTCCTTGCTGAACAAGGTGGGAAGGCAGTTAACAGACAAAACGCTGGCGTTGAAGAAGAGGCTGTTAGTCAAAACAAACCCATGATGATGACGGAAAATGGGCAGCCTGTTGCGATAAAACCCTTAGTGTCTGACGCTGAGAAAGCGGCACAGACAGGACAAATTATCTCTGAGGCTGATGTGGCACCAGAGATGCTTGGCGATGAACTTGTCGTATCGCAATCTGGCTTGGATGTGGTCAAAGCTCCAGCCGATGCTTTAACACCAGAGCAAGTTGCCGCTGCCACGCCAGAAAATCTATCGGTTGCTGAACGCGCTGCGTTAGCTGCTGCAATGGCAAGCACGGGTTCAATGGCTCACAATGGCGCGACAACACCTACCTTAGAGGGGGAGGTGTCCCCTGAAATGCTGGCAAAAACTGGCGTACCGTTTGAGCTATTGCCAAAGAATCAACAAGAAGCAATGATGCGAGCTCAAGCCCTAACGGCCCAAGCTGCTCCGCTGACAACGGATGGCGATACAGCGTCTTTGCTAACTGAGCTCGGTCCACGAGGTGTCGCTGCGCAATCGCAAGTGAATATGACTCAAGCGGCAAGTGCCGTACAAGCAGCGGTTAACCCGATGGCGGCACAGGCTCAGACGCCGACAGCGATGTCAGCGTTTGCGGCGATCCCATGGGCCCCAGCAGTGCAGGGTGAGGCTCAACCTCAACTGATGACTGGCAATCCTGCGTTAGACGCAGCAACAGCAAGCACCATTACAGAAACGGCGCGTCCGGGATCGGAAACGAAAACAGACCAATTTGCGCAGCAACTCGCGACAAGTTTTGGCAATCAGGGTTCGACAACAGCGGCACGTTTAGACACAACGGTGGCTCAGACGCCTCTTCAGATGAGTCAAAACCAAACAGAAGCAGCCAACGCACTGTCAGAACGCGTGAATGTAATGTTGTCTAAAAACCTCAAGCACGTTGATATTCGTCTCGACCCGCCTGAACTTGGTCGAATGCAGATAAAGCTTTCAATGAATCAAGATCAAGCCAACGTACAATTTACGGTCGCAAACCAGGCTGCCCGTGAATTGGTGGAACAATCTATGCCACGCCTTCGTGAAATGATGCAGCAACAAGGTTTGCAGTTATCGCAATCTTCGGTACAGCAGCAAGATGCGGGTGGTCGACAATCCTTTGCAGGAAACCAAACCCAGCAGGGTGATGGGCAAGGCGGATCGGGTGGAAAAAATGATTCATCATCAATTGGTCGCGGAGATGGCGATCAAGAGATAGAGCGTTCAAGTGCCAACCATGAGCTCTACGTCAACTCATCAAAAGATCGCGTCGACTATTATGCTTAATGTAGCATTCACAATGCATGCGTCTTGAAAGTTGAATTCGAATTAATAGAGGGTGAGTCATGGCAGATGAAGATATTGAAGCGGGCGGCGGCGGTGGCGGTAAAAAGAAACTGATTATTATCATCCTTGCAGCGGTTTTGCTGTTGGGTGGTGGTGCTGGGGCCTTCTTTTTCTTAATGGGAGATGACGGCTCGGCACAGCAAGAAGATATAGTGATTGAAGAGCCCGAACCGGTGAATCTTCAAGCGATTTATGTGACGTTGCCGCAACCGTTTGTATTTAATGTAACGGGAGACTCGCAACAGAGGTTGGTACAAGTGAATGTCCAATTGATGGTGCGTGGCGACAAGAATGAAACATTGGCGAAGCAGAATTTGCCGCTGGTTGAACACAGTTTGCTAACGACGTTTGGCGCTGCAACCGTGGAGCAACTGCGAACGCCGCAGGGACAAGTGGAAGTCCGAAAACAAGCCGTCGATACCGTTCAGGCATCGATGGAAAAAGTCACCGGCAAAACAGTGGTTGAGCGGGTGTTGTTTACTGGCTTTGTAATGCAATAGGTGCGATGTGACCGATCTTCTCAGTCAAGACGAAATTGATGCGCTTCTCCATGGTGTGGACGACGTAGAAGATGATGAACCCGAAGGTGATAGTGGCGATGTCGCTGCGGCCTCCAATTTCGATTTCTCATCACAAGACCGCATAGTCCGTGGGCGAATGCCCACCTTGGAGCTGATTAACGAACGTTTCGCACGTCATATGCGGATCAGTTTGTTTAACATGCTGCGTAAAACAGCTGAAGTGTCGATTAACGGCGTTCAGATGGTGAAGTTTGGTGAATACCAAAACACCCTGTTTGTCCCAACCAGTTTGAACATGGTGCGTTTCCGTCCTTTAAAAGGGACGTCATTGGTGACCATGGAAGCGCGCTTGGTGTTCATATTGGTGGAGAACTTCTTCGGGGGCGATGGTCGATTCCATGCGCGTATCGAAGGGCGTGAGTTTACTCCGACCGAACGTCGTGTCATTCAAATGCTATTGAAGCTGGTCTTTGAAGATTACAAAGATGCATGGGCACCGGTCATGAAAGTGGAGTTTGAGTACCTCGACTCTGAAGTGAACCCTGCCATGGCTAACATTGTGAGCCCAACAGAAGTGATTGTTGTGAGCTCGTTCCACATCGAGTTGGATGGCGGTGGTGGTGATTTCCACGTGGTCATGCCTTACTCCATGGTGGAACCTATCCGTGAATTGCTTGATGCGGGTATTCAAAGCGACAAAATGGATACCGACCTTCGTTGGTCAAAAGCGCTACAAGATGAAGTCATGGATGTGGAAGTTGAATTGACCGCCAAGCTATTGGAAACACAACTTTCGCTGCGAGATTTGATGGAACTGGAAGCTGGGGATGTGATTCCAGTGAAAATGCCAGACGCCTGTACAATTTATGTTGAAGACTTACCGACGTTCCGTGGGAAAATGGGGCAAGCAAACGACAACCTTGCCCTTAAGATCACCGAGAAATTGAAACGCCCTGAAGTGGCGAAAAGCGACATCGTACTGTTGGGTGATGATCTAGATGGGTTAGAGCACATCGACGATGAATAATGCGATGACAAATAATAACAAACACGATGTGGTAGATAATCATGAGTGACGTAGAAGACGATTGGGCTGCAGCACTGGCTGAACAAGCTGAAGTAGAAGGTGGAGATGACGTGCAAACGGCGCCACTGGATGAATTGGTTGATGAGGCTCCGCCGATCAACGCCGATGAAGCCCGTAAGCTTGACGCTATTCTCGATATTCCTGTGACCATTTCCATGGAAGTGGGCCGCACCAATATCAATATTCGAAACTTACTGCAATTGAACCAAGGCTCTGTGGTTGAGTTGGATCGTCTTGCTGGTGAATCGCTGGATGTGCTTGTTAACGGTACGCTTATTGCGCACGGCGAAGTGGTTGTGGTCAACGACAAGTTCGGTATTCGATTGACGGATGTTATAAGCCAGACTGAGCGTATTAAAAAGCTCCGCTAAACGGCGAATTCCTTATTCTAACAACAAGGGATCTCGACAAAACATCTTAAAAAAGCACGCCCATTTCGGCGTGCTTTTTTTTCGGCCTGAATTTTGCTTAACCCTATAAATAGCTCAACACTTATCAGGATTAACAGAGAAAATGGCACGCCTGCAACTGACGACAATCGGACTCGTGTTTGCGCCTAGCGCATATTCAGCAACGTCTACCGGCGAGAACCTCGCAACGACCTTCGCGGCGCTGTTGGCGGTGATCGGCGTTATCTTTGCGTTGGCGTGGGTGCTCAAGCGCATGCAAGTTCCTTCTCTGATGGGCGCGAAAGCGGGGCTCAAAGTCGTTAGCCAACTCCCGCTTGGGCAAAAAGAGCGAGTCGTGGTGCTGGAAGTCAATGGTGAGCAAGTGTTGGTTGGTGTAACGCCACAGCAGATTACGCTACTTAAAACGTTGGATACGCCGATGGCTGAGCCAGAGCAGAGCCCGTCCTTTTCCTCTCAACTTAATAACATTCTGAAGAAAAATGATGCGTCTTAAATCTGTCAGTGCCATATTTTTGGCGCTTTGTTGTTTTCTTGTCACACCCCTTGCACTGGCGGAAGCAGAACCTGCGCCAGCGTCGGAAACCGTCACTGAAACCTTGATCAATAGCGCGGGTGAAGCATCAATGATGCAAGCCACGAATGGTGGCGGCGGTATTCCCGCGTTAACCATGACGGTGAACCCTGATGGGGGGGAAGACTACTCAGTCACGTTGCAAATTCTGGCGCTGATGACAGCATTGGGATTCTTGCCCGCCATAGTGATTCTTATGACGTCGTTTACCCGGATTGTGGTAGTGATGTCGATACTGCGTCAGGCGATGGGCCTTCAACAAACCCCGTCGAATCAGGTCATCATTGGCATTGCCATGTTCCTCACCCTTTTTGTGATGTCTCCTGTTATTGACCGAATGAACGTCTCTGCTGTTCAGCCCTATTTGAATGAAGAGATTAGCTCGCGTGAAGCATTCGATCGTGTGCAAGTGCCTTTGCGTGAATTCATGCTTAAGCAAACTCGAGTAAAAGATCTCGAAACTTTCGTGAATATGTCAGGCTCAGATGCGACAGAGCCTGAACTTGTGCCAATGACAGTGTTGATTCCCGCGTTCATTACATCGGAGCTCAAAACCGCATTCCAAATTGGTTTCATGCTGTTTCTGCCTTTTTTGATTATCGACTTAGTGGTGGCCTCGGTATTGATGGCAATGGGTATGATGATGTTGTCACCCATGATCGTATCCTTGCCGTTTAAGCTCATGCTATTTGTATTGGTAGACGGGTGGAACCTCATCTTGTCGACACTCGCTGGCAGTTTTGGGTAGGAGTGGGGTATGGGACCTGAAGCGTTCGTTGAACTTTTCCAAGATGCGTTGTACCTGATCCTTGTCATGGTCTGCGCCATTATTATTCCCGGTCTGATTGTGGGTTTGATTGTTGCGGTATTCCAAGCGGCGACCTCTATCAATGAACAAACGCTAAGCTTCTTGCCGCGTCTTATCGCAACCCTGGTTGCGTTAATGTTCTTTGGACACTCGATGACGAGAATGCTCATGGAGTATTTCATTCGTTTGGTGGAAGAAATTCCAACGCTGCTTTATTGACTGAGCACGACCTATGGAATATCCCGCACACATCATTCTCGAGTGGATGGCCCAGTTCTTTTGGCCGCTGACTCGTATCTCCGCCATGATGATGACCATGACCTTCTTTGGTGCTCGGTTTGTCCCCGTGCGTGTGCGTTTGTACTTGTCTCTCGCCATCACTTTCGCTGTGATGCCGTCTATCCCCAGTGTGCCAAGCACGATTGAATTAGTGTCATTTGGTGGCTTTGTGGTACTCGCTCAGCAACTTTTGATTGGCATCGCCATGGGTACTATCACTCAATTCGTCATGCAAACCTTTGTGTTGCTGGGTCAGATTATCGGTATGCAGTCGAGTTTGGGCTTCGCATCCATGGTTGACCCCGCCAATGGGCAGAATACGCCCCTGCTTGGTCAGTTTTATCTGTTTGTCGCGACTATGCTGTTCTTGTCGACGGATGGACACCTACAAATGCTGAACCTAGTCGTGCTGAGTTTTAAGAGCTTGCCGATTGGTGACATGCTTCAATCGGCAGACTATCGTGCGCTTGCAAGTTGGTTTGGCATTATGTTCAGTGTCGCATTGGGCATGGCATTGGCCGGTATTATCGCCTTGCTGACCGTGAACCTATCGTTTGGTGTGATGACCCGTGCAGCGCCACAATTGAATATTTTCTCTTTGGGCTTTTCGTTTGCTTTGCTTGTTGGCTTGATGATTTGTATGTACCTGCTCAATGGGATCTTGCCGCATTATTTGAACCACTGGGACACAGGTGTGAATGCAATCTGTGATTTGATTCGCCTCAACTGCAATGTGAGCGGAGGTGCCTAGTGGCAGAGAATGACGGCCAAGAACGTACAGAAGACGCCACACCCCGAAGGCGACAGCAGGCGCGGGAGAAAGGTCAAGTACCGCGCTCAAGAGAACTGGCATCGGTTGCGGTATTGGTCATTGGCGCTATCGCATTGATGTGGTTTGGCGAAAGTGTTGGGGAAGCGCTGATGGAAACCATGCGAAAATTCTTCACCCTCACTCGCGAAGAGATTTTTGATGTTACCACGTTAGGCTTAATTGCCTATGGCGCTATGTTTCATATCGCGTGGCCACTCGCCACAGTGTTATTGATGCTGTTTGTTGCTGGGTTACTCGGCGCTTCTGCGTTGGGGGGCGTCTCGTTTTCATGGGAGGCCGCGCGACCCAAACTCTCCAAAATGAGCCCGCTTCAAGGCATTAAACGTATGTTTGGCATGCAAAGCATGGTTGAACTCATTAAGTCGATTTTAAAAGTCACTTTGGTGGCAGGTGTCGCTTTCTATCTGATGATGGTGAGTGTTGATGACTTCTATCAACTGAATATCGAAACGTTCCCGACCAACCTGTATCACGCACTCGATATCTTGATGAACTTTGTTTTGCTGATCTGCTGTTCTTTATTGGTAGTGGTAGCAATCGATGTGCCATTTCAAATATGGCAGCACAATGATCAGCTCAAGATGACCAAACAAGAAATCAAAGACGAATACAAAGACACGGAAGGTAAACCGGAAGTGAAAGGCCGGATACGTATGTTGCAGCGTGAAATGGCGCAGCGACGGATGATGGCTGAGGTACCAACTGCTGACGTGGTCATCACTAACCCCGAGCACTACTCCGTTGCCCTGCGTTATGACAGCAAGATTGATCGAGCCCCCGTAGTGGTAGCCAAAGGGTCAGACTTTATGGCGCTGAAAATTCGAGAGATTGCTGCGCAGCATGACATCAGTATTGTTCCTGCACCACCACTTGCGCGTGCGGTCTACTACAGCACTGAGCTAGAGCAACAAATCCCCGATGGATTGTTTGCAGCAGTGGCGCAACTGCTCGCTTATGTCTTCCAACTTAAGCAGTACCAAAAAGGACGAGGACGTAAACCGACCTCTCTGGCGGAACAACAACTTCCGATACCGACAGAATTACGTCGCTAGTTGGTTGAAATGTGCGCAATTGGCGGCATTTCACTGAAATAAAAGCCAAAAAAACATGGTTCGTTTTTTGCTAGATAGGAAAGAGTGATTTAGCCCAGAGACGACAGACGACCCATGAAGCTTTCTTTGCCGTTCTACGACAAGGTACAACAAAAACTCCCATCTAAGTTGGGTGTGATGCCTGCCATCGGTGCTCCGATATTGGTACTGTCGGCCTTGGCAATGGTGATTTTGCCTGTCCCTGCCTTTTTGCTAGACATGTTTTTCTCGTTCAACATCGCCTTGTCGCTCGTTGTTCTCTTGGTCACCATCTACACCCGTAGACCTCTCGATTTCGCTGCATTTCCTACCGTTCTTTTGATCGCCACCTTGCTTCGTTTGGCATTGAACGTGGCATCAACACGTGTGGTGTTGCTTCATGGTCATGAAGGGCCGGGCGCTGCGGGTCAGGTTATTGACGCTTTTGGTTCGGTCGTCATTGGCGGTAACTATGCCGTTGGTCTTGTGGTCTTCCTGATTTTGATGATCATCAACTTTATGGTTGTTACCAAAGGTGCGGGCCGTATTTCTGAGGTAAGCGCTCGATTTACTCTGGACGCCTTGCCGGGTAAACAAATGGCGATTGATGCGGATTTGAACGCCGGACTTATTGACCAAGACCAAGCCAGAACTCGTCGTTCGGAAGTGACCAAAGAAGCGGACTTCTACGGTTCAATGGACGGTGCGTCTAAATTCGTAAAAGGCGATGCCATCGCGGGTATCTTGATTCTGGCAATCAACATCATCGGCGGCCTGTCAATTGGTATGGTTCAGCATAATGTGAGCTTCTCCGACGCCATCGAAATCTATACATTGCTGACCATCGGTGATGGTCTTGTGGCTCAAATTCCATCGCTTTTGTTGTCGATTGGTGCCGCCATCATGGTGACTCGTCAAAATACAGACGAAGACATGGGGCAGCAGCTTGTCTTTCAGCTGGTGGACAACCCAAAAGCGTTGATCATTGCTACTGGGATTTTAACGGTCATGGGTATTGTCCCAGGTATGCCTCATGTGCCGTTTCTCTCGTTAGCATTCGTGTGTGGTGGCTTTGCTTACTGGAAAACCAAACAGCAAGAAAATGCCAAGAAAGCCGCAGAAGAAAAACCAAAACAAGAGCTGGTTAAACCGAAGCCGAAAGATTTGTCATGGGATGATGTGCAGCCTGTTGACGTGATTGGCCTAGAGGTAGGTTACCGCCTTATTCCAATGGTGGACCGTGACCAAGGTGGCGAGCTGCTGGATCGCGTTAAAGGCGTGCGTAAGAAGTTGTCGCAGGATTTCGGTTTCCTTATTCCACCTGTTCATATTCGCGATAACCTTGAGCTTCCACCAAACAGCTACCGCATTACCTTGATGGGCGTGGCGGTTGGCGAAGCAGATATTCGTTCAGACAAAGAATTGGCAATTAACCCCGGCCAAGTGTTTGGCCCGATTGACGGTGAACCGACGGTAGACCCTGCGTTCAACCTAGAAGCTGTCTGGATTGAAAAATCACAGCGCGAGCATGCGCAGGCGCTGGGTTACACCGTGGTGGACTCCGCCACCGTGCTTGCAACGCATCTCAGCCAAATGTTGACCAACAACGCCGAGCGCTTGTTGGGTCATGAAGAAGCTCAGAACCTTATCGACATGCTGGCGAAACAAGCACCGCGTCTCGTTGAGGGGCTTATTCCTGATCTTATTTCGTTGGGAGCGGTGGTGAAAGTGATGCAGAACTTGCTTAACGAAGCCATTCCTATCCGCGATGTACGCACCATTATTCAGACGCTTTCAGAGTATGCACCGAAGAGTCAAGATCCTGACATTTTGACTGCCGCTGTACGGATTTCTCTCAAGCGACTAATCGTACAAGAAATCAATGGCATAGAACCCGAACTTCCGGTGATTACCTTGGTTCCTGAGTTGGAACAGATATTGCATAAAACTATGCAGGCATCAGGTGGTGAGTCCACGGGAATTGAACCTGGATTGGCAGAGCGTTTACAGCAAAGTCTTTCCGAAGCAACACAGCAGCAGGAACTTCAGGGTGAACCCGCTGTATTGCTAACTTCCGGCGTTCTTCGCTCCACCTTAGCCAAGTTTGTTAAGAACACGATTCCGTCTTTGCGTGTACTTTCTTATCAAGAAGTACCGGACGAAAAACAAATAAGAATTGTAAGAGCGGTTGGTAACTGATGCCGTGCATCAGTAAATCAGGACAACGATTTTGAAAATTAAACGATTTTTTGCCAAAGATATGCGAACTGCATTGGCCGAAGTGAAAGAAGCACTCGGCGCTGATGCGGTCATCATGTCCAACAAAAAAGTGACCGGTGGTGTCGAAATCGTGGCGGCAGTTGATACTGAAACGCCAACCCGTGATGTGCGCAAAGAAGCGGCCAAGACACAAATGGCGCAGAGTATGGATCGCGCACAGCCACAGCGTCGAATTGCCGAAGATAAAGTGCACCTGCGCCGCGACATCAGCAAAGAAGCGGCCAGAAAACCGTTAGGTGGTGCGCTAGGTAGCAAATTTTCAAGCTTGCTTGATCGCTATCAGTCACAGCTGCCGGACAGTGAGCGTGAGGAAGAGCCTGAAGTTGATTCACTGAGTGCGCTGCTTGCTCGTCAAAATGATGTACGCCGTCGTGAAACTGAAGCGGCATATGGCGCACAGCAGCAATCGCTTCGGCCTGCGGTAAATGGTCAGCAAAATAATCATTCAGGTCGCACTGGCGCTAATAATGCCGCCGGTGGATCAGCGCAAGGTTATGGCTCGGCTACTTCGCGCAGCAACCAGCAAGCGAAGGGTCAGGAGTTAGATCGTCTCTATCGTCAAAAACGTGACGAATTAGAGCGCCGAGATCCGCGCAATGGTGCGCGTCAGGAAAATCGCCTTGATGCAACGCGTAAAGAAACACGTAAATCTGCGCCTCGTCAGCCTGATGAAATGGAAGCGATGCGCAAAGAAATGGCAACGATTCGTAGCCTGCTAGAGCACCAGCTTTCAGGCTTAATGTGGCAAGAGGTTGAACGTAAAGAACCGCTTCGCGCCATGTTGATTAAACGACTAGAAAAAATGGGTATATCCCCCGTGCTCGCTGACCAGCTAGCGGGTTATATTCCTGAAGATACCCCACCGAATGAAGCGTGGTCTGAATTGTTAGAACTTGTAGCAGATCAGGTCATTACATCGAGTGAGAATCTACTAGAAACAGGTGGCGTCATTGCCCTGTTAGGGCCAACGGGCGTAGGGAAAACCACCACGATCGCGAAACTTGCGGCACGGGCAGCAATGGACTTCGGCCCAGAAGAAATAGCACTGGTGACTACAGATACATTTCGTATCGGTGCGCATGAGCAATTGGCGACGTACGGTAGAATTTTAGGTTGTCCGGTAAAAGTTGCTAAAGATGCAGACACACTGGCCGATATTCTGTATCAGTTACGTCATCGTCGATTGATTCTGTTAGATACCGCAGGCATGGGCCAGCGTGATCTTAGGTTATCAGAACAACTTGATACTCTGATCCAAAGCAGTGGATCACATATTCGAAGCTTACTTGTTTTGCCCGCCACCTCACAGCGTCGCGTGTTACAAGAGACCATTGACCATTTTCGTCGCATCCCCCTATCAGGGTGTGTGCTAACGAAACTAGATGAATCTCTCAGCCTAGGTGAACTACTGAGCGTTACGATTGAAAACGCGCTTCCAGTCACCTATCTCGCTGATGGGCAACGAGTGCCGGAAGACATTCGTCATGCCAGCGGAAGATATCTGGTCAACAGAGCGAGTGAACTGATGGATCAAGATTCAGAGCAGCAAAACCATTTCTGGAGTCATGATGTACCAGAGTCGAATGCGGCGGACTTTTATGATTGAGACAACCATGCATGATCAAGCAAGCGGCCTCCGCCGCCTGACAAACCCGACTCGCACCAAAGTCATCACTGTTACAGGTGGTAAAGGTGGCGTAGGTAAAACTAACATTACCTTGGGCATGGGCATGTCAATGGCCAAGCAAGGCAAAAAGGTCATGGTGTTGGATGCCGACTTAGGTTTGGCGAACATTGATGTGCTGTTGGGATTACGTGTCGGTAAAAACCTAAGCCACGTAATGCAAGGTGTATGCGACCTAAAGGACATCATTGTTGAAGGGCCACATGGCTTAAAGATTATTCCAGCGTCTTCAGGTATGCGCGGCATGACTGAATTGTCGACGGCGCAACATGCTGGTTTGATTCGAGCTTTTGGCACGTTGGATGAAGAAGTGGATGTGTTGCTCGTTGACACCGCCGCTGGTATTTCAGACATGGTGTTAAGCTTCTCTCGTGCAGCGCAAGATGTTGTTATTGTGGTGTGTGATGAGCCGACCTCCATCACGGATGCTTATGCTTTAATTAAGCTTTTGAGCCGTGAACATGGTGTGACTCGCTTTAAAGTTGTCGCCAATATGGTGCGTAGTTATCGCGAAGGTCGAGATTTATTTACAAAATTAACGCGTGTAACAGAAAGATTTTTAAATGCTAATCTAGAATTAGTAGCATGTGTTCCATTAGATGAACGAGTGCGTCAGTCCGTTAAAAAACAAAAAGTGGTTGTTGATGCATTCCCTCAATCACCTGCAGCCTTGGCGTTGAACGCTCTGGCGAACAAAGCGTTGACTTGGCCAGTACCACGTAACCCAGGTGGACATCTAGAGTTTTTTGTAGAGCGGCTGCTCGTTCGAGATGAAGCTGCAGGGGACTATCTCGGTGAATAGAGCGCTCACCTACAGCAGAACAGGCGCATCGACGGAAACGGTATTTGAGCAATATTCGACGCTAGTAAAGCGCATTGCTCATCACCTTGTTTCACGTTTGCCCCCCAACGTGCAGGTCGACGATTTAATTCAGGCCGGCATGATTGGTTTGCTGGAAGCGCAACAAAACTACGACGCGTCGAAAGGGGCGAGTTTTGAAACCTATGCTGGGATACGTATTCGTGGTGCCATGCTTGATGACATCCGAAAAGGCGATTGGGTACCACGCTCCGTACACAGAAATAACCGCCAAATCAGCGATGTGATTGCAAAGCTTGAAGGCGAGTTAGGGCGAGACCCTAGCGACAAAGAAATTGCGAAACGTCTGGGTATGAGCCTTGACCAGTATTATCAGATACAGAACGACATCAATGCGGGACGTTTAATTGGTATCGAAGATCTGGGCGTTTCAGAAGATGCTTTCGTCACTGAAAGTCATCGTGAAGAGAATCTTCCCTTTGAGGAAGTCGCGGAAGATAGTTTTAAGGCGCACCTAGCCCAAGCTATTAAAGGACTCCCTGAAAGAGAGGCTTTGGTACTCTCTCTCTATTACGACGAGGAACTTAACCTCAAGGAGATTGGTGCCATTATCGGGGTCAGCGAATCCCGAGTTTGCCAGATTCAAAATCAGGCAATGCAGCGGTTACGGACCAAGCTTACTGCTTGGTCAAAGTAAGTTTTTATAATTATAAGGGACCTCACCGGAGGCAACTTTGAACACAAACATGAAAATCCTCGTTGTTGATGACTTCTCAACAATGCGACGTATCGTTAAGAACCTCCTTCGTGATCTGGGTTTCAACAACACTGTTGAAGCAGATGACGGCCTAACAGCGCTGCCAATTCTAAAGAAAGGCGGTATTGATTTCGTCGTTACTGACTGGAACATGCCAGGTATGCAGGGTATTGACCTGTTGAAGAACATTCGCTCTGACGCAGATCTTAAGCATCTTCCTGTGCTTATGATCACTGCAGAAGCGAAGCGTGAGCAAATCGTGGAAGCAGCTCAAGCTGGCGTAAATGGTTACATTGTTAAACCATTCACTGCGGCAACCTTGAAAGAAAAGCTGGACAAGATTTTCGAACGCATGTGATTTGTTTCTTCGCGCAGTGAAGGATTAATAAAACAATGATAACACTCGACCAAGCTAAAGAATTGGTCAGTTTGCTTGAAGAAGGGAATCAGGAAAGCGCGAACGAGTTGCTGGCTAAATTGGCAAGCGACACGCGTAATCCGCTCTTCAATGAGGTTGGGAAACTGACCCGGCAGCTGCACGATTCGCTATCTAATTTCCGATTAGATCCGCGTGTCAGTGATCTTGCGAATAGCGAGATCCCTGATGCTAAAGATCGCCTTAACTTTGTTATGGAAAAAACGGAAATTGCTGCAAACCGAACCATGGATGCAGTGGAAGCGACGTTACCTATCGCCGATAACCTACAAGATTGCCTTGCTCAGGTTAGACCTCAGTGGAACAACCTGATGGGAGGGCGGATTGACATCGCTAGCTTCAAAGCGCTTTGTCACCAGCTTGATGGTTTGTTGACGCAAGTCGAAGGGGACACCACCAAATTGCACGGTCAGTTGACCGAAATTTTGATGGCTCAAGACTTCCAAGATCTGACAGGTCAGGTCATTAGACGCGTTATCGAATTGGTTCAAGAAGTCGAAAGCCAGCTGGTAGAAATCCTGACGGCATTTGGTTTGGATGACGAGCCGAAAGACACAGAATTAGAAACAGAACAACAATCTGGCATCAAGGCTGAAGGGCCTGTCGTGACTGAAGAGCAGCGTCAAGAGAAACAAGTGATGCAAAGCCAGGACGACGTGGACGATTTACTTTCAAGCCTTGGCTTTTAGGGGTGCGTTATGAGCTTTGAAATGGATGAAGAAATCCTGCAGGACTTTTTGATCGAAGCAGGGGAAATTCTAGAACTATTGTCCGAACAACTCGTGGATCTGGAAAAAACACCAGACGACCGAGATTTGCTGAATGCAATTTTCCGAGGATTTCACACGGTTAAAGGTGGCGCAGGCTTTTTGTCACTCACAGAGCTGGTAGATACTTGCCACGGTGCTGAAAATATTTTTGATAACCTCCGTAACGGTGGCCGCCCACTCAACGCTGAAGTCATGGATATTATTCTGCAGGCGCTTGATACGGTGAATGAGCAGTTTGCATGCGTGCAACAAAGCGAACCAGCCCCAGCGGCTGACCCAGCATTGTTGGAAGCATTGCACAAGTATGCCAAACCTGCTTCAGAAGACGAAGCCGAGCCAGAAGCTGTAGCACCTGAGCCAGAACCAGAACCTGAACCTGAACCCGAAGTTGTGGCTGAAGCCCCAGCTCAGGGAGGCGAAGCAATAGCTGGTGACTCTGTCGACGAAATTACCGATGATGAATTCGACCGTTTGCTCGATCAACTGCACGGTAAAGGTCAATCTCCTACTGCGAATGGCTCAGAGCCAAGCGAGGCAGCCGCACCGGCTCCCGCTGCGGACAGTGGTGACATGACAGATGATGAATTTGACCGTCTGCTAGACGAGCTTCATGGCTCGGGCAAGGGGCCGGCGCTTGATGGTGATGCTGCTCAGGCGACACCACCACCACAAAACTCATCGGTTGAAAGCCCAAGCAGTGATGAAATCACTGATGACGAATTTGAAAAACTGTTAGACGAACTGCACGGACAGGGTAAAAGCCCAATCGAAGCAGATGCGTCAAAGAGTGCGCCAGCGCCCGCAGCTGCACCAAAAGTGGAGCCAAAGCCTGCCCCTGCACCAGCTCCAAAAGCAGAAGCGCCAGCAGCTAAGCCACCAGCAACCGTTGCCAAGCCACCTGCAAAAGTGGAAGAGAAGAAAACACCTGTTGCTCAACCAGAGCAAACCGTTCGTGTGAATACGTCAACACTCGACACCATCATGAATATGGTCGGTGAGCTAGTGTTGGTGCGTAACCGTTTGGTGAGTCTGGGCGCGAACAGTGATGACGAGCATATGGCGAAAGCGGTTACCAACCTTGATGTTGTAACGGCTGATTTGCAAGGCGCAGTGATGCAAACGCGTATGCAGCCGATCAAGAAAGTGTTTGGTCGTTTCCCTCGCGTTGTACGCGACTTAGCGCGAAGCCTTAAGAAAGATATCGTGCTTGAAATGCGCGGCGAAGAAACGGACCTTGATAAAAACTTGGTTGAAGCACTCGCTGACCCAATGGTCCACTTGGTGCGTAACTCGGTTGACCACGGCATAGAAATGCCAGATGTTCGTGAGCAAAATGGTAAGCCTCGTGTGGGCACCGTTACGTTGGCGGCATCACAAGAAGGTGACCATATTCTGCTAACCATCGAAGATGATGGCGGCGGTATGGATGCGGAAAAACTCCGTGGTATCGCGGTGAATCGTGGTGTTTTGGACGTTGATGCAGCTGCCCGTTTGACGGATACCGAAGCATTTAATCTGATTTTTGCACCAGGCTTCTCCACCAAGACTGAGATTTCTGATATCTCGGGTCGTGGTGTAGGCATGGATGTAGTAAAAACTGCGATCACCCAGCTGAACGGTACGATTTCTATCGATTCCGTATTGGGTCGCGGAACGATTATTTCAATCAAAGTGCCGTTGACGTTGGCGATACTTCCAACGCTAATGGTGGGTATTGGTAACAACCCATTTGCATTCCCATTGTCTAATGTTAATGAAATCATAAGCTTGGATTTGTCTCGCACCAATACAGTGGACGGTCAATTGACTATCATTGTTCGTGAGAAAGCTATTCCATTGTTTTATCTACAAGATTGGCTGTGCAAAACGCGTGCGTCAGTCAGAGATAGCGGCCATGTTGTGATTGTTCAAATGGGACATCAACCTATCGCATTTGTGGTGGACTCATTGATTGGACAAGAAGAAGTGGTGATCAAACCATTGGATGAACTGCTGCAAGGTACGCCGGGCATGGCGGGTGCAACGATCACCAGTGATGGTCATATTGCATTGATTTTGGACGTGCCAAATCTGCTTAAGCGTTACGCTGGCCGATAATAATTATAAGGAATGACATGTCAGTGAAAGTTTTGGTGGTGGATGATTCAAGCTTTTTCCGCCGCCGAGTGAGTGAAATTATTAACGGGGATCCGCGTCTTGAAGTTATTGACTGTGCAGTCAATGGTAAAGAGGCCGTCGACAAAGCGGCAAAGCTAAAACCTGATGTAATCACGATGGACATCGAAATGCCTGTGATGGATGGCATTACGGCGGTGCGCGAGATTATGCGCACTAATCCGACGCCAATTTTGATGTTCTCTTCACTGACACATGATGGTGCCAAAGCGACGTTGGATGCGTTAGATGCTGGTGCGCTCGATTTCTTGCCGAAAAAATTCGAAGATATTGCGCGCAACCGTGATGACGCAGTCAAACTGCTTCAACAGCGTGTAAACGAAATAGCGCGTAAACGCACGTTTATGCGCCGTCCTGCAGTCACGCCTGCACCCGCAATGGCAACATCATTGTCTTCTGGTGCGACCCCAACACGAACACCGACTCGACCAATGGCGAGTAGCGGTCTAGCAACGGCGACCCCACCAGCACGTCCAGTCACGCCAATGGGGCGTTTCAAAGCCAGCGGCAAACGCTATCAATTGACGGCGATTGGTACCTCAACGGGTGGGCCGGTTGCATTACAAAAAGTGCTGAGTGCATTGCCTGCTAACTACCCAATGCCCATTTTATTGATTCAGCATATGCCTTCCACATTCACTTCGGCTTTTGCACAACGTCTCAATGGCCTTTGCAAAATTTCAGTGAAAGAAGCGCAAGACGGCGAACCACTCAAGGCTGGGACGGCATATTTAGCGCCAGGCGGTATGCAGATGATGATCGATGGACGCCCAGGCGCTACCCGTGTCAAAATCATTGATGGCGGCGATCGAATGAACTATAAGCCATGTGTTGATGTGACTTTTGGCTCTGCTGCAAATGTATATGGCGATAAAGTGCTATCGATGGTACTCACCGGAATGGGTGCTGATGGCCGAGATGGCGCGAGAATGCTGAAACAACAAGGTTCAACCGTTTGGGCGCAAGACGAAGATAGCTGTGTGGTTTACGGGATGCCGCAAGCAGTGGCAAAAGCAGGAATTTCTACAGAAGATTTACCTCTTGATCGTATTGCCGAACGGATCCTCGTTGAGCTCAATCTGGTATAAGGAGCGGCTGTGATAGTTTGGAGCATTGCAAACCAGAAGGGCGGTGTTGGGAAAACAACCTCAACCATTACGCTTGCTGGGCTTCTCAGTGAAAGAAACAAGCGCGTATTGTTGATCGACACCGATCCCCACGCTTCGTTAACGACGTATCTGAATTACGATTCAGAGACGTTGCCACAAACGCTTTTTGACCTGTTTCAACTCCAGACTATAAGCCGAGATACGGTTAAACCACTCATTCTAAACACAGAATATAAGAACCTCGATTTACTGCCTTCTCATATGTCACTTGCGACATTGGACAGAGCGATGGGAAATCGAGGGGGCATGGGGCTAATGCTTAAAAAGACATTGGCTTGCCTAGAAGACGAATACGACTATGCACTTATCGATTGCCCGCCGATCTTGGGGGTAATGATGGTGAATGCACTAGCGGCGAGTAACCGTATTCTCATTCCTGTTCAGACTGAGTTCTTGGCCATGAAAGGCTTGGAGCGCATGATTCGCACTTTACAGATCATGCAGAAATCACGCAGTTCTGCTTTTAAAGTGTGTATTGTTCCAACCATGTACGATAAGCGTACCCGTGCGTCTTTGGAAACATTACAAGAGCTGAAAGTGCGTTACCCCGATCAGGTTTGGACATCCGCAGTACCGATTGACACGAAATTCCGTGATGCGAGCTTAAAGCATATGCCTCCATCGTATTACGCGAAGAATTGTCGCGGCGTTTTTGCATACAAAACGCTGCTTTCTTATTTGGAGCGACTGGAACAGGATGAAAGATAGCCGTGCGTTATCCAGTGTTCAGGCGCTGGACGATTATTTTGATGCGTTGCTGGAAGATGATGATCAGCAGCGGACAGACACGGATGTGACAACAGATGTCGCAGGCGTCACTGAGTTAAAATTGCAGCCCGCAAAGGTTGAAGCGATCCCGCTGTTTGCTGGCGCCACGCTCACGAAACAACAGCGTGATTTGTCTTCGGTTGAGAAGTTGCTCAGTCAGCTTCAGCTTGAAGATGGGTTAGAGGTCGAAGTAGAAGAGCTAGTTGACGTTGAGGTTGAAGTCCAAGCAGAGGTTGAAGTTCAAGCCGAGGTTGAGGCTGAAATCGCGATAGAAACAGAGGTCGCGATAAACCTCGAGACAAACGTCGACACAGATTCACCTGTCGAAGTACTTGAGCAAAATCATGTCGTTGACGATGTGGTCGTCGACATACAGACCTACTCAGAAACGACAGTAGTAGAAGATATTGCTACCGAAACGGCTTATGTCGAACCACAAGTTGATATTGGTATTGACGACATGGTCGTTGAACAGATTGAGACACCCGTATCGGAAGACCTTCTCGAAGACGAAGTGGCGTATGTTGAGCCGGATATTGAGACGGACGCAGAACCTGAGGTTCAAGAAGGCGAAGATATCGCACCACCTTGGAAGAACATTGCTTCAGAGCATGCGTTTCAAGTGCTGTTCTTTGAGTCATTTGGTGTGACGTATGCTGTGCCACTGGCAGAGTTGGGTGGTATTCATCGGCTAGAAGACTGTAATCATTTGATAGGTCGACCAGACTGGTATTTGGGCTTGCAAACCGAGCGAGATCAACAGCTTGATGTTGTCGATACCGCGAAGTGGGTAATGCCAGAAAAAATAACGGATAACAGCCATCGCGAAGGCTATAGTTATATTGTGCTCTTGGGTGACAGTAAATGGGGATTGGCATGCAATTCCCTTTTAGGCACAGAGTCCCTCAAGGGAGAGCAAGTGCGATGGCGTGAACAAGCAGGCAAACGGCCTTGGTTGGCCGGACTAGTAAAAGAAAAAATGTGCGCATTGATTCACGTCGAAGCGCTGATTGCCATGCTAAATCAAGGTATAGATGCCAACGCGTTGGCGTAATTGACGCAGCACAGCACGTAAAGAGGAAAACAAATGTCTCAGGTAGCTGAAGTTCAAAAAGATAACGTGAATGACGAGGTCCTACAGTGGGTGACCTTCCAGCTGGAAGAGGAAACCTACGGCATTAACGTTATGCAGGTTAGAGAAGTTTTACGCTATTCCGAAATCGCGCCGGTACCAGGTGCACCAGACTATGTACTGGGCATCATTAACCTTCGTGGCAACGTGGTTACAGTTATCGATACTCGCTCTCGCTTTGGCTTGATGCAAGGCGATGTAAGCGATAACACTCGTGTGATTGTTATCGAAGCTGAATCACAAGTCATCGGTATTATGGTCGACAGTGTGGCTGAGGTGGTTTACCTCAAAACATCTGAAATCGACACCACACCAAGTGTGGGTACGGATGAAAGTGCTAAGTTCATTCAAGGCGTTAGCAACCGCAATGGCAGCCTGCTAATCCTTGTTGATTTGAACAAGCTACTCTCTGATGACGAGTGGTCAGACATGGCTATGCTCTAATGCTTGACGTCGTGTTGCACTGGCTACCGCTCGGTGTGTCTATCATCGTAGCGGTGGTTGCGTTCGTGCTAATACGCAGAGAGAAGAAAGCGAGACTGACTCTGGATGCTAAATTCCAAGCCATGGAGTTGTTGTTTAAAAACTCTCGCCAACAACATGAGAGTTTATCAAAGCAATTTAATGAATTGCGTGCTGGCTCAATTGGTATGAGCCAAAAGCTTGCTGAGCTATCCCAACGATTCGATGACTTGGTAGATAAGCAAAACGAGCTGGAAATGCACGATCCAGATGGCCGACTGTATAGCCGGGCAAGTAAGATGGTTGAACTGGGTGCTGATATTCATGAGCTAATGGAAGAGTGTGATCTTCCTAAAGCAGAAGCGGAACTTTTGTTGAGCATCCGAAAGCAACGACTGGTGAGATAGTCACTCTCAATGACTTCCTAAGGCTGGCACCGTGATTGATGAAATCTCGGTGATAAATGGGTGCGATAAGGCTTTTTTGTCGTCCCTCAGCTAAAGCGTCTCGCAAAGACCAATGGTGCTTACACCGATTGGTTAACGACAGACCCTTCCCACCCGGGCGGGGTTTTTCCGTCTAAATACCATGCGAATGCAATCAATTCAGCAATAACCAGATACACAGACTCTGGTACTTCATCTCCAATCTCCAAAGCAGAAAGCCAGTTCATTAGCGCTTCATCGCTATGCACCAACCCTCCATTTTTCTCCATTTCTTCAATCAGTTTTTCCGCCAATGCGTCGTATCCTTTTGCGCTAACTTGTGGCGCATTGACCCCATCATAGCGAAGGGCGATGGCTGCTTTGGGATTTTTCATACTTGAATGTTCACTCCGTGTTCTACCGATGTTGGCTCTGTGTTCTCACTGACGTTAATCTCGCACTGAGAGACGCAAATATGATGCTTACTCAATTGTTGCTCTAGCGCGGGAAGCGATTGTTCGATTAGTTTCTCTAGGCTCGCTGAGTCAGTGGTAAATCGCAACGCTAAAGACTGATCGTAGATATCTGCCGTCGCTGTGAGGTGTCGACGTTTTGACAGTGTGAGATTGACGCTGATGCTCCAGTGGGATTTTTTTCGTCTTCCGAGGGTCTTTTTCTTGGCTGTGATATGAACAGGTGTGGGAGATACATGGCTAAGAGGGAAGTACCAATGATATTCATTGGTTTTATTTCCGTCGAGCACTCTTTGCTCCGTTAACAGCATCAATAGCGCTTTGATTTTTCCATTGCCATCATTGTCTGCCATCGACGTTGTTACTTGACGCAAGGCATCGAGTAGGGCTTTGTCTGATTGCCGATTTGATAGCCATTTTGCGGCCAGTTCTGGTGTGTTTGGCATCACAAGCGTTTTTAGCAAGATACTCAGCATGCTAGGTGTCATGGTGGTATTGAGTGCATGGGTGTCGGGGGCTTTGGCTGGTGAAGAAAGTGAAGGTGAATGCATCAACAAGGGAAAGAGGTTGATCAGTCTGAGTACTTGCGAAAGTTGTGAAGAAGCAAGCTGTGTTTGAGGGAGCTGCACGGCTTTTTCTTGACCAATATTCAACAATTTCTCATGGAGATTGCTCTTAATGGATTCAAGCGTTAGTACTTTGATGTTGCTGGTGTTATCTATTTTCATATTTACTCACAATTATTAACGCTCGACGTGCCAGACCGTTATCGCACCGCTAACGGTCTAAAACCCTCTATGTTATTATCGGGCATAATTTTGAATACTTTACCGGGAACGCTAATTTCTCATGTTGGAAGTGCATCAACTCAGCAGTATTCGTGATGAACGAGTATTGTTTGAAGATCTATGTTTTACCGTGTCACCCGGTGAACTTGTGCAAGTTGAAGGCCCCAACGGCGCGGGCAAAACCACCCTATTGAGAATCATTGCGGGCTTGGGTTTGGCTGAATCTGGCGATGTGCGCTGGCAAGGACAATCCGTTACCAAGGTAAGAGAAGAGTTCTACAGTAACTTGCTCTTCCTTGGTCATAGTGCGGGTGTGAAGCGAGAGCTCACTGCGTTTGAAAATCTTGCTTTTTACCAGCAGATGCACGGTGACGCTGATGAGTCTGTGTTGTGGGATGCGTTGGCACGTGTTGGTTTAGCAGGAAGAGAAGATGTGCCTGCGGCTCAATTGTCGGCTGGGCAAAACCGCCGCGTGGCGTTGGCGAGGCTTTGGATTAGCCAATCAAAGCTTTGGATTTTGGATGAGCCTCTGACCGCCATCGATAAACAAGGCGTAAAGGTATTGGAGACTCTCTTTCAGGAACATGTGAATGGTGGCGGTATGGTGTTGTTTACTACGCACCAAGATATGTTTGAAGGCAATACGTTGTTGCGTCGCGTTAGGTTGGGTGAATGATGGGCTCAGCCATGTATCAAATGATTCGACGAGAACTGATGATCGCGTTTCGTCGCCAGTCAGACATGCTTAACCCGTTGTGGTTTTTCATTATCGTTATTATGTTGTTCCCTTTAGGTGTTGGCCCTGGACCAAACTTATTGGCGGACATTGCCCCCGGTATTATTTGGGTGGCTGCATTGCTGGCAGCGGTCCTGTCGTTAGAGCGTCTGTTTCGCGATGATTTTATTGATGGTTCGCTGGAGCAAATGTTGCTCATGCCCGAACCATTATCAGTATTGGCCTTTGCCAAAATAGTGGCGCATTGGCTACTGACGGGCTTGCCGCTTTTGATCATAAGCCCACTATTAGCCGTATTGCTTTCTTTGGATTGGGCGACTTATCAAGCTGTGGTATTGACCCTACTGTTAGGTACTCCCACACTGAGCTTTTTGGGCGCGATTGGTGTAGCGCTAACGGTTGGTCTTCGTAAAGGTGGCGTGCTTTTGAGTTTGCTCGTATTGCCGCTTTTCATCCCAGTATTAATTTTTGCAACATCTGCGATTGATATGGCGTCGAATGGTTTCCCAATTAACGGTCAATTGGCCATTTTAGGCGCACTATTGGTTGGTTCAGCAACGTTGTCACCGTTTGCAGTATCTGCAGCGCTGCGCGTGAGCGTTCAATAACCCAAATTTTATAATTAAATAAGAGCGATTGAGTAATGTGGAAATGGCTTCATCCTTATGCTAAGCCAGAAGCAACCTACAAGCTATGTAACACGCTTCTGCCATGGTTTGCTGTGCTGGCATTGTTGTCTCTGGTTACCGGAACGGTGTGGGGGTTGGCGTTTGCGCCGTCCGACTATCAGCAAGGTGACAGCTTCCGTATCATTTACATTCATGTGCCGGCGGCTATTTGGTCAATGGGTGCATACATGTCGATGGCGATCGCGGCATTCATAGGCATGGTTTGGCAAATTAAAACCTCTGATTGGGCTGCAGCCGCGATGGCACCCGTGGGGGCTGTGTTTACGTTTATTGCGCTAGTCACTGGCGCAATATGGGGTAAGCCAATGTGGGGTGCTTGGTGGGTATGGGATGCTCGTCTAACCTCAGAGTTGATTCTGTTGTTTCTCTATTTGGGTGTTATCGCACTGTATAATGCGTTTGAAGATGATCGCACAGCAGGCCGTGCTGCAGGCATTCTTGCCATGGTTGGGGTTATTAACCTGCCGATCATTCACTTCTCGGTAGAATGGTGGAACACCCTACACCAAGGGGCGACTATTACCAAATTCGCCAAACCGTCTATTGCGTCAGACATGCTTTGGCCTCTGTTGTTAAACATTATAGGTTTTGCTTTGTTCTTTGGTGCGGCGACCTTGATGGCGCTAAAAAACAAAATCCTGCAGCGCGAGTCGCATCGTCCTTGGGCTCGTGAATTGGTAGAGAGAGCCTAATCATGCATTTTACTTCCTTCTCCGCATTTCTAGATATGGGTGGCTATGCCGGCTATGTGTGGAGTGCATTTGCGATTACATTTTTGGCTATGTTTTGGGTCGTATGTTCGGCTCACTTCACTCGTCGCAAACTTATTCGTGAAATAAAGAACAGAGTTGCCCGAGAGCAACGAATCAAGAAAGCCCAAAATATGGAGAACACGTTATGAACCCAAGACGCAAGAAACGCTTAGGGCTAGCTCTCGCTCTAGTGTTTGGTGTAGGCGCAACGGTTGGTTTAGTGGTGTATGCGTTAAATCAAAATATGGACTTGTTCTATACCCCAACCGAAATCGTGGAAGGTAAGCCGGATGGTTCGAAACCTTATGTTGGTCAGCGTTTACGTATTGGCGGCATGGTGGTTGAAGATTCAGTAAGCCGTGACCCTGAATCATTGAAAGTTACGTTTAAAGTGGCAGACATTGGCCCAGCGGTAACGGTTGAGTTTGACGGTATTCTCCCTGACTTGTTCCGCGAAGGGCAGGGCATCGTGGCACAAGGTGAGCTGGTGAATGCGACCACTGTTCGTGCACAGGAAGTGCTTGCTAAGCATGATGAAGAATACATGCCACCTGAAATTGCAGAAGCGATGAACAAAAATCACCAACCGCTTGAATACACTGAACAGCAAAAACAAGGTAGCTACTAATGATTGCTGAACTGGGGCATTTTGCCCTGATTATTTCTTTGGGATTTTCGGTCCTACTTAGTATCTACCCACTGTGGGGTGCGCAGATCGGAAACCAAGCCATGATGCGCTCAGCGCGACCACTGGCTATCGGCATGTTCTTGATGTTGCTGATGTCATTTATCGCACTGAGTTGGGCATTTTACGCCAACGATTTTACCGTCAGTTATGTGGCGAGTAACTCAAACAGTGCATTGCCGTGGTACTACCGGCTGACGGCGGTTTGGGGTGCGCACGAAGGTTCTTTGCTACTTTGGGTGTTGATCCAAGCAGGTTGGACGCTGGCTGTGGCGGTATTTAGCCGTGGTATGCCGCAAGAGTCGGTTGCTCGTGTACTCGCTGTTATGGGGATGATTGGCGTAGGCTTCTTGCTATTTATCATCGTGACATCAAATCCATTTGAACGCACTTTGCCATACTTCCCCGTCGATGGACGCGATCTTAACCCGCTGCTTCAAGATCCGGGTCTAATTGTTCACCCGCCAATGTTATACATGGGCTATGTCGGTTTCTCCGTCGCGTTTGCGTTTGCGATCGCTTCTTTGATGGCGGGTCGCCTCGATACGGCGTGGGCGCGTTGGTCTCGTCCTTGGACAACGGCTGCATGGGTATTTTTGACGCTGGGTATCGCACTGGGCTCTTGGTGGGCTTACTACGAACTTGGCTGGGGTGGCTGGTGGTTCTGGGATCCAGTAGAAAACGCTTCATTCATGCCTTGGTTGGCAGGTACCGCTTTGATGCACTCGCTCGCGGTAACGGAAAAACGCGGCACGTTTAAAGCGTGGACCGTACTATTGGCGATTTCTGCCTTCTCGCTCAGTCTACTCGGCACATTCTTGGTTCGTTCCGGCGTGTTGGTCTCGGTTCATGCGTTTGCGTCCGATCCCGCGCGTGGTTTGTTTATTCTTGCCTTCCTCGTGGCAGTCATTGGTGGTTCATTGCTGCTCTACGCATTACGTGCTTCAGAGGTGCGTTCACGCGGTAACTTTGAATTGGTATCACGTGAAAACGTACTGCTAGCGAACAATATCTTTTTAGTCGCTGCGCTCATGGTCGTGCTTCTTGGTACGCTATTGCCTTTGGTTCACAAACAGATTGGTTTAGGGTCTGTGTCCATCGGTGAACCTTTCTTCAATCTTTTGTTTACGTGGCTTTCTGTTCCTTTTGTCTTTTTGCTCGGTATTGGTCCGCTGATTCGATGGAAGCGAGACAACCTTAAAAACGTGAAAAAAGAAGTGATTGTCAGTGGCCTGATTTCAGTCACCTTGGGTATTGGACTCGTTTGGTTCTTTGCTGACGTGTTTAAACCACTTGCAGCCTTAGGTGCGGTGATGGGCCTATGGGTCATTATCATGCAATCTGTCGAAGTCTATCAGCGTGCAACGCATCGCCATGACTTTATGGCAGGGCTTGGCAAGTTAGGCAGAAGTCACTGGGCAATGGTATTCGGCCATATCGGTCTTGCTATCTCAATATTAGGCATCGCTATGGTGCAAAATTATGACATCGAACGTGATGTGAAGATGGCACCGGGCGATCGCGTAGAAATCCAAGGTTACGATTTCCACTTCCAAGGTCTGCGTGACAAAGACGGTCCGAACTATGACGGTTACGTGGCTGACTTTGACATCTATCGTGGTGACAAGCGCATTAACACTTTGCATGCAGAGAAGCGTTTTTACACCGTGCAGCGCTCAATGATGACGGAAGCCGATATCGATCGCGGCATTACTCGCGATTTGTACATTGCCATGGGTGAGCGTCTACCTGATGGTGCGTGGGCGATTCGAATTTACTATAAGCCGTTTGTTCGCTGGATCTGGTTTGGTGCATTGGTCATGTCCATAGGTGGCATATTGGCGATGTCAGACAAACGCTACCGTTTCCGTCAGAAATCGGAATCGACCGTATCTACTGAACCCGTGAAGGAGGCGTAAGCATGAAACGTCCTTTACTTTTTATACCGCTCGTACTTTTCATGGTGTTGGTCGCGGTGTTTTTTATCCAATTAGGTAAAAACGCCGACGGTGATGACCCAACCAAGTTGGAATCTGTACTGGTGGGTAAACCAGTGCCAGAGTTCCGTCTCGAAGATCTGACCGAAGCGGGCAAGCTGTATGATCAAGACATTTTTAAAGGCCAACCGCTGCTGCTCAACGTCTGGGCAACGTGGTGTCCAACGTGTTATGCCGAGCATACTTACCTAAATGAATTGGCGGCAAATGGCGTAAAGATTATTGGTCTTAACTACAAAGATGATCGTGTAAAAGCGATTGGCTGGTTAAACCAACTGGGTAACCCGTACTTGGTCAGCTTGTTTGATGGCAACGGTATGCTAGGCCTTGATTTGGGAGTATATGGTGCGCCAGAAACCTTCCTTATTGATGCTAACGGTGTGATTCGTTACCGCCACGTTGGCGATGTAAATTCGCAAAATTGGCAAGACAAGCTTGGGCCAATGTATGAGCAAATGCTGGCGGAGGCTAAGGGATGATTAAGCGCTTTTGGTTAGCACTTGTGTTGGCAAGCAGCGTGGCGTTTTCGGTCTCCGCAGCCATTGAGGTTTATGAGTTTGATGACCCAGCACAAGAAGCTGCTTTCCACCAATTGGGGAAAGAGCTTCGTTGTCCTAAGTGTCAAAATAACAACATTGCCGATTCGAATGCAGGCTTGGCGCAAGATCTGCGCTTGAAGGTCTACGAGATGCTCAAGCAAGGCAAGAATGAAGATGAGATTGTGGAATACATGGTTGCGCGTTACGGCAACTTTGTGACCTACAATCCGCCGCTGACGGCATCGACGTTAATTTTGTGGGCTGGCCCAGTTCTGTGTGTATTGATTGGCTTCACCGTGTTGGTAGTGCGCAGTCGTAAACCGAAAGCAAAAGCCGCACAGGTTGAACTTGATGGAGAAGAGCAAGCGCGTCTTGCTGCACTGTTAGGTGATAACGCGGCAGAGAAACAGTCCGCCAATAAAAATAACAAGGATACAAACGGATGACCGAATTGTGGTTCTGGCTGATCACAGCCTTAATGGTACTTGTCTCTGTCGCGATCTTTGTTGTGCCGATTTATCGTGGGAAAGACCAAGATGAAGCGGCCAGTCGTGACGAGCTAAATAAAGCATTTTTCCGTGATCGCATGGATGAACTGAATGAAGAAGCTGATGAAGGCTTGGTGGACAACCAAGGTGAGTTGGCTGTTGAGCTTCAACAGTCCCTGTTAGATGACGTACCAGAAAGTAAGCAAGTACAAACTCAAAGTACCGTAGCACCTTGGATGCTCCTGCCTGGCGTATTGATTCTCGTGATACTGAGCTACGCTCTGTATTTGACGACGGGCAACCAGCAGAAAGTGGTTCATTGGCAAGAAACTGCGGCTAAATTGCCAGAGTTATCAAGCCGACTGATGTCTGACAGCCAAGAGCCGATGACGGATCAGGAAATGGCTGATCTGACGTTAGCACTGAGAACCAAGTTATCTCAAACGCCTGATGACGCGATGGGCTGGTTATTGCTAGGGCGTATTGGTCTAGCGAACCGCGATATTCAAACCGCTGAAGGTGCAATGAGTCGAGCTTATCGATTGATGCCTGAAGATAGCGATGTGAAACTGGGCTACGCGCAGTCGCTCATGCTTAGTGGCGATGAAACCAACGTTAACAAAGCACGCGATATGCTTCGTGAGGTGGTTAGGGTAGATCACGGCAACCTTCAAGCACTGTCTTTACTCGCGTTTGAAGCGTTTGAACGTGGTGCTTTTGATGAAGCCATTGCTGCTTGGTCAACGATGAAGCAACTACTTCCTGAAAATGACCCGCGTGGTGTTATGTTAGAGCGCAGCATTGAACGTGCTCAAGCACAAGCGGGTGCTGGCAACGGCCAAAGTGTTTCTGTGACTATTTCATTGGGTGACGAAGTCAGTGTTCCTAATGAAGGTGTTCTCATTGTATCAGTACACTCGGCAGACGGTGCTCCGATGCCAGTGGCGGCAAAACGCTTGCCGTTAAGTCGCTTTCCCTTGAGTGTGGAACTGACCGATGCGGATAGCATGATCCCAGAGCGTCTAATGTCATCTTTGCCGAATGTGTTAGTGAAAGCGCGCATTGATAGCGATGGTAATGTCATGACCAAAGACGGTGATTGGTATGGTCAGAGCCAGCCATTTTCACTGGGAGAGTCATCTCAAATCATCATTAATCAACAGAACTGATGGTGTTAAGCCTGAACAAGATCAATGCAGGGTATTTACCCACACATGCATTTTGATTCGACTCAGGTATACTTGGTAAAACATGGATAAGGCTGGTGAATAACCAGCCTATTTTTTAGGAAAGATAAAAACGATGTGGAAACGTCTGATATTAGCGGTTGGCGTGATCATTGGATTGAGTGGCTGTGCTCAGTCGCCGGATGACGCTACTGTCGATGCGGAAACAAACGCTGAGTTTGATGTTTCGCACCCGAATGACCCCTTTGAGGGTTTCAATCGCGTTATGTGGTCATTGAACTACGATTACCTCGACCCATACGTGGCGCGTCCAGTGTCACTGGCTTACGTCAACTTTGTGCCAAGCTTTGCAAGAACCGGCCTCTCTAACTTTATCGGCAACCTTGAAGAGCCCGCGAGCATGGTAAACAGTCTTGTAATGCTAGAAGGTGATGCGGCATTAACGCATTTTAATCGTTTCTGGCTGAATACCGTGTTTGGTTTGGGCGGCCTAATTGATATAGCCTCTGCGGCGAACATTCAAAAACTAGACGACCGTCAGTTTGGCGACGCCATGGGCTATTACGATATTGGTCAAGGCCCTTACTTCATGGTGCCAGTTTATGGGCCGATAACGCTACGGGAAGGTGCTGGTGACTTGGTCGACGATATTTATCCGCCATTGTCCCTGCTGACATTGCCGCAGTCGATCATTAAGTGGGCACTCGATGGAATGGAAAGCCGAGCCGCTGTTGTGCCGCAAGAGCCTTTGCTGGAAAATTCTCCAGATCCTTATGCATTTGCCCGCGATGCATATTTACAGCATAAAGACTTCAAGGCACGAGGTGGTCAAGCCATTGAAGAACCTGAACCTGATGATGCGTATTTCGACGAAGATTTGTTAGACGAAATAGATAACTATTAGTACTAAACAGATAGCAATTAGTAGTAATACCAATCTGATTAAATATTCGGTCATTCTTGCTGGTTAAAATCGACAATAGCGGCGTCAGATATTTTGTAGGTAGAATAACTACTTACTGCAATATCTTCCTTGCTCTTGACGATTTTCCCTACGCAAATTTATGACCACCTACTTAATCCAATTGGTATAAACAAATAGCAACAAAAATGGCCACTCAATGAGTGGCCATTTTTTTCAACGATAAAGGCGAGCGTTATCTAGTTCGCCAATTATCATTACCTTAGAAGCGGTATGTTGCCTGAACGCCAGCCAGCCATACACTGCCAGTTGTTTGGCCTTCAAATGTACCGCCGAATGCCGCACCTGATGCATCAGATTCAATACCAGGGCGTGGTTCAACAACATCAGCATCTTTTGCGAAGATGTAGGTGAAGCCTGCATCGAGCGTAAGATCTTTTGACCACGCATAGCCGGCACCTAGGCTTAGCCACAGACGGTCAGTTTCTGGAATCGTGATAGTACGGTTTGCGTCGTCGACAGCTGAGGTGTCATAAGCCACACCTGAACGAAGTTGTGTTTTGTCGTTAAGCTCGTAAGTAGCACCGACTGCGAAGCGGTAGTTATCTTTCCAGTTTTCTTTTTTGACGATCTGAGTTGGCTCAGAGAGAGACGGAATATTGGCTTCCAGCTTCTCGAAGGTACTCCAATCTGTCCAGTTTACGCTCGCGTGCACTGCAACTTTATTGGTTAACTGATGGTAACTCGCCAATTCAGCCGTTGCTGGAAGGGTTAGACCCATACTACCAGCCAGTTGTTTGGTTGTTGTGCCGAATGCCAACCCAGTAGCGTGACCTTCTAGGCGCAAATCTACTTCTGAACGGTAGTTAAAACCGACGCGGTTGTTTGGATTGATCTGCCATGCTGCACCAGCTTGCCAGCCCCAAGAGGTATCGTCACCTTCCATGTATTTTAGTGTGGTGCCAGATGGGACGACAACAGTGCCGTTAAAAGGGTTCTTTAGATCAGCAGAGCTCTTAGCACCAATGCTGCCTTCACCCATTACAAAGCGCACGCCACCACCAATAGAGAATTGGTCGTTGATGCGGTACGCAACATTTGGGTTAATTTCCATGGTCATCACAGAAGCTTCGTTGCCAAACTGGGTGCCCTTGAAGCTGTCATCCAGTTTAGTGTGCATACCAAAATTAGAGCTTAGTGCTAGGCCAAGGAAAACTTGGTCATTCACTTGGTGTGACACATAGAAGTTTGGAATGAACGCTGAGTCTGCAAAGTCTTTTGATGACGTCGCTGTTTTGGTTGATTGCTGCGTAAGCGGATTTGTTTGAGTCGTGGTGCCATTGACATCTACATTTGGGTCTACATAGATAAGACCGGTAGACACTTGAGTGCCTTCCAAATACGTCAGCATTGCTGGGTTACGGAATTGCGCAGAGGCATTGTCCGCCATTGCTGCTTCGCCAGCGTAAGCGCGTCCTAGGCCTGTTGCAGAGTATTCTGCAAGCTGAAAGCCAGCAGCCATAACAGAGGTTGAAGATAGAGAGCCAAGTGCCGCAGCAATCGCCAACGGTAGAATTTTGTTCTTGTTCATTATGTATTTCTTGTTTTTGGAGGTCGGTATAGGGTACTGACCAAAATTTCATATGCAATTTTGATGCGTTGAACAAGAAGGTTTTGGATGTAAATATCGTTATTTATTTGTTTAGTGGAGATATTATCTAACGATTTGTTGGTTTGGAACACATGTACGCTGAATTTGGGCGAACACGTGTATAGTGAAATGGTTGGTATAGCGTACTGGTGTGCGCTGAAATTTCCCCTAAGTAGCGTGGAATACTGGCATTTTGGATTGCAGACGTGAAAAAAGGGGAGCAAAAGCTCCCCTCAGTGTACGCTGTTCTCGATTAGAACTGGTAGCTGTACTGAACGCCGTACAACCAAGCGTTAGCGCGGGTGGTCGCATTGATTTCAGACAGTTGAAGTTCACCGCCACCAGGCAGGTCTGTCACTAACTTGTCATTCACTTCCACATCTTGACCCATTAGGTAAGTCAGACCGAAATCAATGGTTGAGTTCTTGGTTGCCTGATAGGTGAAACCTGCAGATACCCATTGGCGATCTGAATCAGGTACAGAAATTGATTTCTTCTGATCTTGTGCGCTGGTGTCATACATGTAACCAGCACGAAGTGTCCAGTCGTTGTTCAGGTAGTAAGTACCACCAATCGAGTAGTGCATGCCGTCCTGCCAATTGTACTCATTCAGAACAACACCATCTGTCGTCGCAAGCTTGTCAAAAGTGCTCCACTCAATCCACTGAACTGAGTAGTGCATAGCAAATTTGTTGGTCAGCAAGTGGTAACCAGAGAACTCAGCGATGTCTGGCAGAGGAAGAACGAGATCTCCGGTTAGCTGCTCACCTTTGTAGATCATGGTATCGCCGTCAGCTTTGATATCTGGGCTATGGCGGTAGCTTAGACCAAAACGGTGCTTCTCGTTGACTTCATAAACAGTACCTACGTTCCAGCCAATGCCTGTCCCTTCAGCGTCAATGTTAAGCATGTTATCGCCAACACTGTCAGCAAATGGTGGAATAGCCTGGCCCACATATTCAAGACCAGAGCGCTTCAGTTTACCTGTGCCTTGAATAAAGTCGACGCCAGCACCAAAGCTTAATTGTTCATTAACGCGGAATGATCCACTTAAAGCAAAGTTGACGCTTTTAACGTCCGTGAGGCCACCTAGCTCATTGGCTGCATAGCTGGTATCGAATTCAGTTTTTGTACCGAAATTTGAGTAAATACCTGCACCCACAGCAAACTTGTCATTGATTGGGTGAACATAGAAAATGTTTGGTACATACGAAATGTCACCAGCTTGTGCATCGTTCAACGAACGTTCACCAAGCATGATAGGCGAGTAGGTTGTACCTTTCACTACCACATCGGTATCAATTGCGATTAGACCCAAAGACAGTTCTGGTGCATCGAACATTGCCATTGCAGCCGGGTTACGTGCCATAACAGATGCGTTATCAGCGATAACTGCATCACCAGCGAATGCACGGCCTAGGCCAGTAGCCGATTGACCATTTAACTGGAAACCAGCTGCGAGAGCTGACGTAGAACTTACCGCTACAGCAATTGCCACTGCTGAACGGATAAACAGACGCTTCTTATTCATGGTGAAATTAATCCAATGAAATTTATAGTAGTTTTATAGTTTTGTGCTTTTTATATAAGCTGCGCGGATTCTATTGCGAAGGTTGTTATTTGGAAATCTGACCAGTTACAGGACACTGTTCTTTAACCGTAGTATCTGCGTGCAGGTTGTTGTTCTTTATGGAAAACAAAAAGGGAGCTGAAGGCTCCCTTTTTAAATGTAATAGAGTGTGTGTTTAGGCTTTTTGGTTCAAATGAAGCTTTAATTGCTCAGCAATAGGGAGAATATCAGCGCCTTCTTTACCGACAACAATCACACTGCTGTTGTTGGTTGGCAGTGAAATGGCTTCCATGTTGCCATCGCTATAAGTTTCCATTTCTGGTGTTTGCTGAGGAACCACAAATACCGTGAAGTCATTGCCGTTTTCGTCTTTCAAAACCATATGGACAGCATGTTTGCTATCAAAACTACAGTGATTTAGGTACGACACCGTGCCAGGCAAACTACCACTAAAGCTTTCTCCCAATGGAGACAGTTTGGCATTCACTTGTCGAATGCTTGCCCCTTCATTGGCTTTTAGGGCAAACGGTGCCTCATTGTAATAATGTTGCAGCGCAATCTGACCTAAGTTCTGCTGTATTGGCGAAATCGGGAGCGTTTGCCAATTGAATTGACCTAGCATAACCCCAAACACAAACGCGATGGAGGCGGCGATGGCTAGATGGAACTTGGGCTTACGATTCTCTCGGATCACATCACTGCTTTGCTTAAACAGTACCTTATCGACTAAGTCGTCAGGCACATCAACGCGTAGCGCTTGATCAATCAACGCATCTAAATTCTCAAGTTCTGCTGCCAATTTTTGGTTGGCAGGTGAATCCGTTTTTGCCGCCGATACTTCAGGGTCTTGATCTTGAGGATCAGCAAGAAGGCGGCGGCGAAATTCAAGCTCGTCCATTCTGCGCTCCTCGTTGCGTATCGTTTTGACTGTCCATGAACTCTTTCAATTGGTTTCTCGCTCTGAACAAACGTGTCATTACTGTATTTTTATTGAGATCCATGATCTCAGCGATTTCTTCGCCACTGAACCCCGCCATGACCTGTAAAACAAGAGGCTCACGGTACTCGGGTGACAAGCGCATTATTTGCTTGTGAAGCCATTGTTGCTCCACAGATGCTTCTTCACTGGGCTGTGTATTGTCTGGCACTTGGTGGTCATCAATATCAACCAATTCGAGTTGTTTTCTCTCAAACCGGCGCGCATTCTCTCGGCGAAGTATGGTGATCAACCATGCTTTCGCAGCGTTATCATCTTGAAGGCTATCGAGCGATCGCCAAGCACGAAGACATGTCTCCTGAACAAGATCTTCTGCTACATGCTGGTCTTTCGTCAACCAATATGCGTAGCGATATAGATCTCGGTGCCAAGCTCTCACGAGCGCTTCGTATCGTCTTTGTTTTTCCATATCAATAGAGACCTTGGATGTTGACGATTTATTCCCAAAAATTTTCAAAACCATTTCACTTTCCCTGAAAGTCTCTGTTTTACGGGTAGATACACATGTTACCTCGTGACTTCGTCTTCTTAGATTTTGAAAAACTCAAGGTTCCTCATATCTCACTATTAAGCCAATAATCTCCATAGCGGTCGTATGGAGATCGTCGCGCATAATGGTCGAGCATGTTTTAACCTAGTGTCCACACAAGAGTTGATGAAGAATCAAACATAAAATTGATCTGCTTCAAAAAGTGTCTGTTTCCAATGAGTATAGTAGGCACTGTCATCTGGGAGCACGTTGTAGGTTTCGTTGGTTTACCGAACCTTGGCTGCGTGTGACTGTGTTGAGCAAGATGACAAACTTCCTTTTTTGAAGGCTGACTTTACTTTCTCCTCAGGTCTTAGACCTGATTTGCAATTGGCTTTACGTTAATTGATTTTCATACGTGATTGCTTTCCACATACGTTGCCACACCTGATTAGGTGTGGTTTTTTTTTGCTTAATTTCTTGATTAAGCAAGGTGTTTATCGTATCCCTTTTTCTCAAATTGCACTTGTCGAGACCCCGACAAGAGAGAGTTTTCGCGGCTAAGGCATCATTTTTCTCGCAAAATTGTCGCCCCTGTCTATATTTGTCACGCGGATTTTATTAAACGCCCGTTTTAATCTGATAACAAATTGGTTACACTCTTCTGGTCTGACCTCTAATGCTAGCAAGGAGCGGCAATGAACTCTCCCCAGAACCTGACGACCCGTCAGGGAGAACGTATCGCTGTTGTGGCGGGTCTTCGTACCCCGTTTGCACGACAATCTACCGCATATGCTGATGTGCCCGCCGTCGATCTTGGCAAAATGGTTGTTAGTGAAATGCTAAATCGTACCGCGATTGATCCCAAGCTGATTGACCAGCTTGTGTTTGGTCAGGTGGTGCAAATGCCAGAAGCGCCAAACATTGCACGAGAAATCGTGCTAGGTACGGGCATGAATATTCATACCGATGCCTACAGTGTGAGCCGAGCCTGTGCGACTAGCTTCCAGTCAGTGGTTAATGTCACCGAAAGCATCATGTCTGGCACTGTCGATATTGGCATCGCGGGTGGTGCGGACTCTTCTTCTGTTCTTCCTATTGGCGTATCGAAAAAAATGGCTGCAACCTTGCTTGCTCTCAGCAAGGCGAAAACGCTGAGCAAACGCCTTAAATTATTAAGCAAGCTGTCTCTGAAAGACCTAGCGCCTGTACCGCCTGCCGTTGCTGAGTACTCTACCGGGTTGAGTATGGGGCAGACAGCCGAGCAGATGGCGAAGAGCCACCAGATTAGCCGAGCAGATCAAGATGCGCTTGCTCATCGTTCACATAGTTTGGCGGCAAAAGCATGGGCTGATGGTTTGGTACGCGATGAAGTGATGACAGCCTTCCCTGAACCTTATCGAGCGTGGATTGATAAAGATAACAACATCCGCGAAGACTCAAGCGTAGAGACTTACGCCAAGTTACGTCCAGCGTTTGATCGCAAGCATGGCTCTGTCACTGCCGCAAACAGTACACCACTTACCGACGGCGCTGCCGCTGTGATGTTAATGCGAGAAGGACGAGCGAAAGAATTGGGGCTCGTGCCATTAGGGTACATTCGCTCTTACGCTTTTGCGGCAATTCAAGTTGAACATGACATGCTGATGGGGCCATCGTATGCAACGCCAATGGCGTTAGATCGTGCAGGTATTACCCTCGCTGATTTGACCTTGATTGACATGCACGAAGCGTTTGCAGCTCAGGCATTGGCGAACGTGAAAATGTTTGGCTCTAAATCGTTTGCTCAGCAAAAACTGGGACGTGATCAGGCCATCGGCGAGATTGATATGGACAAATTCAATGTACTTGGCGGCTCTTTGGCCTTTGGGCATCCATTTGCTGCAACAGGCGCACGAATGATCACGCAAACATTGAATGAACTGCGTCGTCGCGGTGGTGGTTTAGCCTTGAATACCGCATGTGCTGCGGGTGGACTGGGTGCGGCAATGATCTTGGAGGCCGAATAATGAGTGAATCAATGACCCCAAATGCATTCTCACTGAGCCACGGTGACAACGGCGTTGCTTGGTTGAGTATTGATGTTCCTGGTGAAACCATGAACACACTACAAGCCACATTTGTTGACGAAATTAGTGCGATTTTGACTGAGCTTGAGGGCAATAGCAGTATCAAAGGCTTGGTGATGTATTCCGCCAAGCCCGATAACTTTGTGGCTGGTGCTGACGTTCGCATGCTGGATGCTTGTGAAACGGCAGAAGACGCACAAGCGATTGCAGAGCAAGGACAAAAACTTTTCTCACGTATCGAGAAACTGCCGTTTCATGTGGTTGCCGCAATTCATGGGCCTTGCTTGGGTGGCGGCCTTGAATTGGCGCTGGCATGTCACAGCCGAATAGCCACTGACGATGATAAAACTCGCCTAGGTTTGCCAGAAGTACAATTGGGTCTACTTCCGGGATCGGGCGGTACGCAACGCCTACCTCGTCTGGTTGGCGTGGCGGGTGCGCTCGATTTGATCCTTACGGGCAAACAACTTCGTGCGAAAAAAGCCAAGAAAATGGGCGTGGTTGATGATGTCGTGCCGCAATCGGTATTGCTTCGAGTGGCTGAAGAGTTGGCGTTGAAAAGTAAACTGAAGCGCAAGAACAGCTGGCAAAACTGGGCGATGGGCGGCAATGCATTAGGGCGCTCGGTTGTGTTTGATCAGGCTGCCAAAAAAACACGAGAAAAAACCCGCGGTAACTACCCCGCCACGGAGGCCATTCTTGAAGTGATCAAGCATGGTTTAGACAAAGGTGTCGAGAAGGGGTTGGCGCTTGAAGCCAAACGCTTTGGCGAGCTAGTGATGACCAATGAATCGGCATCACTGCGTAGTATTTTTTTCGCGACCACCGCCATGAAAAAAGAAACCGGAGCAGATGCAGAACCTGATCCGGTGACAGGCGTAGCTGTTTTAGGCGGAGGGCTAATGGGTGCGGGTATCGCAAACGTGTCAGCCACGAAAGCTAACTTGCCTGTTCGCATCAAAGACGTGAGCAATGATGGTTTGCTCAACGCGATGAATTACAGCTACAAGCTGCTTGATAAAAAGCGTAAACGTCGCATTATTTCCAAAGCAGATCTTCAATCTCAGATGGCTCGGATCAGCGGAACCACCGATTACAGCGGCATGGATCGCTGTAATGTTGTGGTTGAAGCCGTGTTTGAAGATTTGGATCTTAAGCACAAAATGATCGCTGAAGTAGAAGGGGCACTCAGTGACACGACGCTGTTTGCTACCAATACATCATCGTTGCCGATTCACCAAATCGCAGCAGGTGCAAAGCGTCCTGAAAATGTTGTTGGTCTGCATTACTTTAGCCCTGTTGACAAGATGCCGTTGGTGGAAGTAATTCCACATGCGGGTACATCAGAAAAAACCGTCGCAACCGTGGTCAAGTTGGCGAAAAAGCAGGGAAAAACGCCGATTGTGGTCGCTGACAAAGCGGGCTTCTATGTAAATCGTATTCTTGCACCGTACATGAATGAAGCTGCGATGACGTTATTAGCGGGCGAATCTGTAGAACATATTGATACTGCGCTGCTTGATTTCGGTTTTCCTGTTGGCCCCGTGACCTTGCTCGATGAGGTCGGTATCGATATTGGCGCTAAGATCAGCCCTATCTTACTGAATGAGTTGGGTGAGAGATTCCGTGCGCCGGACGTGTTTGATGTGATGCTGAATGATGGTCGCAAAGGACGTAAAAGTGGCAAAGGTTTCTTCGTTTATGATGGCAATAAAAAGCAAGTCGACAAGCGAGTTTATAGCTTGTTGGGTGTTGAGCTTAAAAGTCAGCTTTCGGCCCATGAGTTGTCAATGCGTTGTGTGTTGATGATGCTGAACGAAGCGGCTCGTTGCTTAGATGAAGGCGTGGTTAAATCGGCACGTGACGGCGATATTGGCGCGATATTTGGCATTGGTTTTCCGCCATTCCTTGGGGGCCCTTTTCATTACATGGACCACATTGGCATCAAACGTCTTGTTGAATTACTGGATGAGCATGAAGCCAAATATGGTGAGCGGTTTGCGCCGTGTGAGTTGTTAAAAGCAATGGCTTTGGAAGATAAACGTTTCTTTTAAATTCATTGAATCTGATGACATTGGACATGACATTGGATAAGTGAGCCATGCCATCCAATAAGAATCCCCGCCTTGGTACAAGGTCGGGGATTTTTTTTTACCCTTTCTCTAGTCGCCCTTGGCGGAACAGGTCTATCGAATCGATCTCTCGTGTGTTCTCGGGGTTGCATTGGTCTGGGTGAGCACCACCGCAACTGTGCATGATGAGCCGATCGGCTGTGCGAGGCTTTAGTTTTTCGACGACAAACTTCACCATATCTGCTCGTGCCATGCCTTTGATGGCTTCAGCCACATTCTGGCGCTGTTCAAATCTGTGGTCTTTGTTACCAATGCTGACCCAAAGTCGTTGTCCTCGGGCGCGTAAATTGGCATCGGGTTCTTCTATCTGAGCAATGAGTCCGTCTTTGCTTGCGTTCCATTGCGCTTCGTTGAGCTCTAGAAGCACCAAAAAGAATGCATTGAGAAAATCGTCAATCGCTTCAATGAGTTTAGTTGGGCCAGCAAGGGGGGACTGGACGTAGAAGACTAACCCAGGGTGACGATTGAGCGGCATATTGCCGGAGCCTACCATGTAACCCAATTGCTGTTTTGTGCGCAGTTCATTGAAAAAAATCGCAGACATCAAGTGATGAGCGAAGGTAAACAGTGCTGCGTCTTGTGCTGTTGTCCCTTCGCTTTGGTAGTAAACCAATACGGCAGAATCTTGATTGTTACAATCTAAATGGTAGGAAGCGTTTCCTGCATCCTTTAGCAAAACCAGTGGGCGTATCGATTCTTGATAGCGCTGATTATGAACTCTTAATGCGTCTTTAACCTTCTCTGCCAATTCGAATGTTTGATGTTTTTGCCAATTGCCATAAACAAACATTTCGACATGCAATTCTGACATCACAGCATGAACAAAGTCAGGAAGACAATTTACTGTCAACGGTTCTAGTGCCTCAATCAATGCTTCATACGGCGGATTGTTAGGCTGAAGGATACCGGTCATTGTGTTATACAAACGGCTGATAGGCTTGTTCTGTGTGGCGTTTTTCCAACTGCGTAAGAGTTGCGTTTTTATGATGTCAAAACGTTCGGGGTCGAAATCACGATTGGCAAATTTCTCCAATACCAAATCGAGTAAAATCGGAAGCTTTTCATTGAAGCCACTCAGCTTTAATGTCACACCACCTTGGTGGGCATAAAGGTTATAGCTGAGACCAGCAACTTCAGCAGGGTAGGCGGCTTCATTGATGGCCTCGAGAAGCATCTCTACACTGACGCGTGTTTTGACGATGTTCTCGACAGACTCGACAGCATGAGGGCTATCAATGGCGATATACACCACGCCTTTGGGTACACGAAAATCGGTGTCTTGCAGATGCCACAGACAAAAGCCGGGTAACTCTTGGATTTTCTCCGGTAAGGTCGTGGTCGGTGATGCCAATTGTGCAGGGTCGAGTTCGTAACTAATAAATGGATTTGGGCCGGGTAGTGCCAATTCCTGAGAGATTTCTGTGACGTTCCATTTCTCTCGTTGCGACGTGGTAAAGGGCACGACCCGATAAGGTGTGTCGTACCACTTAGCTTGTTTGTCGTAGTCGCCGCCTTTGGCAATCAAGGTCAACCGCATGTGCGCTGGCGTTAAATAACTCAACATCTCACGAATCAATGTTTCGTCATACCCAGACATCACATAGTCGCCATAAAGCACATCTTCGGCTTCATAGTGCTGAATATTGAGCACCATATGGCTCACGGTATCGAGTGGGCGAGAAGGCTCTTGGTAGCGAAACGCTTTTTCTTGTACGGCACGTTTTTCTTTATATCGCCATTCATCAAGACCGTGTTCACGCACAAGGCGGATGGCTTGGAAAAGGTAGGCAACGATATCATCAATCTGATCAAGGCCAGCTTCAGTCAGACTGACACTGATGGTGAATTCACGAAAATTGGAACCGCTAATCCCACCACCCGCCGATAGGTTATTAATAAGACCTTTCTTTTTGAGTAACGACATCACACTGCCTGTACCTTCGTAACCAAGTAAATTGGCAATGTAAGACAGAGGCTTAACGCGATAGTGCTGGTCGGTGGCTGGCATTGAAAAGGCGAGCGTCAGTTTACGAACATCTTTGAGTGGTTCGATGGTAATAAATTGCTGCTCTTGTGCGGTATCAACAAAGGGAACATCCGGAATCATCGGAGGTAACTTATGATCTGGGATCTGCTCGAATGCATCGTGTGCCAGCATCTCAAGAGAGTCTAGCGTGAACGGCCCTGTGATTGATGCGGCCATGAGGTTGGCACTGTAATGGCTGCGATAAAAGGCAATAAGCTCATCTCGAATCGAACTGCCTTTGCGGTCTGCAAGTGTGTCAGTACTGCCGACAGAAAACTTAGAGAACGGATGTTTGGGGTTAATAGTTTCTTTTTGAACTTGATAGATACGGCGAACATCATCTTGAAGTTTCAATCGATATTCTGAGTCTACTGCATTGCGCTCTTTATCCACGGCTTCGGCGTTAAATAACGGTGCAGAAAAAAACTGCCCAAATCTGTCTAGGGCCTCTTCAAAGTAATCGTGTTGAATATCAAAGAAATAAGTGGTGTTCTCTGTGCCTGTCCACGCATTGTTGCTGCCGCCATGACGGCTAGTGAAGGATTGGAATTCGCCCACTTTAGGGTATTGCTCTGTACCCAAAAACAACATGTGTTCGAGAAAGTGAGCTAACCCTTCTCGCTCGACAGGGTCACAGAAGTGACCCACGTTCACAGTGAGTGCGGCGGCACTGCGAGGTGCATGCGCATCTTCGATCAGTAAAACTCGTAGACCGTTATCGAGCGTAATCTGTCGATAGGCGCGGTGATCGTTCGGACTTATTTGCACAAAGCACCTTCACTGGTAGTGGCAAGGTCTTAATTATGACTACGTAAGTAAATTGAGGCAAACATCTGTGCGCTTTATCGTTCCAGAATCAACAATAGACTGGTAGCATTATCTGGAATTTAAGAAATCAGCAGTAATGATATGCAAATTTATATTATGCGTCACGGTGAGGCACTGACATTTGCCGCTAGCGATGAAGAAAGACCGCTGAATGATCGTGGCGAACAACAGTCAGTTGAAATGGCGCGTTGGCTATCGCAGCAATTGCCGGATGGAAATCTGGATTTGGTGCTCGTAAGCCCGTATTTACGCGCTCAACAAACATGGGCTGCGTGTCAAACCGTGATGCCAACGGCGAAGAAAGTACTGACTGATGAGGGGATTACCCCTTATGGTGACAGTGAGCACGTCGCGTCATACCTGCGTGCGTTGATTGCTGTTGAGAAGCCTTCCAGTGTTTTGTTGGTTTCTCACTTACCACTTGTTGGCTATCTCACTGCTGAGTTTGATGCGGATAATCAAGCGCCAATGTTCCCAACATCTTCTGTGTCTTGCATCGAGTTTGATCCTATCAGCGAGAAGAGTGAAGTGCTTTGGCTAAAAAGCCCCGCACAATTGATGGGTTACGCTTAAGTACGCTGTTGTCTCGAGTTGCTGGTTAATTCAATGACCAGTCAGTTGATTCCAATAAAAACGCCCCGTAGGGCGTTTTTTGTATGCGGTAGGCTACGCACTATTATACCCAGCATCTTCGGGTTGCATGGGAGTAGCTACTTTTCTGGTATTTCGATAAGCACTAACAGAGAGCCCGCGCCGCCAAATTCCAGCGGAGCTTGGTGAAAAGCGAGTACGTCTGGGTGCTGCGCAAGCCACAGTGGGGTTTTCTGCTTCAATATATGCTTGCCAATACCATGCATGACGCAAGCACAGCTTACATTCTCTTTGATGCATTCTGCGATTAAGGCGCCCAATTCACGCTTGGCTTCCATTTGCGTCATACCGTGCAGGTCCAGAAACATATCTGGCACATAAACGCCCCGACGCAAGCGCTTCACTTCATACTTGGACACACCCGTACGCGCATATTGCGTTGGGCCGTCTTCTTTCAGCAAGGGTTCAAACTCATCTGAAAAATAGAAAGCGTGGTCTCGTGCGGTCGATTCAGTCCGCTTTTTTCTCGTTTGTTCCACTGTCTGGCGTCTTGGCGGGTTTATGGTATCCTGCTGCAGTTTTTTAACGCCTTTCACCGCATCGCGGAACAATGAAAAATCATCGTCTGAGATCGGGGTTTTCTTACTCATAAGTCAATTCCAAATGCCGATAGGCGCATTGTACCCAAAATAGATGCAATGTCTCGTTGTCGAATTTGGAATTGCCCAACTATTAGCGATGATTGCGATGCGTTGGAGTGAATCAGGCTAGTGGAGGCCATTTTGGATAAAATTATTGTTGATGAAGTTGTCAACGAACTACGTACGCTACAGGACATGCTACGTTGGACGGTAAGCCGCTTTAATGCAGCCGGCTTGTTTTACGGTCACGGAACGGATAACGCATGGGATGAAGCAGTACAGTTGGTGTTGCCAACCTTGTATTTGCCTTTAGATGTGCCGGCAGATACACGTCACTCCCGCCTGACGACCAGTGAGCGTCATCGTATTGTTGAGCGTGTTATTCGCCGTATTAACGATCGTACGCCAGTGTCTTACTTGACGAACAAAGCGTATTTTTGTGGTTTAGAATTCTTTGTTGATGAACGCGTGCTGGTGCCACGTTCACCGATTGGTGAGCTGATCCAAAATCGCTTTAGCCCAATGCTGGATGTTGAGCCAACACGAATCATGGATTTGTGCACGGGTAGCGGTTGCATAGGTATTGCTTGTGCTTACGCCTTCCCTGATGCAGAAGTTGATTTGGTCGACATTTCGACGGATGCACTCGCCGTGGCTGAAATGAATGTTCAAGATCATGGTATGGAGCAGCAAGTGTTCCCAATCCGCTCGGATTTGTTCCGTGATCTTCCTCAGGACAAATATGACCTGATTGTCTCTAACCCACCGTATGTGGATGAAGAGGATATGGACAGCCTGCCAGAGGAGTTCCGCCATGAGCCTGAACTCGGGTTAGCCGCAGGTTCTGATGGCTTGAGACTGATGCGCCGCATCATTGCCAATGCACCTAATTACTTGACTGAGCAGGGCGTGTTGATCTGTGAAGTGGGTAATTCCATGGTGCACGTGGACGAGCAGTACCCAGAGCTTCCACTGACTTGGCTTGAATTTGAAAACGGCGGTCACGGCGTGTTCATGATGACTTACCAAGATCTGATGAGTGTTGCTGACGAGTTTTCTATCTACAAAGATTAATCACTCAAAGTGACACTAATGAGCATTTTAAAAGGCTGAAAACATCTGTTTCAGCCTTTTTTTGTTCTCACATTGTATGTTTTTTGTGTTTATTGAAGTGAAGGCGGGCATAGCGCATGTTGACCGTCTCGTGGATAAAAAGCTTTTGCTTCTCACGCTTGGTTATGTTTCATTAACAAGCATGCAGTTATGCCTTGGTACCAGTCGGATTAAGTAAGTGGTCATAAACTTTTCGATTGGTATAGTAAAGGCAGCCAGAAAAAAGACAGAGGAAGTAATGGCAGGCAATTCTATTGGTCAGGTTTTTCGAGTCACCACCTTCGGTGAAAGTCATGGATTGGCACTAGGGTGTATCGTTGATGGTTGCCCTCCGGGTCTCGAAATTTCTGAAACAGATCTCCAAGTTGATTTGGACCGTCGTCGTCCAGGCACATCAAAGTACACCACACAGCGTCGTGAAGCGGATGAAGTAAAGTTTTTGTCAGGCGTATTCGAAGGCAAAACGACAGGCACATCTATCGGATTACTGATTGAAAACACCGATCAGCGCTCGCAAGATTATTCTAAAATTTCAGACCGTTTCCGCCCAGGTCATGCTGATTATACTTATCATCAAAAATACGGTCACAGAGATTATCGTGGCGGTGGTCGTTCTTCTGCACGTGAAACTGCCATGCGGGTTGCCGCAGGCGCAATTGCTAAGAAATACCTTAAGCAAGAATACGGCATTGAAGTGCGTTGTTACTTGTCTCAAATGGGCGATGTGAAAATTGACCAAGTTGATTGGGATCAAGTCGAGCAAAATCCTTTCTTCTGCCCAGACATTAACAAGCTGGAAGCGCTGGATGAATTGATCCGCCAACTGAAAAAAGAAGGCGACTCTATTGGCGCTAAGCTCACTGTTGTGGCAAGCAATGTTCCAGTTGGTTTGGGTGAACCTGTTTTTGATCGCCTTGATGCTGACATTGCTTACGCGCTGATGGGTATTAATGCGGTGAAAGGCGTAGAAGTGGGCGATGGCTTTGATGTTATCAACCAACGTGGTAGCCAGCACCGTGATGAACTGACGCCAGAGGGTTTTAAAACCAACCATGCGGGTGGTGTTCTTGGTGGTATTTCATCAGGGCAGGACATTGTGGCCCATATGGCCCTGAAGCCGACATCAAGCATTACTGTTCCGGGTGAAACCATTAACGTTGACGGTGAAACTGTGGATGTGGTGACTCGTGGTCGTCATGACCCATGCGTTGGTATTCGTGCGGTACCTATCGCTGAAGCCATGGTCGCTATCGTGTTGATGGACCACTTGCTAAGACACCGTGCTCAAAATTCAGGTGTGACGACAACAACGCCGAAGATTTAAGTGAAAGATCCTAGGGCCTAGGAAAAGAAGGCCCTAGAAACAGCAAAAGCCAAGACCAGAGAAAAGGGCTGACGGTTTAGCACCACCAGCCCTTCTTTTTTGTTCTTTTCCCTTCCAAGAGCCTAGGATCTAGGACCTTCTTTTCCCAGGACGTTTTGTTCTTCCGATTCAAAACTAAACACAGGCAAACGCCAACCAAATTTCACCGCGCACATGCGGAAGGTGAACCCTAGAATAAGCGTGGACAGTGTCGCGTAATTTTCGTTAACACCAAATTGCTCACCATAGGTCAACAGCGCCCAATACATCCAACCTGAGAAAAAGGCGATGGAGGCGTATAACTCTTTGTGTAACACCATAGGCTGACGACGGCACAGCAAATCACGCAGTAAGCCGCCAAATACACCTGTGACTACCGCAGAAACCACCGCGATGAGAGGCGACAACCCCATATCGATACCCACGCGACAGCCAATGATGCTAAACGCAATCAAGCCCAGTGAATCTAGCCAGACAAACAACTTGTGATTGCGCGCAACCCAAGAAGCCATCCATGTCGTGACGATACCCGCAACGCAAACAATGATCAGATAATGTGGATTGGCCACCCAACCTAACGGGTAATGCCCAAGTAAAATATCACGGACCGTGCCACCGCCGATGGCGGTGCAACTCGCTACGAGCATCACGCCAAACCAATCCATATTTCGTTTACCAGCAGCAAGTGCGCCAGTCATGGCTTCGGCAGTAATGCCAATAATGTACAAAGTAGACAACAACATTATTATTCAGTCGGTTGCATTCAAGAAGGAAGATGGGCGGGATTTTATATGTGATATAAGTCACCTTCCAATGAAAAGCGATGAGGCTAGGCATGAATCAGATTCATGCTTAATGGGGGTAAAACCCGTTGAAATAGGGGAATATAGGGTGATTTGACAATTATCACGGCGACAACGGGAGTTGGGCTAGGTAAAATGCCGCCTGTTTGATTTTAGCTGTAACTAGACATTTACATATTACGCATGCATCACGATTACAACGACCTAATTTCTGTGTTCAATCAGAGTTTTATTGAATCATTTAACACTGAGCTTTTGCTTGGTGGAGATGAACCTATTTATTTCCCAGCGGATGAGAGCCATTCAACGCATCGGATTATTTTTGCTCGTGGCTTTTTTGCCTCGGCGTTACATGAAGTGGCTCACTGGTGTATTGCAGGCCCTGAGCGTCGATTGCTCGAAGACTATGGCTACTGGTATCATCCAGATGGACGTGACGAGCAGACACAGGCCGCTTTTGAACAAGTAGAAGTGAAACCACAAGCGGTTGAATGGATTCTTTCTGCCAGCTGCGGTTTTCGTTTTCAAGTAAGCTGTGACAACCTCAGCGGTGTAGAGCCTGATCGCGAAGCGTTTACGGCAAAAGTGCGTGACCAAGTGCTGGCGTATCTTGAGCAAGGTATGCCTGAGCGTGCAAAAAGCTACTCAGATGCACTCGTTGCTTTTTATGGTCGTCCACCACTGACAGTTGCTGATTTCACACATCATTAAAACGTTTGGTATGAGAGAGAACATGATCCAAGACTACGAAGAAAAGATCCTTGATTTGATTGATGCCATGGTAGAAACAGCATCAGATGACGAGTTGTTTGCCAGCGGCTATTTGCGTGGCCATATTTCATTGGCAGCAGCAGATTGCGAACAAGATGGGATCGATTGTATCGATATGTTAAAGCAGCGTGTGGATGGCAGTTTGAAAGATAACGCCAATGAACTCACCCCTGCGGATCAAGTGCTGGTGGCTAACCTTTGGTCTAACCTGCAAACTCAAGCGAGTTCGGTGGCTTAATCTATACTCACAGATTGTGTGCTTCTAAAAGTTAATAAAAAAGGCGCTGAAATCAGCGCCTTTTTGCGTTTTCACGTGTGCGCGTTTTTATAGCGCTTTGCCTTTGAGCAATTTTCTTACCCACATACGGCCCGGATGTAGTGCATCAAGAACATCTGTTGGCAAAGGCAATGGATGACCACAAAGCTGTGAGGCCATCAATTCACCGAGTAGCGGTGCAGAGGTTAATCCTCTAGAACCTAATGCCAGTATGCTAAATAGATTCGGATAAACGGGTACATCTGCTGCGCTCTCTTTGGTGTCCCGAAGATTGCTGTAACATTCGGACAATTGTGCGTAATCGCAAACATCGCCGACGTAAGGCAGGTGGTCGCGACTGGCACAACGAACACCGACGCGCCCAGCGCCATGATCGGTATTGATGTCTTCAGGCCATGACGATGGCACGCAGTTGATCAAACGCTGCTTGTTATCAACTTGGTCGTCCATGCGAAAATCTAAAGACTCGTCATTTCGGCTGTAACTGGCGCCAATACAATGCGTATCGTTCTTTTCGTTAACAGGAGTGAGGTAGCCGTCATAACAAAGCACTGTCTTGAGCTTTTTGAGTTCAGGAGTGGTATTGATATGGCTAACTTGACCACGCACCGAGTAAGCAGGGATCGCAACAGTTTGTTCGAACTGTGAAAAGCGATGTCCGTTGGCAATCACAACAGTGTTGTGGCAAAACTCGTGACCATTTTCAGCAAGCATTACCCATTGCTCGTTTTCACGCTTCAAGCTGCTGATGTTCGTGTTGTAATGGCACGTCAGCAAGCCTGATGCCTGCGCTTGTTTAATCAAGCCTTGAGTGAGTTGTTGCGGGCACAACCACCCTCCAAGTGGATAGCTAACGCCGCCGTGGCCGGTTTCAATGTTTGCGATGGCGGCAGTTTCTTCTGCGGTTAAAGCGCATATCACATCGTCAGGGAAGCCGCCTTTGAGCATTTTTGCGAGTTTGTCTGCACTCTTTTCATCCCAGCCGAGTTGTGTAACGCCACACCAATCGTGATCGAAGTGAATAGTTTCAGCTGCTTGATCTACAAATTGACGAGAGTACAAAAACGCGGGAGCAAAGAAGCGAGATAGCGCATCATCGCTGCCATTGAGCAGAGGATAAACTGCGCCTTGACGATTTCCTGATGCGCCGTGCCCTGGCTCATCATGCTCACAATATAGAGTGACGGATTTTCCACGGCGAACCAGTGAAACTGCCAATGTCGCACTGGCAACGCCACCACCAATAATCGCAATATCCAGTGTGTTCTTGTCACTTGTCATTGGCGCATTGCGTTTGTACCAAGGTGCTTGTTGCTTTGACTGCTCTCGTTGATTGATGTGCCCGACAATCATGTCGCGCTTTGTACCAAACCCTTTAGTTTTCTTCATCTCGAAGCCAGCATCAATCAGGCCGCGACGCACAAAACCAGCAGCGGTAAATGTCGCAACTGTGCAGGATTCACGGGCAAGGCGGGCCATGCCATCAAACAAGGTTTGGCTCCACATTTCAGGGTTTTTACTTGGCGCAAAGCCATCGAGGAACCAACAGTCGACGATCCCGTCATCAGATGTCCACACTTGCGGCATACAATCTTTGATGTCACCAAACCAGAGATCGAGTGTCACCATGCCATCAGCAAGGACGAGACGGTGGCAACCTGATACGGCGGCGGGATAGTGTTTTCGCAATGCTTCTGCGTAATTGGCAAGTTCGGGCCAAGCCGCATGCGCTTTTTCAAGATCACTTTGGGTTACAGGAAATTTCTCAAAGCTGATAAAGTGCAGCTGTTGGGTTGTAGCATCAGGGTTTTGATCGCGAAAAGCGTCAAACTCTTGCCAAACCGCAAGAAAATTTAAACCTGTACCAAAGCCCGTCTCTGCAATAACAAAGCGATCTCGCTCGAATTGTTGCCAGCGTGCTGGAAGATGATTTTGATGTAAGAAGACATAACGTGTTTCTTCTAAGCCATTTGCATTAGAAAAGTACACGTCATCGAAATTATCAGACACAGGCGTGCCAGCGTCATTCCAGTGGATTTGGGCATGTTCAATACGGGGTTGGGTCACAGGCCTTACCTTAATTAAAACTCTGTTTGCACTCAGGTCGCGGATTCTATCGCCAATCCTTCCGAATATACAGATTCGCGGAGCTGGCTATGCGAGAATGAAATTTCAGCTTACACGCGTACTCTAGGAAAGCTGACCACTTTAGATGAGCAAAACCGCTATCATCGGTGCGAACTCGAATTGTAGGAACAAAAAATGAAACGAGCCGTAATTACAGGTATGGGAATTGTTTCCAGCATCGGTAACAACGTTAAAGAAGTGCTGGAGTCATTGAAAGCGGGTAAATCAGGGATTAGTTTTTCCCAACAGTTCGCAGACATGAAACTACGCAGTAACGTTTGGGGTGACCTAAAACTCAAACCTGTCGATCATATTGATCGCAAGAAATTTCGTTTTATGGGTGATGCCGCAGGCTTCGCTTATCTGTCAATGGAACAAGCCATTGAAGATGCAGGTTTAACAGAAGACATGGTTTCCAATGACCGCACGGGTCTGGTTGCCGGATCTGGTGGCGCATCATCAATTAACCAAGTTCTGGCAACAGACACACTACGCGAAAAAGGCGTAAAACGTGTTGGTCCTTACATGGTGCCTCGTACTATGTCTTCGACCGTGTCAGCGTGCTTGGCAACGCCGTTTAAAATTCGTGGTGTTAACTACACCATGAGCTCAGCGTGTGCGACTTCTGCACACTGTATTGGCCACGCAGTTGAATTGATTCAACTGGGTAAGCAAGACGTTGTGTTTGCGGGTGGCGGTGAAGAGCTAGATTGGTCTCTGACCATGATGTTTGACGCCATGGGCGCATTGTCGACCAAGTACAATGATGATCCTTCAAAAGCGTCTCGTACCTATGATGCAGACCGTGATGGATTTGTTATCTCTGGCGGCGGCGGCATGGTCGTTATTGAAGAGCTTGAGCATGCGTTAGCGCGTGGCGCGAAAATCTACGGTGAAGTGGTTGGCTACGGCGCAACCTCTGATGGCTACGACATGGTTGCTCCTTCTGGTGAAGGCGCTATCCGTTGTATGAAAATGGCAATGCAAGATGTGGACAGCATTGACTACATCAATACGCATGGTACTTCAACGCCAGTGGGTGATGTGAAAGAACTGGGCGCGATTCAAGAAGTGTTCGGTCATAACAGCCCAGCGATTTCTGCAACCAAAGCGATGACGGGTCACGCATTGGGTGCGGCAGGTGTACACGAAGCCATCTATTCAACACTGATGTTGGATAACAACTTTGTCGCACCGAGCATTAACATTAATAACCTAGATGCTGCGGCAGAAGGTCTAGATATTGTAACTGAAATGCGTGAGCAGGAACTGAAGACAGTCATGTCGAACAGCTTCGGCTTCGGCGGCACAAACGCCACTTTGGTTATTAAGAAATACGAAGCTTAAGAGGCGTTACTGCCACTTTAAATTTTCAAATTATTTGAAAATTTTCCGGGAAGTTGGCTTCTCGCCTACAACAGACGCAGGTATTGACCGTTGAGAGCCGGTCTCTATCTTTCAGATCCTGGATTTTGCCCGGCCATTGGTCGGGTTTTTTCGTTTTCAGCCGTCGTAAAAAACGTCACAATACGGACAGGTTGCTTGGAGCAAGAGAAGAACACGTGAATATTCTGATTGACGAAAATATGCCCTATGCGGGAGAACTGTTTAGCAAACTTGGAACAGTAACTGCAAAAGCGGGTAGAACACTCACAGCGGAAGACTTGGTTGATATTGATGCGTTGATGATCCGTTCAGTAACCAAAGTTGACGAGGCACTATTGGAAAAAGCCAATTGCCTGCGCTTTGTTGGTACCGCAACTGCGGGTACTGACCACGTAGATGCGAACCTTCTCGCTGAGCGAGGGATCTATTTCACTGCTGCTCCTGGCTGTAACAAAGTGGGGGTAGCTGAATATGTGATCAGTGCGCTTTTGGTCCTTAGTCAGCAGCAAGATTTCACGCTAACCGATCGTAAAGTTGGCATCGTTGGAGCGGGGCAAGTGGGCAGTTACTTGTCGAATTGTCTGGCTGCGCTCAATGTTCCTTATCTTTTATGCGATCCGTTAAAAGAAGCGGAAGGTGATGAGCGTGAGTTCCACTCGCTGGACACTCTGATCGCAGAATGTGATGTGCTCACCATGCACACACCCATCACCCGTTCGGGTGAATACCCGACGCACCACCTGATCGGTGAAAAAGCGTTGGCTGCACTCAAACCGAATAGCATATTGATCAACGCAGCGCGTGGTCCAGTGGTGGACAATGCTGCCTTAAAAGCGGCATTGAAAGCAGACAAACTGACGGCAGTGCTGGATGTGTTCGAGTTCGAACCTGAAGTGGATCTTGAGCTTCTTCCACTATTAGCCTTTGCAACCCCTCATGTGGCAGGGTACGGCTTAGAGGGTAAAGCGCGTGGCACAACCATGATCTATAACGCCTACTGCGAGTTTCTTGGCAATGCAGAGGAAAGTGTCGATGCGTCGTCTTTATTGCCTATCGCGCCAATTCCTCGTGTATCACTGAGTCAGTCTTGGGATGCATCTGATTTAATGGCTTTGTGTCAGCTTATCTATGATATTCGCCGTGATGACAGCGAGTTTCGCCGTGCAATGGCAGATGCCAGTGAGCAACGTTCAAGCTTTGACCGCTTGCGAAAGAATTACTGGGACAGACGCGAGTACAGTGCGATTACAGTAGCGGGCAAGGCCGAGTTTGGGTTAGAGTCGCTCGCTAAATTAGGTTTTACCGTAGAGGAATAAACATGACACAAGAATTTGATGTTGCATACGACGTCGCTGTATTAGGTGCAACAGGCGCTGTAGGTCGTACCATTATTGAGGTGTTGGAAGAGCGTAAATTCCCTGTGCGCAAACTTTACTTGCTAGCAAGCGAGCGCAGCGCCGGTGAAACCATTCGCTTCAATGGTAAAAGCCATCTGGTGCGTAACGTAGAAGACTTCGACTGGAGCCAGGTACAAATCGCGATGTTCTCTGCGGGCGCGGAACTGTCAGACCGTTATGCGCCAATGGCCGCGGATGAAGGTGTTGTCGTTATCGATAACACGTCGCGCTTCCGTTACGAGTACGATGTGCCATTGGTTGTACCAGAAGTTAACCCAGAAGCTATCGCTGATTTCCGTAACCGCAACATTATCGCGAATCCTAATTGTTCGACGATTCAAATGCTGGTGGCGTTGAAGCCGATTTATGATGCTGCAGGCATCGAACGCATCAACGTAGCGACATACCAATCGGTATCAGGTTCTGGCAAAAAAGGTGTGGATGAGTTGGCGGGCCAAACGGTGAAACTGCTGAACAGCCAAGAAGCAGAGCCGAGTCTCTACAAAAAGCAGATCGCTTTTAACTGCCTGCCTCACATCGACGAGTTTATGGACAACGGCTACACCAAAGAAGAAATGAAAATGGTGTGGGAAACCCAGAAAATTTTGGGTGATGATACCGTTGCAGTGAACCCAACCTGTGTGCGCGTCCCTGTGTTTTATGGTCACGCAGAAGCCGTTCACATTGAATGCCAACAGCCACTTGATGCGACCGAAGCGATGGATCTACTTTCACGTAGCGAAGGTATTGAAGTGTTTGCCAATGAAGATTACCCAACGCAAGTGAAAGACGCGACAGGTAAAGACCATGTGATGGTGGGCCGTGTCCGCAACGACATTTCTCATCCGAATGGCCTGAACATGTGGATTGTTGCAGACAACGTTCGTAAAGGCGCAGCCACCAATTCTGTGCAAATTGCAGAAGTCCTGATCCGCGACTACCTGTAATCCTCAAACAATCACGAATTGTTTAGCAGTAAAATGCTACTTAAACGACCGGTACCAGTGATCTGGTGCCGGTTGTTTGATCACAAAACACAGTTTTATCTTCTCACACTACAGTTTTCAGCCAGCCTTCCGATATAGTTAGGGAAATAACCATTTAGGCTATTATTCTGCCATAGGGGAATGCGGGCAGTGTCTGACGCAGATTTTTATAACACCATGAAGCAAACGCTTTTTTCATCACAAGCAAGCCGTCGATTTGGCAAACTACTTGCTGTCTCAACGTTGCTGCTGAGCCTTGCCGCCACGTTTTCTGTGCATTCGGCCATTCGAATTCTTGGTCCTGTCGATGAATCGCCAGCGCCCAGCACTGTCACGCCTTTATCACAAGCCAATCAGACGGCTTCGACGGCTAACCGTCGACAATCTGTTGGGCCAACGCGCGACAACGATACCCTGTGGTCTATCGCCAAACGTAATCAGCCGAATACCGCTGTTTCTGTCTATCAAACAGTTGGCGCGATTTTTCGCTTAAATCCCAATGCCTTTGAAGATCAAAACATTCACGGATTGATTCCCGGAAGTACGTTGCTTATGCCAACGTTGACGGAAATTCGTCGTGAAAGCACGGATGATGTCGCCCAGCGTCTGCAAATTGACCAAAGACGTAAAGATGCGCAGCGTGGCATCAATCGTCAGCCATTGAGCCAGCAGGCCGCTGCAACAGCACAGCAACCTGCTCAACCTGAAATGACGGCCTCTTCAGAAAAAGCCAAACCCGTCAAAGCGCCTGAGAAGATGACCAAGCCGGATGTGCCTAAAAAGCCAGAAATGGCGGACATGGATGCATCATCGAAGTCAGACATGGCAATGGAAGATGGGGATAGCATGGGCGCCGATATGACGCCGCCTAAGCCGAATATGGGCTCGGTGCAAGATCAGATTGATGAATCTGATTTGCAAATGGGTAAGCTCGTTGAAAGTAACCACATCTTGAAGATTCGTTTGGCGGAAGTGCAGAACGAGTTGTCTGTTTTAAAAGAGCAAATGACGGGCGATGAAGCGCTCACGGAAGAAATTAAATCCTTCCTAGAGGCGCAGAAAATGCGTCAGGCTCAAATGGAAATGAAAGAGCCATCTTTCATTGAATCGCTGATGGCGAGCCCATTGATGCTTGCCACTGTCGCAATTATTCCAGCCTTGTTAGTGATAGGTACTGCTGCGTTCATCATTATGCGCCGCCGTAAGAAAGATGACGATATCGAAGAGCCAGAAGGGCTCGACGGCGAAGAGCCTGATCTACCCGTCATCATGGTGCCCGATGTTGAAGGGGATGATGATGAATTGGTATTGGAAGATGATGAGCTTGAAGTCACAGACGACACCGATGCCGATGATCTGTTTGGCGATGAGGGTATTTTTGATTCTGAATTGGACGACATTAACTTGTCAGACAGCTTGGAGTTATCAGATGAACCGACTGAGTCTGGATTAGATATTGACGGCGATTCTGACTTTGGCACTGATACCGATCTGGATGCCATGTTAGATGATGACTTCAGCGCAAGCACAGAGCTGAATGTTGAAGCTAGCACTGACGGCGCTATCGGCTTGGAAGACATGGAACGCGCATTGGATGAAATGGCGTCTCAACCTGAAGAGTCGGAACTGAGCCCTGATGAAGCACTTGCCGCTATGTGGGAGCAGTCCCTTAGTGGTGGTGATGATGCCGACGTTGATGATATTGATGCATTACTGAATGCCACGCAAAGCGCTGATGATGAGCCAGCTGCAAATGAGCCTGCTGCAAATGAGCAGTCGGCGGCGGATGATGCCATAGCAGAGGCAGAAGCGGCATTCGCAGCGGCGGCAGCGGAAGATGATGACGCTGACATCACCAACGAAGCCTTGTTTGACAAAGTGTTGGATGACGAGCCAGAAGTAGATTTGTCGCAAGATATCAACTTATCCGACGATGACCTCGATGACATCCTGAATCAGGCACAAGAAGAGAAACCCAACGAAAACCCTGAAGATGACTCTCTAGAGGAAGACTCTCTAGAAGAAGACAGTACCGCCTTGCTCGACGAGTTCTTGGATGAAGCCGTCAATGTTGACGATATCGACAACATTCTCAGTGAGACTGGCAGTGACAATGATGTTCAACTTGATGGCACAGATGCACTTCTTGATGAGCTTCTTGACGATGACGCGTTGGATGAGGATGGAAATCCGATCGAGCCGCAAGAAGCCGATGATACTGATTTGTTATCAATTGATGCAGACATAGACACCGATGACATTTCAGACACCGACGCATTGCTGGATGAATTTGTTGGTGATGACGAAGACCTGCTAGATGAAACTGCATTACTAGACGAAGCCATTGATGATGACGATCTGCTTGAGGATCTCGTTGGTGAGCCAAGCGACGATGAAAATGTCGATCTGGGTGATACAGACGTATTACTGGACGAACTTGTTGCTGACGATGGTGACATTGAAGACGAAAGTGCGTTATTGGAAGAAGCTTCTGATGATGACTTACTCGGCGATGAGCTTATTTCTCTCGATGATGATCTCGCTCTTGATGATGTGGAGATTCAAGCAACAGACGATGCTGACTCAGCAGTTGTCGATGAAAATTTACTGCAACCTTCGATCGAAGAAGAGGCCCTCGAAGAATTAGCGGAAAACGATGTTGAAGACGCAGTTGATGGCGTAAACGCCGATGCTGAAGACATTGAGCAAGCCCAAGAGAGCGAATCTGACGCAGAAGCTTCTGAGTCAGACATGGACCTGCTTGATAGCTTACTGGATGACGGTGAATCAGCGACGGACATTGAAGCCGTGCCAGCGTTTGATGCATCACTCGATAGCTTAGAAGCGCTAGATGCTGAAGAAAAAGAGATACCAGAGGCAACACAGAGCGACATTGACCTGCTAGATAGCCTATTAGGCCAAGACGATGAAGCGTCAGCAAGCTCTGAACTGGATGCGGCAGAACCGACAGAAATATCTTCGTCTGACGAACAGCCTCTGACCGGAGACGACAATCTCGCTGGTGATGCTGATGAGTCAGTGGAAGAAGAGCCCCTCGTGTCTTCTGAAGACGAGGCCGATCTTGACGATGCATTCGCTGCTATTGAGTCCATGCCAGATGAGTTGAATGAAGCACCGACTCAGGACGATGCTGAAACGGCATTTGAAGAACTTGAAACAGAAGAGATCGTCACAGAACCGTTCGCTGGTGGCGATACTGGCGTTGAGGGACTCGAACAACAAGAAGCTGAAACAGAAGAAGCTGAAGGCAAAGAGGTTGAAGCTCAAGAAGTCGAAGCTCAAGAAATCAATGCTCAAGAAATCAAAGCGGAACCTCTCGAAGAGCAGTTAACAGCAGAGCAAGTTCAGGATGACGCTTCTGAAGAAACGTCTGAAGAAGCAGCGTTTGAAGAAGATGCACCGTTAGATCTGTCATCTCTTCCAGAATACGACGAAGAAGCAGCGCTTGCAGACAGTGATTTTGAAGAGATCGAACCTGGTGAGCCGGTTGAAGCTGGTAAAGAAGATTCATCGTTTGATCTGAGCGATCTGCCTGAGTATACCGAGGAAGATGCCGCGGTCGACTTTGACACACCTTCTGCTATTGAGCCTGAAAGCGTTTCAGACACCGAGTCAGAAGAGTCAGCGATAGAAGCAGCTGAGAAAGAAGCAGCTGAGAAAGAAGAACCTGAGCCAAAAGAAACGGCGGGACAGCAAGTTGATACATCTGAGCTTGACGAAGAAGCTGAAGAGTCGACTTTCACAGCAACAGAAAACAACACGTTAGCGTTTCCTTCCGTAGACCCTATCAGTCTTGATGATTTGGGTGAGTTTGATGAAGATGATGCATTAGGTGCAGCACTTGACGAACAACGCGAGTTAGACGAAGCGGTACCAGAAAGTGAGCGCAGCCAGTTCTCGCAGGCGTCTGCAGCAGTATCTCAAGCGCCATATCGCGCGACGGAACTGAACGATATTGCAGAATTGGAAGACGATGCGCATCAAGTGGCTGGGCTCAATATGGAAGCCTTACTTTCCGAGCCTCTTGATGATGATCAAATGGGCTTGGGTGACTTCCAAACCATGACGGCAGAAACTGCTGAAGCGGACGAAGCTAACGATGTGCTGACTTCATTGGACGCAGCGGATGATGTTGAAGACCAAGACGAATCCTTCCATCTTGATGATGAGTTGGAGGAGCCTGACGATCTTGATATTCCCGATGACGAGAGTGGTATTTGGCATGCTGAGCAAACGCCAGAACCCGAACTTGAAAGTGAAGATTGGTCTCAACAACCTGAAATTCTCGGTGATGAAATCAAATCTATGGATTTGGAAGCCGATCTCGAAGGGTTGCTAGAAGATGCTGAGAGTGAATTGGTTGAAGCTACCTCTACGGGGGATGGTTTCATCAGCATTGACGAATTGATGAAAGATGATGGCGTACCGCAAGCAGACCCCGATTCAGTGACGATGGATCTCGATGTTGGTTTAGAAGACTTCCCTGATGTGTTGAGTGATATTCAGCCTGTGGATGTCGACAGCAATGGTGAGGCCGCAACCAACATGGATTTGGCGAAAGCGTATCTGGAAATGAATGATATCGATGGTGCGATTCAATTGCTTGAGCAAGTCATGCAAGGTGATGATTCAACGCTAAAAGAAGAAGCGCGAGTGATGATCGAAAAGCTCCACTAATCATTAAATGGTCGAACACATAAAATTAAATAGAACGGCAGGGGATACCTTGCCGTTTTTTATATCCATATACCCCATAAGTCACCTGAAGAATACCTAAGCCATTTGAAGAATACCTATGTCACCTGAAGATGCTCGCCAAATCCTGCATATTGAGATTGCTTGGGTATATACTCATCGCTGCATTTTACGATGAGACAGGTATAATGCGCGGCTTCATATCGTCGAACGACCACTTTTTGTAGAGCACGGTGCAGCAGGACCTAGGTCTAATAAGGTATAGATAGCGCTGGGTTCAGCGTTGACTCACTCAAGAGCGACGCCTTTAAGCATGACTATGTCGTTCGAAGATAACGTTATAAATTGTTAAGACAGAGACAAAAACATGAGAATTGCCCTGGGCGTTGAATATGATGGTGCACAGTATTTTGGCTGGCAGAGACAGCGTGACGTGCCCAGTGTGCAGGAGCATCTAGAGAAAGCCCTGTCTAAAATAGCCAATCAATCGATTGAAGTACAATGTGCAGGTCGTACCGATGCTGGAGTACATGGTACCGGTCAGGTTGTTCACTTTGATGTGGATGTCACACGACCACTCCGTGCATGGACCATGGGTGTGAACACCCATTTACCTGACGCCATTGCAGTGCGTTGGGCCAAAGAAGTCCCCGAAGAGTTTCATGCGCGCTTTTCTGCGACGGCTCGCCGCTATCGTTATATTATTTATAACCACGCGCTGAGACCGGGCATATTTCGGCACGGTGTGACTCACTGTCATGATGAGCTCGACGAAGCGCTGATGCACCAGGCTGGACAATACCTGCTAGGGGAAAACGACTTTACGTCATTCCGTGCAATTCATTGCCAGTCAAAAACACCGTGGCGTAACATTCATCATTTAAATGTGACTCGACAAGGGCGCTTCGTGATCATAGATATCAAGGCCAACGCATTTGTTCACCACATGGTGCGCAATATTGCCGGAAGCTTGATTGAAGTGGGAAGAAAAGCGCAAAAACCCGAGTGGGTTGAATGGCTGTTGGGCGTGAAAGACCGCAATTTGGCCGCGGCGACCGGAAAAGCTGGTGGCTTATATTTGGTAGATGTTGAATATCCCGAGCAGTTTGAGCTCCCTGAGTCACCCGTTGGGCCACTTTTTTTGCCAGATACACAGTGCTAATCACTGACACAAGGTTAAAAAAACGACATATTGATCATAGTGCGTGCAAATAACGTGCAAATACAAGTGTGCATGGCTAGGCAAAAATAGGTAGTACCAGTTTTTTGTCCAAAGTCTTAACAAGTTGTGTTTTAATTCCTTGTTGAATTTGTAAATATCCAGGCCACTTGTCATGGTTCACATTGAGACAGCTCGTTACTGTTGAGCCTCAGAATGCGCAATGACAGGTGCTCCATTAGAAAAGGTCGTTCATGAGCTGGCTTGAAAAAATACTGACAAAAAGCAATATTGGTTCTTCACGTAAAGTCTCAATTCCTGAAGGCGTATGGACCAAATGTGGATCTTGTGAGCAGGTGCTTTATCACGCAGAGCTTGAGCGTAACCTGCACGTGTGTCCGAAATGTGACCATCACATGCGCATGACAGCACGTAAACGCCTAGAGACTTTCTTAGATGAAGGAAAAGGCACTGAATTAGGTCAAGAACTTGAGCCAAAAGATCTGCTCAAATTCCGTGACTCTAAGAAGTACAAAGATCGTCTGTCTGCGGCGCAAAAGTCAAGCGGCGAGAAAGATGCATTGGTTGTCATGAAAGGTGAGATCCTTGGTATGCCCGTTGTGGTCGCTTCCTTTGAGTTTGCCTTCATGGGCGGTTCAATGGGGGCTGTCGTCGGTGCGCGATTCGTGCGTGCTGTAGAGCAAGCCATTGAGGATAAGTGTGGATTTGTGTGTTTCTCTGCCAGTGGTGGTGCGCGCATGCAAGAAGCATTGACGTCACTGATGCAAATGGCGAAAACCAGTGCTGCACTGGAGCGCCTTTCTGCGAAAGGGCTTCCGTTTGTTTCTGTACTCACAGACCCAACCTTTGGTGGTGTGACCGCAAGCTTTGCGATGTTAGGTGACATTAATATTGGTGAGCCTAAAGCTCTGATTGGTTTTGCAGGTCAGCGTGTTATTGAGCAAACCGTGCGTGAAAAGCTGCCAGAAGGCTTTCAGCGTAGTGAGTTCTTGTTAGAGCACGGCGCCATCGACATGATTGTGGATCGTCGTGAAATGCGTCAGCGTATCGGAGGATTGTTAGCAAAAATGACCAACCATGAATCTCCGCTCGTTGTATCAGTGGAACAGCCTTTGGAAGGTGAGGTTATTGAAGCCGAACCGACCAAGGATACAGAATAAACGTCCCACAAATGAACATCTAAAGAGCGCCTTATGGCGCTCTTTGTCTTTTAGCTGATATGATTGAAGTATTGAAAGCTCAAATAGAATACTGATGTCAGAACATATTTCTCCCAGCGCGACTGCGCCATTGTCTGAGTGGTTATCGTATCTTGAATCACTCCACACCAGTGCTATCGATCTTGGACTGGATCGTGTCGCACGTGTCGGCCAAAAAGGTAAGCTGACAAAGCCTGCACCTAAAGTGATCACGGTAGCGGGTACCAATGGTAAAGGTTCAACATGCGCCATTATCGAAGCCATTTTGCAAAAAGCGGGCTATAAGACAGGCGTATACAGCTCCCCTCATCTCATTCGTTACAACGAACGTGTCCGTATCAATGGCAAAGAACTTGATGATGAACGTCACTCAGAAGCCTTTGCTGCGGTTGAATCACTCCGTGGTGACACCAGCCTAAGTCTCTTTGAATTTGGCACGCTGGCGGCGCTTTGGTTATTTATGGATAACCAGATTGATGTGGCAATCATCGAGGTGGGCCTTGGTGGTCGATTAGATGCGACCAACATTGTTGACCATGATGTGTCGGTGATCACCAGTCTAGCCATTGACCATGTTGATTGGCTCGGTGATGACATCGAAGTGATTGGCTTCGAGAAAGCAGGCATTTTCCGCTCAGGAAAACCGGCGGTATGTGGCCAACCAGAGCCACCAGCCAGTGTCGCCGCTCATGCCGATGATATTGGTGCAGAGCTACATCAGGTTGGCTATCAGTTTACCTATGAGCAGCAAGCGAACACCTGGCATTGGCAATGTGGTGCGTTTGATTTGCGCGATCTGCCAGTTCCAAATCTCCCGCTCCCCAATGCGGCAACGGCGTTGATGGCGCTAGGGTTGTCAGAACTTGATGTGACAGACGAACAGATCGTGGAAGGGCTGCGAACGGTCACGTTAGCGGGTCGCATGCAAATGGTGTCTCAATCACCTCTTATTATCTTAGATGTGGCCCACAACCCACATTCTGCTGAATACTTGGCGAATCAAATCTCATCTCTTAAGCAAGACGCCGATGCTAAGGTTCATGCCGTTGTTGCAATGTTGCATGACAAAGACATATTGGCAACGCTCGATGTCATGAAGTCAGTGGTTGATATTTGGTATCCTGCTTCTTTAACAGGGCCAAGAGCCGCCGATTGGCAGCAGCTTGTTCATTTCCTGCCTGAATATGTCGAAGGTTACGCGTCACCTGTTGAAGCATTTGAAGCCGCGAAAACGGCTTTGACGTGGAAAGGTGATGTTCTAATCGTATTTGGTTCATTCCACACAGTCGGCGAAATCGCTGATCATCTCGCTCAAACGGAGTAAATGTGGCAACTCAGTTTCAAAATCGCTTAGTCGGCACACTCATTTTGGTTTCGTTAGGCGTCATTTTCTTACCTGATGTATTTGATGGTGAAAAAGCGCATTACCAAGAGAGTTTTCAAGCAATTCCTCTCCAAGAGGACGTTGATGAAACGCTGCTTGAAGCGTCGGTCTTGCCGCCTGAAGAAGTGGAGTCATTTCTTCCCCCTGAAGAACCTGTACTGGTCACTATTGGCGACGAAGGTACAAAATCAGCTGGTGATGAGAGCATCGTTTCGGAAGCTGATAACTCTCAGGTTGCCGCTGCGAATACTCAGCCTAAAGCGGGCTATGAAGATTCAGCTTGGATCATCCGTCTTGGTACGTTCCGCAATATTGATAACGCCAAAAGCCTAGTGTCAAAGTTGCGTAAAAAGGGCTACTCAGCGCAGTTGATGCCTCGTGATGTAAAAGAAGGCGAGTTGGCACGTGTTGAAATTGGGCCTAACGTCTCCAAAGACAAATTGGCTTCAATGACTGCAGATTTGGAGTCTTTGACCGGATTGAAAGGTCAACTGCTCAGATTTAACCCACTCAACCCATAAGAAAACGTTTGCGTCGTCATTTTTTCTGTTAAAATGCGCGCGAATCGCTCAGATGATTAAAAGATGAATTGGATAGATTACATCATAATTGGAGTGATCAGCTTTTCAGCATTGATTAGCTTGGTCCGTGGATTTGTGAAAGAAGCCCTATCGCTAGTGATATGGTTTGGTGCCTTCTTTGTCGCCAGTAACTTTTACCCGCAATTAGCGGCTTACTTCACTAATATTCATGACGAAATGATTCGAAATGGCGCGGCAATAGCGGCGCTGTTTGTTGCCACCTTAATCGTTGGCGCTGTGGTGAACTACGTGATTGGACAGTTAGTCCAAAAAACAGGCTTATCTGGGACAGATAGAGTGCTAGGTGTGGTTTTTGGCGGTATTCGCGGCGTGTTGATTGTTGCCGCAGTATTGTTCTTTCTCGACGCATTCACCAATTTTTCCAGCGCTATCGAGTGGAAACAATCACAATTAATCCCTAGATTTGGGGTAGTGATTGAATGGTTTTTCTCGTATTTGGAGCAGAGCTCCAGCTTTTTGCCCAAGGTGATCTAGCGTCGACCTGCTTTTAGCAGTAAAGGCAGGAAAACGTAAAAACGGTTCCCTGGGCTCACTCTTGCGTTACAAGGAACAGCATACATGTGTGGGATTGTTGGAATCGTGGGTGAAACCCCGGTTAATCAGTCAATTTACGATGCGTTGACAGTACTTCAGCACCGTGGTCAGGATGCCGCCGGCATTGTTACCATTGACAACAACCGCTTTCGCTTGAGAAAAGCGAACGGTTTGGTAAAAGATGTATTCCAACTCAAGCATATGCAACGCTTGCAAGGAACGGTTGGGATAGGGCATGCGCGCTATCCTACCGCAGGAAGCTCAAGCGTGTCAGAAGCGCAGCCGTTTTACGTTAACTCTCCTTATGGTATTACGTTGGCACACAACGGCAACCTGACAAACGCGAATGAACTTCGTGAGTCACTGTTTGCTCAAGACCGCCGCCACCTTAACACCACGTCTGATTCTGAAGTCCTTCTTAATGTATTAGCTCACCAAATTGATGAAGCCACTTCGTTTCCATTATCAGAAGACGATGTGTTTAAAGCTGTTCGTGCTGTTCACCAACAAATTCGTGGTGCATATGCAGTAGTCGCTATGATCATTGGTCATGGCTTGATTGCCTTTCGCGACCCGCATGGTATTCGTCCATTGTGTTTGGGCAAGCGTACTGTTAACAACCGCGAAGAGTACATGGTCGCTTCAGAGTCCGTTGCGCTAGACGCTGTTGGTTTTGATTTTGTGCGAGACGTTGCGCCGGGTGAAGCGGTTTACATTACCATTGACGGGCAACTGTTCACTCGCCAATGTTCAGATACACCTTCACTGTCACCATGTATCTTTGAGTTCGTGTATTTTGCGCGCCCCGACTCGTTTATCGATAAGATCTCTGTCTACGCAGCACGTATCAATATGGGCAAGAAGCTCGGTGCTAAGATTCGTCGCGAGTGGGATGATTTAGACATTGATGTTGTTATCCCAATCCCAGAGACATCGTGTGATATCGCGTTAGAAATTGCTCAAGAGCTTAACAAACCTTATCGTCAAGGTTTTGTGAAGAACCGCTATGTTGGGCGTACGTTTATCATGCCGGGTCAACAGCAGCGTCGTAAATCTGTTCGTCGCAAGCTCAATGCAATCCGCTCTGAGTTTAAAGATAAATCTGTCTTGCTAGTTGATGACTCCATCGTACGCGGCACCACGTCAGAACAGATCATTGAGATGGCACGTGAAGCGGGCGCTAAACGAGTGTATATGGCGTCTGCCGCTCCAGAAATTCGCTTCCCTAACGTGTATGGTATCGATATGCCAAGTGCAAATGAGTTGATTGCACACGGACGTGAAGTTGATGAAATCGGCAGTATTATCGGCGCGGATGGTTTGATTTTCCAAGACTTGACGGATTTGGAAGATGCTGTACGTGAAGGTAACCCTGATGTGAAATTGTTTGAAAGCTCAGTGTTTAGTGGTCATTACATTACGCAAGATATCAATCAAGCATACCTTGAGTACATTGATAGCCTGCGAAATGACGAAACGAAAGAGCTACGTGAACAACAGCAAGAACTAGCCAACCTCGAGATCTACAACGAAAACTGAGTGTCGTGAAAATCGACCTCAAAAAAACGCGGTCACTGTTATAGTGACCGCGTTTTTTGTTAGAAGTGATTCGTGGATATATCTCGTCAAAGCATCAAAGCATCAAAGCATCAAAGTGGTCTAATTCACAAACATCGGGCCAAAGCCAACATTCCACATAATGACGCTGCTCGCCAAGATAGCGACAAGCAGTACCAAACCACATGTCACGACTGAACTAGCATAGATAAAACCACGTTCTTCAGGTATGTGCATGATGATCGGCACACCGGTATACAAAAGATATATGGAATAGGCGATGCCAGCCAAGCCCACGAGCATCACGAACCATACAACAGGGTAGAGTGCCGCTAAGCCCACCATAAATATGGGTGTAGCGGTGTAAGCAGCTAGTTCAAGCGCTTGTGTGTAGGTCGGGTTCGAGCCAAACGTACGGCTCATCCAGAGCGTTAAGTAAGCTAGCGCCATCACGCCAGTGATCAATGCGAAGTACATTGCACCTGCAATGATCAACGCACTTTGTTCAGTCAGAAAAATAGGTTCGCCAACGCCAATACTCCAGCCTATGTGTGCGCTCGAATAGTAAGCACAAATGGGTGGAATCAACGCCATAATCGCCGCGTGCCCGAGGCTGTTTGATGCGCCCTCATGGCGGTCATCAATATTTTGCCATTCCTCTTTTGGATGGGTGTACAAGCCTAGCAAATGTCCCAAAATCATAATTGCTCCTTCCGTTTGCAAAAACCATCGTTAACGTTTGTGCAGTGACAGATATCGCTGCTTTTTGGTTTTACATCTATATAACAATTAGCGTTACGGAAGCGCCTTAGCAAGTTTTGTATAGCAAAAGTGTAGTGATATTTTAACCACTTATCGCTTTTGGGACATTCAGTGAACCATGTCACGTTTGTGTGTTATTTACTTGAAAATAGTTGAGTGCGAAATCAATAAATACACGAAGCTTGGCTGGCAGATTTGTTTTGCCATGATACATCAAATAGATATCACGGGGGCTTGTTGTCCAATCAGGAAGAACCTGTTTCAGCTCCTTTGAGTCGATGTCTTTGCTCACTAACACATCGGGTATTAAAGCGATGCCCAATCCATCTTTTGCGGCGGCTCGGACAAGTCGCAGTTCTGAAGCCTCAAAGCGGCCTTGTTGACTAATACACAGGTGTTGTCCATGAGTGTTAGTTAAACGCCAACGCATAAGCGGCCAACCTTTGAGTAGATGATGCTTCATCAGATCGGACGCATCACTCGGTGATCCGTTGTTTGCAATGTATGAAGGGCTAGCAACAAGAATGTCCTTCACCGTATGAAGCTTACGAGCAATAAGGGATGAATCCCTTTGAGGCCCGATGCGTATAAAAGCATGGTGCCCGTCACTAAGCTTGTTATCGGAATCATTAGAGAGTTCCAAATCAAGCTTAATATCAGGAAACTGAGTCAAAAATGCGCTAAACATCGGCTGTAGCAGTTTCATCGCAATATTTGATGGCGCACTTATCTTTAGGGTGCCAGATTCACCCTTACAATGTTCAGATAGGCTCTCTGTCGCGGCCATGAGTTGTTCGAGTAACGGTGAGCATTTATCATAAAAGCCTTGCCCAGCTTCCGTTAGTGACAACTTTCTAGCGTCACGATGCAAAAGCTTAATCTTCATGTCTTCTTCAAGCGCTTGAATGCGGCGAGTCAGTGTCGCTACAGGGATCCCTGTTTTCTTCGACGCTAATGTATAGCTGCCATTTTCGACGATAAGACGAAAGAGATTTAGATCATCTAGTTTCATATGTATTCACGAATTGCGATTGCCTTCTATAAAAAGACATAGAGATCTCTATTTCAAATTAACAAGATGCTCTTTTCGTTGTCTCATATCAATAAGCAACATCGTAAGTAACGTAATGTTTGTTCAGAAGCTAAACAAATAGATGAGTTTTTTCCTTTCTGGATACATAAGGTTATGTGTACTGGTGCCTATAATTACGTGGATGTTGCAACGTCGTGACGGATTACAAACTATCCTAAAGGGACTAAGGCGACGTTCCTTAGACGTAAACCAGTACCCGATCAGGAGAGCAGGGCAGTGTTAGAAGGTAAAGAGGTTCTGATTGTAGAAGATGACCCCGTATTCATTCGAATTATCGGTGGTTTCTTACGCAAAGAAGGATGCATTGTTAGAGAAGCAGAAAATGGACTTGATGGGCTTAAAGCGCTCAGAGAAGGCATTCCTGATCTCTTGCTCAGTGATTTGTCTATGCCCGTAATGACTGGATTGGAATTCGTTGAAGAAGTAAGTTTGGAGTATCCCATGCTTCCGGTCATCGTTATCTCTGGTACGGGCGGTATGTCTGATGTGGCACAAGCGCTCCGATTTGGCGTGAAAGATTTTTTGATCAAGCCTATTGATGACATCATGGTAGTGAAATCCGCGATTATGTCAGTACTCGAAGATGCTGATGGTGGCGCGAGCTGCGATATGGATTTTAGCCAGCAATGGTTCAAGCTCGCCCAAAATGGTGGCGATCAACCACTTACCGAAGAGTTAAAATGGCACCTCGATGACTTGTTAGACAACCCAGGGAATGCTCGAGATTTACTCATGGGCTTAATGCCCGATCAAGACTCAAGACAAGGGGATTGGCGTCTATCATATCACTCTCTGCAATCCGCGGATTCTAGTCCTGTTGTTCTGGATTATACATGGATGATGGACGGTCAAATGGCGTTCTACATGGTAGATAGCGCTTCAGCAGGCAGAAACGGAACGGCTACAACGTTAATGATCCGTGCTTTCTTCAATGAATACCTACGTTCACAAGATGCCGATGAGCGCGGTTTTGTTCATCTCGTGCATCAAATTGAGCATGCTATTAAGAAATCGACCTACGCAAGTCCAATCCGGGCCATGTTTGGCATCCTCAATGCGTCAGATAATGAACTCAGTGTACTATCAGCAGGCTTGAATGCTGTGGTTGATGGGACTGGGAATGCGATCATCGTAAACAATGATCACTTGCTAGGCGTTGACGCAGCCAGCACGCGCTTTCAAACCATAGATTTAGCGGGTGGAAACGTCCGCGTGTCGTTGAGTGAGGTCGGGTTAACCAGTTTTAGCTTAGACATACAGCGTTTGAGTGCCTAATCCTCATATCTAGATCTTCTTAAATCCCTTGAAACGAAATGCCGCATATATTGTGCGGCATTTTGCATTTCTGAAAAAAGCTACGTACAACAATGCAAACTATGAACTAGTGCAGACAAATTGAGCTGTCGGCTGCGCAGCCCTTGCTGCTCGATGAGCAGCCTAATATACTCTTGAGTTGCGTCGCAGAGACGGTGCAAATTGGCTAGCTAGGACATCGGCGAGAAATATAATGAATTCATGGTATCTGCTCTATTGTAAACGCAGCGAGCAACAACGCGCAGAGCAGCACCTCAAGCGGCAAGGCGTCGACTGTTACTATCCACAAGTGACGGTTGAAAAAATTCGCCGCGGTAAAAGAACACCACAGCTTGAACCTCTCTTTCCAAACTATGTGTTTGCTTCCTTTGATCCTGAAAAAATTGCTTATACCACAGTGCGTTCAACCCGAGGTGTTGTTGATTTTGTCAGGCATGGAGCCGTGCCTTGTACCGTTCCGTTCGATCTAATTTTGAGCTTAATGGCACATGAAGATTCGGATGAACAGCGCGAGCAGCTAAACGACATGTTGAAGCCGGGTGACCAAATCGAAGTGTTGGGTGGGCAGTTTGAGGGTTCAGATGCGATCTACAAAGAAGCGGATGGAGAAATGCGATCTATCTTGTTGATAAAACTACTCAATCGTCAGGTGGAAGTAACTACTGAAAACAGCGTGCTGAGAAGAAAGTAGTACAAATATTCGACATGACATTTTGGCTATCGCGTACTTTAGGGACGACACCTAAGGGCGGTAGCTTGGAAGAATGAAATAACAAAGGTGGAAAATGAAAACAAGTGGCAGCAAGGATGTTAGCACCAGGTTAAAGCCGGATCTTGGGGAAGTTATAAACATTAAATACATTCTACAAATGCTTTGGAACGGAAAGTGGGTGATGATTACTAGCATCTGCTTTTTTATGACGATGTCTTTTGTTGTGAGCTCATCAGATAAAGAGGTTTGGACATCAACAGCTAAAGTAACAGTGCCAGCTACTCATGATGCGCTCGTCACGACAATGTATGTCGAACAGTTTAAGCCTGGCTTTGGGAAATTTTATAGCGACGCTACTCTTTTTAAAGATGAGAACGTTTTATATGTGGATTCTGGATCTGTAAATGCTTACGCTGATCTGTCTGAAGCTGCTAACTCAGACACATTATTTGGAAATTTCGTTTCTATATTCAATAGCAATACCACAAAGGCCGAATTTCTTAGATTTAAAGAGAAAAATGAGGGCGAAAATCCTATTGTTTACTCAATGAAGGCAAGCTTTTCCGATCGTGAAAAGAGAAATGCTATAGTTGTATCAAAGTCTGCCAGTGGCGAAATGAGTCAGAAAAATCTCATGGAGTATGTGGAGTTTGTCAATGAAAAGCAAAAGGAGGCCTTGTTATCAAAAGTGAAATCTCTATTAGACTTTTATAAGTTTAGACTTGAAGGGATATTAAAGGAAAAAGAAGTTCTCGCGCTAGAAAAAAAGCGATTGGTGCTAGAGGAAATTAGTCTAGCGCTTAGTATAGTTGAGCCGTTAGGGATTGATAAACCTCTCGTTGATTTATATTATGAGCCAGATCTACCGATTGCGCTAGGTTCTGAAATATTGAAAAAAAAGTTTGAGAAAATTAGCGAGATAAAAGATTTAGGAATGGTCGATCCAACTATTGGGCGAATAAAGATTAAAATTTCTATGCTTGGTGGTGACTCATACTCATTGGAAAAAGCGAGATTCACAAGCTATGTGTCCAAACCTTCAAACCCTGGAGGTCATGATAAGAAAAGAATGAGCAAGTTGTTAATGATTGGGTTTATTCTAGGCGCGATGATTGGAATTTCAATTCTACTACTCGTTAATTTATCTCGAAGCGCTAGGTCTAGCCTTAAATAAGAGTTTTAAATGAAATTATGATTAAAGTTTTGTGTGTTTTTGGTACGCGACCAGAGGCCATTAAAATGGCTCCTCTTTTTAAAATGCTTTGTGAAGACAGTAGATTTGACTCTAAATGTTGTGTTACAGCACAACATAGAGAAATGCTTGATCAGGTGTTGGACCTATTTGATATTGAGCCCGATTACGATTTGAACATTATGGAGCCTGGTCAAAGTTTAAATCAAACGACCTCAAAAGTCCTTTTGAAACTTCAGCCAGTGCTACAAGATTACAAGCCTGATGTGGTTCTTGTTCATGGTGATACAGCAACAACATTTGCTGCGAGCCTAGCATCATACTATGAGCAAGTGGACGTGGGTCACGTAGAAGCGGGTTTAAGAACTGGCAATATCTACTCACCATGGCCTGAAGAAGCAAACAGAAGGTTAACTGCATCAATAGCCAAATTTCATTTCGCACCTACCAATAAATCTAGAGATAATCTCCTATTAGAGAACATTAGTGACGAGAATGTGATCGTTACAGGTAATACTGTTATAGATTCACTTCTTTTAGCAAAAGAAAAATTGGAAGAACTTAATGAAGCTGATATGGCTAAAAGTATTCCAAATATAGATGGTAGTAAAAAGATTATTTTAGTAACGGGACATCGTCGCGAAAATTTTGGTGATGGATTTGAAAATATTTGCCATGCATTGACTGATATCGCTAGTAGTCATGACGATATTGAAATTATCTACCCAGTTCATTTAAACCCAAATGTAAGAGAGCCAGTAAATAGGATTTTAGCTGGTCATCATAATATTCGCTTGATTGAACCTCAAGAGTATTTGCCATTTATTTATTTACTTACTCATTCACACATCATTTTGACTGATTCTGGTGGTATTCAAGAAGAGGCACCGTCTTTAGGTAAGCCAGTATTGGTTATGCGAGATACAACTGAGCGACCAGAAGCTGTAGAAGCAGGAACGGTTAAGCTGGTAGGGACAAATAGAGACTCAATCGTTACAGCTATAGAAAAGTTGATTACTGATGACAGTGAATACAAGGAAATGAGTGTTGCTCATAACCCTTATGGTGATGGGAAAGCTTGCGAAAAAATCATCGAACATTTAGCGAATCACTACAAAAATTCCGAGGAATAAAATGTCTCTTCAAACAATATCTGTAATCGGCCTTGGTTATATTGGACTGCCAACTGCAGCGATGTTTGCATCAAGGAAAAAGAAAGTTATTGGTGTGGATGTTAATCAACATGCGGTAGATACGATCAATCAAGGGAAAATTCACATTGTTGAACCTGACCTAGATATGATCGTACATGCTGCTGTATTGGAGGGTTATCTTGAAGCCACGACTAAGCCTAAGCCTGCGGATGCATTCTTAATAGCAGTTCCAACACCATTCTTACCTGCGGATAGCGACGCCATTCCAACTCCCGATTTATCATATATTGAGGCGGCGAGTAAGGCGATTGCGCCTGTATTGAAAAAAGGTGACCTTGTTATACTTGAATCGACATCCCCTGTCGGTGCGACAGAGCAGATGGCAGAGTGGCTAGCGAGTGCACGTCCAGACCTTTCATTTCCTCAACAAGCAGGAAATGATGCAGACGTAAATGTTTCGCATTGCCCTGAACGTGTTCTTCCTGGTCACGTAGTAAGAGAATTGGTCGAGAATGACAGAGTTATAGGCGGTATGTCAGCCAGATGCTCTGAGCGTTCAGTAGAGCTCTATAAGACATTTGTTCAGGGTGACTGCGTTGTAACAAATGCACGAACAGCAGAAATGGCCAAATTGACTGAAAATAGCTCTCGAGATGTGCAGATCGCTTTCGCAAACGAACTTTCAATGATATGCGATAGATTGGACATAAATGTATGGGAGCTGATCTCTCTTGCAAATCGTCATCCGCGCGTCAATATTCTAGAACCTGGACCAGGTGTTGGTGGCCACTGTATTGCTGTAGACCCGTGGTTTATTGTATCTAAGACTCCAGAAGAAGCTCGCCTCATTCACACTGCCAGAAACGTCAACGATTCAAAGCCAGAGTGGGTGATAAACAAAGTCAAGTTAGCCGTTGCCGACTACCTGCAAAGAAACACAACAAAACAAGCCAAGGACATAAAGATTGGTTGCTTTGGATTGGCTTTCAAACCTAACATTGATGATTTAAGAGAAAGTCCAGCAGTTAATATTGTCAAAGCTTTATCAGAATGGCATACGGGAGAAATATATGCCATCGAACCAAATATAACGAACCTGCCAGATAAACTTAATAACATCACATTGACAACAAGCTCAGCTGCTGTAGAAAATTGTGATATTTTGTTAATGCTTGTCAATCATAAAGAATTCTATGGTTTAGATTTCGCCGACAACGTCGTCATTGATACTAAAGGCATCGTATAGATGGAAAAGTTCACGGTAAATGGTTTAGAAGTAGGCGGGCCTGATTGTTATATCATAGCGGAAATTGGGCAAGCTCATGATGGAAGTCTAGGCAGTGCACACGCCTATATCGACGCGGTTGCGCAAGCTGGAGCAAATGCAGTTAAGTTTCAAACTCATATTGCCAGTGAAGAATCCACAAAGCATGAACAGTTCAGAGTGCGAGTTTTTCCACAAGATGAAACAAGATACGAGTACTGGAAAAGAATGGAGTTCACAAAAGAGCAATGGAAAGGGCTCTATGAACACGCTCAGAGAGTAGGGCTAGACTTTCTGTCCACACCATTTTCTGCGGCTGCTGTTGAACTTTTAGAAGAACTTAACGTTCCTGCATACAAGATTGGTTCTGGTGATACCGGTAATACTGCGCTCTTGGAAGCAGTAGCAAAAACAGGGAAACCAGTACTGCTTTCCAGTGGTATGTCCTCTTTTGTTGAGTTGGAAGAAAGTTTCGCATCTCTCAAAGCAACTAACAGCCTGGGCTTATTCCAATGCACTACCTCTTATCCTTGCCCCGCTGAGGAAATTGGATATAACGTCATTGACGATTTAGCTAGCAGATTTCAGTGTCCAATTGGTCTATCAGACCATTCAGGTAAGATCTATCCATCTTTAGCTGCTGTTGCTAGAGGCGCAAAGATGATTGAGGTACACGCTGTATTTTCAAAGAGATGCTTTGGACCTGATACCTCTAGTTCCTTGACTATCGAAGAACTAACGGAACTAGTAGAAGGCGTAAGGTTTATTGAGAAAGGTCTCAATTGCAAAATTGATAAATCATTGATGGCAAGCAATAGACAAGAAACAAAAGTACTGTTTTCACGAAGTGCATTTTGCATTAAAGAATTGAATGCTGGTGAAATACTCACTGAGGCTCATTTTGCAATGAAAAAACCAGGCGGAGGTCTTTCAATAGAAGAGGCGAGAAACCTTATTGGCAAAAAGGTAACGAAAAATCTTGGATTTGACGATTACATTTGTGTAGGAGACTTTCAATGAGAAAAATACTCGCCATTCTTGTAGATAGAGCAAACTACGGAAGAATGAAGCCAGTTTTGTCTGAAATCATGGCGGATGATGGCCTCGAATTAGAAGTATTATGTACCGGCACCATGCTATTACCTCGATTTGGTAATGTCGTTGATATTGTAGAAAAAGATGGATTTCCTGTAACAAGCCGAGTCTACATGGAAATTGAGGGCTCAAACCCAACGACGATGTCAAAGAGTATTGGGCTTGGTATTGTGCAGTTTTCTACCGAATTTGACAGAATTAAGCCGGATTTTATTCTTTTGATAGGCGACAGATATGAGGCGTTGTCTGCTTCAATATCTGCTGCATATATGAACCTCCCAATAGCACATATCCAAGGTGGTGAAGTTTCAGGTTCCATTGATGAAAGTTGCCGCCACGCAATAACAAAATTCAGTCACCTTCATTTCCCATCGACGCAGCGCGCTGCCGATTACATAGTGAAAATGGGAGAGGCTAAAAACTCAGTGTTTAACGTCGGATGTCCTGCGGGTGACTACATATTGTCACTTGCTGATGATCTCGCTCCAGAAGACATTGAAGGTGGAATCGGTGCAAGAATCGACTTAGATAAGCCTTATCTACTTGTCATTTTTCATCCTGTAACTACCCACAAAGATACACGATATGAAGTGGAAGAGATCTTAGCAGCACTAGCGGATATTGGAATGCAGACTATATGGCTTTGGCCAAATGTTGACGCTGGTTCTGACAGAATATCCTCAGCGATTAGATCATTCAGAGAGAACAATGATACAAGTTGGCTGTATCTAATCAAAAACTTCAAGCCGGAAGTGTTCCAGAAAGTGCTAAAAGGTGCAACCTGTGCAGTCGGTAACTCTTCCAGTTTTATTAGAGATTCTACTTTTAGCGGCGTACCTGTTGTGCTGGTTGGTGATCGACAAGTTGGTCGAGAACGTGGCCAAAATCTTATAGAAGCCGACTTTAGTCGCAGTAGTATTCACGATAAAATCGAGCATCAAATCCAGCATGGTAGATATGAAAACTGCAATATCTATGGTGATGGAAAAGCTTCAAATAGAATTGTGAGAATTTTAAAAGATTTTGAACCTAATATACAAAAAACCATCAGTTATATTGAAGATTAAATGCTGAATATTCTCAATGTAAACATCAGGATGTTATTAAACACCTGATTTTGATATATACATTGTTATAAGAGGTATCGGGTGGGGGGATGGATATACTCCACCCGATATAATTTCATTTATATGATACCAAATAATTATCAAAGTGCTAATAATGGATAAATCGGTAAAAAAAATACTAGCAATAATACCTGCTCGTGGTGGTTCTAAAGGCGTCAAAAGAAAAAACATCAGAAGTGTTGGTAATAAGCCGCTTATATATTGGAGCATTAAAGCAGCTCAATCTTCGACATTGATAACAAGCTATATTGTTTCTACGGATGATGCAGAAATAAAAATGGTAGCTGAGAGCTTTGGTGCTAGTGTTTTGGATAGAGAAACCAAACTAGCTGAAGATAAAACACCGATGTTACCTGTTCTGCAGGATGTTTGCTTAAACATTGAAAGAAAGCAAAATGTCACATTTGATGCAATCCTGCTTCTACAACCAACAGCTCCGATGAGGACAGAGAAGGACATTGATAGTGCAATTGAGTTATTTCTATCTGATAGCGAAAATAGCTCTTTAGTTAGCGTATATCAAGTTGATGATTGTCATCCGTCTCGAATGTATCGAATTTCCGAAAACTGCCTTGAGAAAATATATGAAGAACCGAAAGGCTCACTAAGGCAAGACCTTGAGCCGATTTATCATCGCAATGGCGCAATGTATATCTGTTCAAGAGATCTGTTGATAAAGGAAAATAAGCTAGTTTGCGATAAACCAATTCCATTCATTATGTCAAAAGAAAGTTCGGCAAATATTGATGATGAGCAGGACTTACTTATTGCAGATTTTCTAATGAAAAAAAGAATAGAGCAATAGTTAGCATGAAAAGAAAAGTGGTTGTCAATCTTGAGCCAGAAGGATATTCAGATAAAGCAAAAATGCTCTTATCGGAGCACTTTGATTATATTGAGTGTTCAGAGATAAATGATAACAAAGATATTTTAAAGAAAGCTAATGGTATAATATCTAGGCTCAATCATCAGCTAGATGAGGAGTTCTTGAAGAACTCTAATGCATTAGAATTCTTAGCCACAGCAACCACTGGAACTAATCATATTGATACTGATTTCACCAATGCTAATCAGATTCAAGTGATATCCCTTAAAGGAGAGGTGGAGTTTTTAAAACGAATTACACCCACGGCAGAACATACATGGGGATTGTTGATTTCGTTATTGAGAAACTACAAGTTTCACCTAAGAAATGTTGAATCTAGAAACTGGGATCGAGATAGTCAATATGGCACTCAGTTACTTGGTAAAACTATAGGTATCATTGGCCTAGGAAGACTAGGTTTAATGGTCGCTGACTATGCGAAGTGTTTTGGTATGAATGTCATATATAATGATATTGAAAGTCGAGATCACTGGGCTAAAAGTGTCAGCCTCGATGTTCTAATGAGAACATCAGATATCATCTCAGTACATGTGCCATTGAATACAGACACTGAAAAAATGTTATCTATTGATGAATTCGACGTGATGAAGGATGGCGTATTCTTAGTTAACACAGCGAGAGGTGAAATAATTGATGAATCGGCACTCATGGAATCTTTGAAAAGTGGAAAAGTTGCTGGTGCGGCACTTGATGTGTTGAGTGGCGAAAAAAAATGGAGAGGTGTAGTTCCTTCTGATAATCATCTTGTAGAATGGGCAATTCAAAACACCAATCTTATTGTTACTCCACATATTGGTGGTGCATGTCCTGATGCCATGAGAATGACAGAAGAGTTTGTTGCATCCAAAATCATCCAGCATTATACAAAAATTTAGAGAATGACTGTGCCAACAAAAAACTTGTTTTCGAGAGTGGCGAACACAGCATCTATCAACATAATTAGGCATGCCTGTCAACTACTTCTAGGTATCGTCATAGCTAGAAATCTGTCTGTTGAAGACAAGGGACTTCAGTATTTATTCACATCATTTTCGGGAATACTTGCTGTACTTTTGTCTTTTGGATTTATAAATTCCCTTGTGTATCACCTGAAGAAGTCACTCATCGAACTGAGGGATGCAAAAAAAGCGTGCCTGATTATAAATCTGGCAACAGTGATGTTGTTATTTTTGATAATTCTGATATTTAAGAGTTATTTTGAATTAACACTCAATACTGAGGATATATTTTATAGTGAAATCGGAGCTCTGTTTATAATCTATGTGATTGCATCATTGAATAACCTTTTTTTGAATTCCTGTTTACTAGCATTTTCATATTTTAAAATATATTTTTTCACATTTGCTGTTAGTGCTGTTGCGAGTCTATCAATCATTATCCTAGGTATTGTATATTACGGATTTGATATTGTTGACTGTCTTATTGTATTGACAGTCATTGAGTCGCTTAGTTGTACGATAGGGGTCTGCTTCTTCTTTAATGAGTTAAAGAAGAATGGTTACGAAGTAAAGAATACCGAAGATACAAGCATTACTAAGTATGCACTCAGCGCCTATTTGGGTGTTTCAGGAAGTACATTAACAAGCCAAGGCGATGCTATGATATTGGCATCATTGCTATCTCACGAAAGTATCGGTATATATTCCGTAGCTAAGACGTTCTATCGTTTCTATATCATAATCCCTCAAACAATTAACAATGCACTGTTTGGTTATCTATGTGAGAACTCAGTACCCAAAGCACTGAAAGTGATAAAGAAAATCATCATGTCTTTTACCGGTGTATCTTTGGTAGTGATTAGCGTCTCATATCTTTTCTTGAAAGATATTATTGTCTATTTATATGGCGAACCTTTTTCTGTAGCTTTTGAGCCTGCAATAGTACTTGTCATTGCCGCTTCATTGATTGCTATGAGCGCTTCGATAAACCCCTTATTTTTGGCTTTCAACCAGCCACTTACATCCAGTCGTATAGTTTTGATTAGTGGTTTCGTTGCTCTGTCAACATGCGTAGTCTTAACAAACAACTACGGAGTTGTCGGTTCTGCTAGCTCCGTATTAATTGCTGCTATTTGTACATTCTTGCTAAGAATGTTCTACTTGGTCAAGTTTAAAGATAAATATATATAGTTTGGAAATTAATTAAAATGAGAAAAGAAGTTACAATTGTCATCGACTTTAAAATTTATCTCTACCTTTTTGAACCGATCATCAGAAAATTTAACGAAAAAGGTGTAAAAATACACTTGGCCGTGCCTGAAGTAATGCATAACGATGTGAAAAGAATTTTCCCAGACATAGCTTTTGATTTTGTTAATTTTGAGAGAATTAAAAAAGAAAATCGATTGAGATTTATTCTACATCGTGCATGCTCACTTCTGTTTACTCGAACTGATTTCTCTTTTCAATTTCAGAAGAAGCGACAACAACTCGTCAGAAAGAACACGGGAACTCAAGGTTTTCTTCTTTGGCTTTCGAAGTTTATGCCAAAAGTACCAAACAAAAGCATCAATCGCTTCCTAAATGGCGTAAGCCGTATTGGCTTGACTAATCCCTATCCAACAGAGTTGATTTTAGTCGGCACACTTAACGCTTCTGCGGAACTACTTTCAGCCAAGGATCAGACGGTAGTAACTGTTATGGAAAGTTGGGATCATGCAGTAAAAGAACCTAATGGATACAACTCACATCTTGTTTATACATGGAATGACTCTCTTGCAAACGACTGGGTCAAAAACCAAGGAGAAAATAATTGCCGTTCCCTTTTCCCTTTAAAGTTGAGATATCCATTAGAAAACCGTAAAACACCGATCAAGACTGACTCTTCAAAGAAGAAAAAAGTAGCAATGTACGCTATATCGAGTACATCTCGATTTAGTGTCCCTGTTATGACCGATCTCGATATCAGGATTATCGAAGATCTGATCAAAGCGACTAGGGAAGCTGGTTGGACGTTAATTCTCAAGCCTCGTCCAAATGGTACAGAAGGCGAGTTTGACCACTATGCAGAGCATGAGCATGTTGAAGTTATGGATATCGGTGAGCATGTTGAGAACCCAGCTAACTACTATCTAGATGACGAGTACAACAAACTACGTTTCTCATCACTTGATGATGTTGATGTTGTTATCAATGCTTTTTCAACATTTGGCTTTGATGCTGCGTGCTACGGTGTGCCAGTAATTCAGCTAGATCTGAGACAGAATGCATCGTATTTGGATTCCTATCTTGTATTTAATAACTACCACCTAAAGACACATGTGCTTGGTAGAGAAAACGTATTCAATGTGATTGATCAGCCATTGGAAGTAGCTTTGAAAGAAGCACTAACTGTTGACTTGTCGTTTGCCGAGGGCTATTCACAAGAAGTCTATGAATGGTTGACCAGCGGTTTAAATATTGATGATGCTTTAGAAGAGTTTTATGTAGATGTTATGGATGTCATGTCCAATCTACAATTGACCACCGAATCGTCAAAGGCGTAATCATTACGCATCGCAAGTTTGCCTAGACAGATCCAGAAAATGATGCTGTTTAGGCAAACTAAATATAAACAATGAATTGGACTAAAGTTGCTGATAAAACTCTAGATGAATATCGGTACTGGCTCAGTAAAACGATATGCAAAGGTCACAAATAAATAACTTCTTCGTATATTTATTTACCGGGTGAATTTGCATGGTTTTATCATACAGAAACTATTAAATAAGTAAAAACTATGAAATATGCTATAACACACTGCTATACAGATCATAATAAAGGCGATGCAGCGATTATCATTTCGACAACGCAACTGTTAAGAGAAATTGATAAAGATGCCGAGATTAATATGTTTTCAACGTTTGGTCCAAACGACGATCAGTTCATAAATGAACATGAGTTTATAAAAAAATTCTCCAAGCGTATCTACCCTGGGATGTTCTATCAACCTAGACCTGTAATTAAAGATAATGACAAATCAAGATTTCTTCACCTACTGTGGATTCTAGTTAAATTCACGGTATTGTTGGCAACACGAAATAAAACAGTTCTAAAAGCATTTTTCACGCCATTTGAACGTGAAGGAATTGAAAAATTTTTAGAGTCTGATGTGGTTATTAGTAAGGGTGGAAGTTATATTACTGCTCAGAATAAGTCTCTACGTCAGTCTATATCTCTTTTTAGCATGTTGTACCCTTTTATTCTTGCAAAAAGATATGACAAGAAGATGGTGATTTTTAGTCAATCACTGGGGCCAGTAGTCGGGTCATTCAATAAATGGATGACTAAATCATCATTACGTGGAATAAAGAAAATATTTCTGAGAGAAAAGGTTTGTTTGGATCTGTACCCTGAGGTTAACGAGCTTTCCGAATTGGTTGATATTGAAATAATTCAAGATTCCGCATTTTTTTTGGAGAGTGATGAAGAACTATCTAAGCATGATCTGAATATTGATTCTAATAATTTTAATGTAGGTATGACACTTGTTGACCATGCATTTAAATACGTAGCAAGTGAAGAAGAGAAGCAAGAAAAAATAAATAATTACAAAAATGCAATCACAAATAACATTAAGCGCTTGATTGATGATCATAGTGCTTATATTCATATATTCCCTCAAGTAATTGCTAACAATTCTCACCTAGGGCACAGTGATGTGCGTATTTCGAAAGAAATTGAAGATTCATTCAGAAACACTAAATATGATGGACGAGTAAAGTATCATTTTGCAGACTACAATCCAATGCAGTTGAGACAAATGTATAGCGAAATGGATATGTTTATTGGGACAAGGCTTCACTCAGTTATTTTCTCGTTGAGTCAGAATGTACCATCGATAAACATTGCTTACCACGGCACTAAATCTCAAGGTATTCTTGGAGCAATAAAGGACTTTGAGAACAACGTTATCAGTATAGATAATATTACGACCGAAGTATTAGAAGAGAAGATTGATTACGTAATCAACAATCGAGATCTTCTCATAGATACGTTAGTGTCTGAAAACGCCAAGATTAGATCTGTATTACTGGATGCTATGAAATCCGTAACTAAACTTTAAAAGGCAATATTGAATCATGGTTGTAGGAAGGGATTCTATAATACGTTTTTTACTGGTATTCATTCACATTGCCACAGTGACAAATGCTGTGTTTGTCAATGTTGGAATAAAGTACATATATGTAATCCCATTTTTCATTCTGTTATCTTTTCTTATATCTACCGGTCTTCAGGTAAGGTTGCTGGAAAGATTTGTAATGCATCAGATATATTTTATTCTGCTACTATTATCTCTCTTCTTCTCGACATTGTATGTAGATAACTTGAAAGATGCGTTCGTAGCATTTGGACTTTATGCATTACCAGTAGTAACATGGGTACTCATTTATAGTAACAGTAGAAAGATTGAATACGTAAATATTTTAATACCTAATGTCTATATAGCAGCTGTAATTGGGTATTTGGGTGTTATTCAATACTTTGTTAGTCCTACTCTCTTTGATTTAATACCGCTTGATTCTAATGCATTAAAATGGGCTCAGGGTAAGGATTTCTCCGAGTATTCAACTTACCTCAGATCCACCTCAACGCTTGGCAGTCCACAAGTTTTTGGATTGTATTGTGCTCTTTTTTCTATATTGAGTTTCAGATATATCAAAGAAATTGGCTATTTCGGTTTTATTCTATTGATTCCTGGTTTATTGGGTGGGGGAATAGTTACAAGTAATAAACTATTCTTTGTTGTCGTATTTGGATATTTTGCATATCTTATAGTAAGTAACTTTGTAAAAAACATTAAATTGGTTTTTTTTGCGTTTTCTGTTTTGAGCGTTGTCGCTATAACCAGCACATTCTTTATGGATAAGATACCTATCTTGGAAAGAGTGTTTTCAGTTGAGTCAATTATTGCTCAGGAAAAAAACGATAGTCGAATCGGTCGTTATATTTATATAGTGGGTCACTCTGATCCATTAGTCGGTCATGGTCTAGGCACAATTACGAACAAGTCGGTTGAACCGATTCGAGCCCCTGAAAGTTATTTTTTTAAAGTATATTATGAGGCTGGCTTCGTCATCACTTCATTACTACTTCTACTCTGCTTGTATAGCTATTTAACTGCTAAGCAGCACTGTGAAAAGGATGCTGCAATTGTTGCTCTGACTGTTTTTGGAATGATCGTGGTTCATGCGTTTGAAAGTCCAGTATTTATAATAATCTGGGGGCACCTGATAGGAGTCGTACTCATGAATCATAATAAAGAAGTGGTGAAAGTCTAGATGGAATTCAGAAAACCAAGTGTTCTGATTAATTTTGGCCCATTGAAAGCCGGTGGTGGCCAGAATGTTGCCTTAAATTTTATAATGGCTTTGTCGGAGAGAAAAGAACTACCGTTCACACCATTTTTTACTGTGAGTGAAAAATCTCAATTACATCGTGAACTTGAAGAGAGTAAATGGAAATACAACTTGGTTATTGTTTCAGGTAATCCATTGGTTAGAATGCTTCAAGAGTTGACTAATGTAACATCTTTTATTGTTAAAAATTCAATAGATGTGGTCTATTCGTACTTTGGTTTTGGCATTTACTTGAAGTCGGTGAAGCAAATTGTCGGTTCCGCGGATTCGAATCTTTACTTTCCAGAGGTCGATTTTTGGAAAGATGAAAAGGGCTTCGCTAGAGTTAAACGTGCACTTGTAGATAAATATCGCATATTTGGCCTTAGAATAGCTTCAGGTGTTATTTATGAAAATGAAGCTATGTGTGATAGGGCTGACGAGCTTTATGGCATAGATAATAAAGTCTTGATTCTACCTTCAATTGCAGTTTCCAATCGAAATGAATCTGTTGATTTTCAGCTTGAAGCTGGAAAAATTAGAGTTTTACTACTCTGTGGGTGGCAGAAGAATAAGAATATTCTGATTATTCCACAGTTGGCCGCCACCTTAAGGAAACAGTACAAGAATATCGAGTTTGTCATTACAACAAGTGATGATGGATCGAGCTGTGCGCGTGAGTTCTTTGATTTGGTAGACAAACATCAAGTTCAAGATATAGTGAAGTGTATTGGGGTTGTAAAGAAATCACAATTAACGTCTTTATATTCTCAATGTGACTATTTATTTTTGTTAAGCAAACTAGAAAGTTTTAGCAATAATATTATTGAAGCATGGCAGTTTGATGTTCCGCTTGTGATTTCTAATGAAGAGTGGTCGAAGTCAATTTGTGGTGATGCCGCTTATTATGTGGATCGAGATGATATAAATGAGATAGCTCGTGGTATTCTTGAGCTGGAAACTGACATAGAAAAGAAGCAAAGACTAATTTATAATGGCAAAAATCGTTTAGACATGTTCCCCACTGTAGAACAGCGATTAGAGCAAGAAATCAAGTACATCGAGAGTTTTATCGAATGAAATCATTTCTGGTAGTTAGCTACGAATCCTTAATGGGATTGATACTGTCCTTACCACGCTACAGATTCTGCATTTTCCTGAAGACATGTCTGCTAGGTTTGGTCGGAGCAAAGTTTGGCAAAAATGTAGACATTTATCCCGGTGTGTGGATTTGTCCGGGCCGAAATTTGGTTGTTGGAGATAACGTCAACTTAGCAAAAGACGTCTTGATTACGACTTCTGGTGGCGTGAGTATTGGAGACAGAACATTAGTAGGCTATCGTACACAGATCCTCTCGAGCAATCATACCATCCCGCCTATAGGTCAGCCGTTTCCGATATCCGGAGACCAGCACTCAAAAGTTGTGATTGAAAATGATGTTTGGATTGGGGCCAATTGTGTAATTACTCCTGGCGTAACAATAGGTGAAGGCGCTGTAATCGCAGGTGGCAGTGTTGTCACCAAAGACGTACTTCCAAATACAATCGTTGGCGGTGTGCCAGCAGTTTTCATTAAGAACAGACCCTCCCAGTGATCGGAATTTAACATGCAAAACGAAAATACAAAGATATGTAGCAATTGCGTAATGGACACAACGGATTCGAAGATCACCTTTGACGCAAATGGGGTCTGTGATCATTGCAACACTTACTATTCAGACATACTTCCTAATTGGAATCCTGATGGTTTAAATGACAACTCTTTACTGAAACTTGCTGAAAAGATTAAGCTTGAAGGTAAGGGGCATGATTTCGATTGTTTGATCGGTATGAGTGGAGGAATCGACAGCTCTTACCTACTTTATCTAGCAAAAGAAAAACTGGGTTTGCGTCCGCTAGTATTCCATGTTGATGCGGGTTGGAACAGCCAGGAAGCAGTTAACAATATCGAGCGACTGGTTGACGGTCTTGAGCTTGATCTTTTCACCGAGGTCATCGACTGGGAAGAAATGAAAGATCTTCAGCTTTCATTCTTTAAGTCTGGTGTTTCACATATTGATACGCCTCAAGATCATGCTTTCTTTGCCACCATGTATAAGTTTGCAAGCAAGCATAATGTGAAGAACATACTTACAGGTGGTAACTATTCTACAGAATGTATAAGAAATCCACTTGAGTGGATGTACTACCAATCTGATTCTCGTCAGCTTAAGGATATCCACGCTAAGTTTGGTTCAGTACCTCTTAAGAAATTCCCAGTTACCAATATCCTTTGGCACAAACTATACCTGCCTTATGTTAAAGGCATAAAGTTAACTAGACCTCTTGACTATATGAAATATAACAAAGAAGAGGCGATAAAGACTTTAGAAGATAAGTTTGGGTATCAGCGTTATCCTCAGAAACATTTCGAGTCGAGATTCACTCGCTTCTATGAAGGCTACTGGTTGCCAAATAAATTTGGCTATGACACTCGAAAAGTGCAATTTTCAAGTTTGATCTTAACAGGCCAAATGACCAGAGAAGAAGCATTGGAAGAGCTTAAGACACCACCAATGACAGATGAAGATGTACGCCATGAGTTTGAATTTATAGCAAATAAACTCGGCATTACAACTGATGAACTTCAAGGCTATTTTGACGCACCAAACAAGACATATCGTGAATACAAGTCGCAACAATCAATTTATGATGTTGGAGCAAAAGTAATGCGCTCACTAGGACTTGAGAAAGGAGGCAAGCGTTGATCGGTATTATCGATTATGGCTTAGGCAATATCCGAGCGTTTGGGAACATCTATAAACGTCTTGGTATTCCTCATTTCTATGCGCAAACACCCGAACAGCTCGAGCAAGCGACGAAGTTGATATTACCAGGCGTTGGTTCTTTTGATTTTGCAATGGCAAAACTCAACGACTCAGGAATGCGTGCTACCTTAGATGATTTAGTTTTAAATCAACAGATGCCTGTTATAGGCATCTGTGTAGGCATGCAAATAATGGCGAATTCGAGTGAAGAAGGCGAGGCTGCTGGGCTGGGCTGGATAGATGCCACCGTCAGAAAGATCAAGGTTGATAATCATCAAAAATACCCGTTGCCTCATATGGGATGGAACACAATAAGCATAGAAAAGGAAAGCTCTCTGTTCCTAGAAATCGAAGAAAATCCTCAGTTCTATTTCCTTCATTCCTATTACTTTGACTGTGCAGATTCTGAGAAATTAGCTGTCGCCAATTACTCACATGATTTCAACTGTATAGTCAGTAAGGGCAATATCTACGGAATACAATGCCACCCTGAAAAAAGCCATCACAATGGTGTCACGTTGCTGAAGAATTTTGGCGAGGTTTGCTAGATGTTACGCTCGAGAATCATCCCTGTACTGCTTGTCCAAAACAAAGGACTTGTCAAAACGGTCAAATTTAATGAGGGCAAATATGTCGGAGATCCTCTTAATGCTGTCAGAATATTCAATGAAAAAGAAGCTGACGAATTAACAGTTTTCGATATCGACGCCACGGTCAACGGACGCGAACCCGACTATAAAATGATCGAAAACCTTGCTACAGAGTGCAGAATGCCGCTCTGTTATGGCGGCGGCATTACCTCTCTAGATCAAGCGCTTAGAATTCTTTCGTTAGGGGTTGAAAAAATAGCTCTTAGTAGCGCAGCAGTTGAAAATCCTCAGCTAATAAGCCAAATTGCAGAACAGGTTGGTAGACAAAGCGTCGTTGTAGTGGCTGATGTGAAGAAAAAGCTGTTTGGAGGATACAAGGTCTGCACTCACAACGGAAAAAAAGCAGCCAATATAGAACTTTTGGATTTCGTAAAGAAGGCAGAAGAACTGGGTGCTGGCGAAATAGTTGTTAATAACATAGACCTTGATGGAACAATGAAAGGCTATGATGCGAATTTGGTAAAACTACTAAAAGAAACTGTCACTGTTCCCCTAACCATCTGTGGTGGTGCTTCCAACTTGGACGATATCTCCCATCTAGTCCATCAATACTCACCAATCGGTTTAGCAGCAGGTAGCCTGTTTGTTTTCAAGGGGAAGTATAGAGCGGTGTTGATAAATTATCCCAACAACGCTGAGAAAATTCGTTTATTTGATTGAGGTTTTACTCTTGAAACAGGTATTGCAGAACATAAGCAATGGCGAAACATTGCTTGAAGATATTCCGTGTCCACAAGAAAAAAAAGGAAACTTGCTCATAGCTACGCGAAGTTCTCTTCTGTCTGCTGGTACGGAGAGAATGCTGATTGATTTTGGCAAGGCTAACTTCATAGATAAAGCCAGGCAGCAACCGGACAAGGTCAAGATGGTGCTGAACAAAGTCAAAACTGATGGCCTACTCCCCACGATCGATGCAGTTAAATCTAAGCTAGACCAACCACTTACCCTTGGCTATTGCAACGTCGGTAGTATTATCCATAATGGGGAAACAAGTTTTGAAGTGGGTACTCGTGTCGTTTCAAATGGTAATCATGCTGAGGTCGTACGTGTTCCCAAAAACTTATGCGCAAAGATCCCAGATAACGTTGATGATCAATCCGCATCGTTTACTGTAATTGGCGCAATTGCATTGCAAGGCATTCGCCTTGCTAAACCTACGCTAGGCGAATGTGTCGTCGTAACTGGTTTGGGTTTAATTGGATTAATCACCATCCAGTTGCTTCGCGCCAATGGTTGCCGAGTTCTTGGTTTGGATTTCGACTCAGCGAAGTGTGAACTAGCGAAGCAATTCGGTGCTGAGGTTGTTGATCTATCCAAAGGCGAAGATCCAATTAAAGCAGCTGAAAGCTTTTCTCGTGGTCGCGGGGTGGACGCTGTTATCATTACCGCGTCAACTAAGAGTAACGAGCCTGTATCTCAAGCAGCGACAATGTGCCGCAAGCGAGGAAGAATAGTTCTCGTAGGTGTTGTTGGATTGGAGTTATCTCGTGCTGACTTCTTTGCGAAAGAATTGACCTTCCAGGTTTCATGCTCCTATGGTCCTGGTCGATATGATGCAGACTATGAGGACAAAGGAAACGACTATCCTGTTGGCTATGTGAGATGGACTGAGCAACGCAATTTCGAAGCCGTATTGGATTTGATGTCTAGTGGTGTTTTAGACATGAAACCATTAATTAGCCACCAATTTGATATTGATAACGCGCTAGAAGCTTATAAAACGTTAGAAGACAAATCGTCACTCGGTATTCTGCTTAACTACCCTAATCATGAAAAAGACGCTCTATTAGAGCGAAATGTAGCTCTTAATGTTGAAAACACTAGAGCGAAAGGAAAAGCGGAGTGTGCGTTTATAGGTGCGGGTAACTATGCGTCACGGGTGTTGATGCCTGCGTTTGCTAAAAGTGGTGCATCGTTAAATACCGTTGTGACTAGTGGTGGTGTAACAGCAGTACATCATGGGAAAAAACTCGGCTTCAAAAATGCATCGACTGATATGAATGATGCACTTAACAGTGAAGAAGTAGATACCGTTGTCATTGCAACTCAACACAATTTACATGCTGATCAAATCATTAAATCTATCAACAAAGGCAAACATGTATTTGTTGAGAAGCCATTGGCTTTAAATGAAGCTGATGTAGATTCGATTGAATCTGCATACCTAAAATCTGCAACCAAACCAATATTGATGGTCGGATATAATCGACGTTTTGCGCCAAATGTGATCAAAATGAAAGAGCTTCTTGATCGCGTTAAAACCCCTAAAACCTTCATTATGACAATGAATGCTGGTGACATTCCTGCAGATCACTGGACACAGGATACTGAGGTTGGCGGTGGACGTATTATCGGTGAGGCTTGTCACTATGTAGATTTAATGCGCTTCTTAGCAGGTAGCAAAATCACCGGATTTAGCGCGACTTGCATCGGTGATTCTCCAGGTGTAGCTATAAAAGAAGATAAAGCATCGATTACCCTTACGTTTGAAGACGGTTCCATAGGAACCATCCACTATTTTGCAAATGGTGGTAAGGCTTTCCCTAAAGAACGTATTGAGGTTTTCGCAGATGATGCGGTCTTACAGATAGATAACTTTAGGAAACTGAATGTTTTTGGTTGGAAAGGTGCAAGTAATGAGAAACTGCGTGCGCAAGACAAAGGTCAGTCTAACTGCACGAAAGCCTTTGTAGAAAGTGTGAAGGAGTCGAAACCTTCGCCCATTGCATTTTCCGAAGTTATCGAAGTAGCAAGAATAACATGCCAGATTGCAGAAGCTCTGCGTAAATAAAGTTAGCGATGATGAGGAAGGGTAGGATAACTACCCTTTTTTTATGAAAAAAGCCCTAAGACTCTTCAATACAGTTAAATATCTAAAACCAGTTCAATTTACGAATAGAATTCAAAGGAAGTTCATAAGGCCAAAATTGGCTTCGTCAATTGAGTACTCTGGGACGAAAGACTTGAACCGATGGCAGCGGGTTGAGTTAACACCCAATGCAATGGATCAAAACTGGAATTTAACCTTCCTCAATGAGTCTTTTCAATTTACTGATTGGAAGGTTCAAGGGAAAAGTAAGCTCTGGCTGTACAACTTGCATTACTTTGATTGGCTGAATTCTCACAATGCCCAAGAAAATCAAGAGAATAATGATTTTCTCATCGCGGACTGGATCAAAGAAAATGAATTCGGAAAAGGCGTTGGCTGGGAGCCTTATCCAACTTCTTTGAGGATTGTTAACTGGGTTAAGTACTTTTTATCTATAGGGCACGCGCGAAAAGAATGGCAAGACAGTCTATGGTCGCAAGCTCTTAGCTTAGAACAAGATGTAGAGTGGCACCTGCTGGGGAATCACTTATTTGCCAATGCAAAAGCGCTTATTTTTGCAGGTACATATTTTGAAGGTGACACCGCAGCGCGATGGTCCCAATTAGGCTACTCAATTCTATCCAAAGAACTTGATGAGCAAATACTTGCAGACGGGGGTAATTTCGAACTCTCTCCTATGTATCACAACATAATATTGGCAGATATGCTCGATCTTTATAACTTGTCTATTTGCGCTTCATCAGGAGACATTTGTCAGCTAAGAGATAAACTCGCCTCCAAAATTCAATCAATGTTTTCCTGGTCACAAGCGATGATGCACCCAGATGGGGATGTTTCATTTTTCAATGATAGTGCCAGGAACATTGCACCTCAGATAGGTGGTTTGATTGATTATGGTGCCAAATTAGGGCTAGAACGTGACATAGGCGAAACAAGCCGCCCAGTCACGAATCTTGTCGAATCTGGATATGTTGTGCTGGAAAAGGGACCATTTTACCTCGTGGCTGATGTTGGCCATGTCGGCCCTGATTACATACCTGGTCATGCACATGCTGACACTCTTAGTTTTGAATTGAGCATGGGAGTCCAACGCGTCTTTGTAAATAGTGGCACGTCTGTTTACGGCCTTGGCGAAGAAAGACTAAGGCAGAGACAAACTATTTCGCACAATACAGTGGTCGTTGACAATGCTGATTCAAGCGAAGTTTGGGGAGGCTTTAGAGTCGCTAAGCGTGCCATTCCTGGGGTTGTGAACATTGAACAAAATAATGATTCAGTCTCTGTCGCGTGTTCTCACAACGGTTACTCTACGTTTGCAAACAAGCGAGTTCATGAACGTACATGGGAATTGTCTGAAGGTGGCTTAAAGGTTGTTGATGAAATTGATGGTAAGTTTCTCACAGCAACGGCATATTTTTACCTTCACCCTAATATAGTTGTCGAACAATTAAGTGATACTCAAATCGAGTTAGTGCTACCGTCGAACGAAAGGCTAAGTTTAGTGTCTAGCGATGTTATGAAGATCGAAGATACTACTTGGCACCCCGAGTTTGGAGTTAGTATTCCAAACAAACGAATAGCGATTGATTTGAAAAATAAAGTTCTAGAAGTGAGCCTATTAAAATAATGCACATTTTATTCTTAACAGACAATTTTCCTCCTGAAGGCAATGCACCGGCTACCCGAACGTATGAACATGCAAAGCGCTGGGTAGAAACAGGTCACAAAGTAACAGTGATCACATGTGCACCTAACTTTCCAGAAGGGGTTGTTTACCAGGGATACAAGAACCATTGGTATCATCGGTCGGCAATTGAGGGTATTGATGTCATTCGCGTGAAGACGTTTATCACAGCCAATGAAGGAACAATGAAAAGAATACTGGATTACGTGTCTTTTATGGCTTCCAGTTTTGTTGCAGGGTTATTTCAATCAAAGATTGATGTAGTTGTGGCCACGTCTCCTCAGTTCTTCACTGCGTGCTCAGGTTGGGCGCTGGCAGCTTGTCGTAGAAAACCATATGTTTTTGAACTTAGGGATATTTGGCCGGCGTCAATCACTGCTGTCGGTGCAATGCAGAACAGCAGGTTGATCTCCGTACTTGAAAAATTAGAGTTATTCCTATATTCGAGAGCGGATTCAATTATATCAGTTACCTATGCATTCAAGGACGAATTGATTCAAAGAGGTGTATCTGGAGAGAAAATTGACGTTGTCAGGAATGGTGTTGATCTCACCAAATACTCTCCTGCTAACGAAAAAGACTCTGAATTCGCGAGAAAATATGGTCTCAAGAACAAGTTTGTTGTTGGTTACATAGGTACACATGGCATGGCTCAAGGGCTCGATAGCATTGTCTCTGTTGCTGAAGCATTAAAGCATGAGACAAATATTCAGTTCGTTTTTGCGGGAGGCGGCTCGGAAAGGAAAATGGTTGAATCTTTAGTGGCAGAGAAAGGCTTAGATAACGTCACACTAATTGAACGTCAGCCAAAGGAAGCCATGCCGAGAATTTGGTCGCTTTGTGATGTTGCGCTAATACCATTGATCAATAAAGAACTATTCAAGACAGTGATACCGTCAAAAATTTTCGAGTGTATGGCGATGGGGATACCAATGATTGCCAGCTTGCCAGAAGGAGAAGCGACAAAAATAATAAGGGAAACAAAATCTGGAATTATTTCTCGTTGCTGTGATGTTTCCTCGATTAGAATGTCAATATTGGAACTGCTAAATGACAAAGATAAATACAATGAAATAAAAATGTCTGGAATTAAAGGTGCGCACGAATTTAGTAGGGTTAATCAGGCAGATTTAATGATTGAGTACATAGAAAAAATTGCTTTTGACTAGTATGGACAGGGCCATATAGCTTTATCTGTCATGGTTGGCTAATCCTCAAGAGTTGATAGTTCAGACTCGGGTGCCGTTAGTCATACCATTTGGAAAGTTTGATAAAAAACGCGGTCCATTAAGTATTAGATCGGTTCACAACCAGATGACCGAGTGGCGCTAAAAGATGAAAGTATTAGCATCAAAGGATTTAAAATGTCACCCGGCACTATAGAAAAGGTTGGTATGATGTATTGGATACTTCTGAGTCGGTGTATTGTGTGAATGTATTGAGTTTTGGTACGAGAAATATTTGCTTAAGAAACCACAAGTGCGAATCCGAAGGGTTTAACAGCTATAAAGCTCAATTACACGTCATCTCTTTCCAAAATTTTTTACCAAAAACCCCCTCTTTCATAATCATGTCCCATAGTGAAAAATTAATAACAGATAGCTGTCTTGCCTAATACCATTTTAATGCACATGGTTGCTTTTTCAAGTGATATCCACAGGCAGTGTTTGTCATTTAAATTATAAAATATGTTGAATTATGATTGTATAAATTATTTCATTACCAACGAAAGGAATATTTGCTACTCTCGCTATGTCCAGTTCCCCTATGCTGAGACAGTCTAAACTGGAGTTTTCTGCCCCAGATAATGCAGGAGAGCACCATGAAGAAGTCACGGTTCACTGAATCACAGATTGTCACGATCCTGAAAGAAGCCGACGCTGGCTTGAACGTTGACGATATTTGCCGTCAACACGGCATCAGTAGCGCAACCTATTACAATTGGAAAGCCAAGTATGGTGGGCTTGATGCATCTGAACTCTAGCGCATCAATGTGCTAGAGGCAGAAAATGCCAAGCCAAAAAAATGTTCGCCGACGTCAGTTTGGAAAACCATGCGATGAAGGAGCTGTTCGCAAGATAGGGTTGGTAGTGTGTGAGAAGCGAGATTGTACTCGCACGTTAGTCGCCACTGGGCTGAGTGTTATTCGTGCATGCCGGCTCACAGCACTAGGACGTGCGAGTTACTATCAAGAACCCAAGGACTGGCGTATTGCCGATACTGAGGTTATCGGTGCCATTAATGTGGTATTTGAAAAAGCCCCAATGCTGGGTTCTGGAAATGTTTCTGGCGAATAAAGCGAAAACATCAACGTTTCAATCATAAACGGATATACCGTGTTTACTTCCGCATGGGACTAAATCTAAAACGGCGACAAAAGCGTGTACTACCGCCACGAATTTCTATGCTGCTGGATGAGGTGGACACACCAAACCACCAATGGGCACTCGGCTTTGTTCATGACTCCCTGTATTGCGGCAAACGCTTTCGGACGCTCAATATTCTCGATGAGGCAACACGCGAATGTTTAGCAATAGAAGTCGATACGAGCTTGCCTGCGGGACGTGTGGTACATATCCGCGAACAGTTGGAACAAGAACGCGGCCTACTAAAACAGCTTCGTATGGATAACGGGCCTGAGCTTATATCTGAACAGTTAACGAATTGGTGTAAAGCTCATGATATCGAGCTTAGATATATCCAGCCTGGCAAACTTCGACAAAACGGATTTGTAGAGCGCTTTAATGGCTTATTGCGTCGGGAGTTCGTCAATGCTTATTTGTTTGAAACCATAGAGCAGATTCAAGATATGGCATGGGTGTGGATGTGGGATTATAACGAAGAATGTAACCACGAAAGCCTAGGAACATCCCTCCGGCCGAATAGCGGAGGTAATTGGAGACCTCTAGCTATGCATTGCTCGCTAAAGGGGAAGTGGACAGTTATAAGTCTTTAGACCAATCCTAGATCTATATCCACGCCAATAGTCATTGATGAGTGAACTGAAATCAATGAGTTGAGATCTAGAATGGTGGTTGGCGAAGAATGTATTAAGGCGAGACTAAGGTAGGGGGGGTGGCTACGCTGGTAGAAGCAAAGACGGATTTCGCGGTGATGCGGATAGCTAGCAAGTGTCTAAAGTTGTAAGCTGTACTATCAAAGAAACTCACAAATCTAAGCTGGTTGAGATGCTATTTAGAGTGCTTTTTCCGCTACAATACAAGGGCTTGCAGTGGGTCTAAGTAATGAGAATGTGATGGAAGTAACTTAAATATTTTGAGATAATCTTAGCTCTACTAAAACATGACGATTTCCTGGCTAGGTTAACTAAAAGAAGATTGCAAATGAAACTAATTGTCACTGGCGGGGCTGGCTTTATTGGATCCGCACTTATCCGCTATATCATAGAAAACACCAATGACTCCGTTGTGAATATTGATAAGCTCACCTATGCGGGAAACCTCGAGTCATTGATTGAGGTGGTCGATTCCGACAAATACCTGTTTGAAAGAGTAGATATCTGTGATGCTGAAGAATTAAAACGTATTTTTAAACAGCAACAACCAGACGCCATTATGCACTTAGCTGCTGAATCTCATGTTGACCGTTCTATCGACTCCTCATCTGATTTTATAAACACCAATATTGTAGGCACACATCATTTGTTAGAGGTAGCTAACGCTTATTGGATGTCTTTGCCTCCTGAGAAAAAAAATAATTTTCGATTTCATCATATATCGACAGATGAGGTTTTTGGAGATCTTGGCGATAGCCCAGGTTTCTTTACAGAGAAATCTTCTTATGCACCCAGCAGTCCATATTCAGCCACAAAAGCTGCGAGTGATCACTTGGTAAGGGCTTGGCACCGAACCTATGGATTACCAATCCTAATTACCAACTGCTCTAATAACTACGGTCCTTATCACTTCCCAGAAAAACTAATTCCATTAGTGATTCTGAATGCTCTTGAAGGGAAAAAACTTCCTGTGTATGGAGATGGAAGTCAAATAAGAGATTGGTTATATGTAGAGGATCATGCGAGAGCTTTGTATACAGTCATAACTACTGGAAAAGTTGGAGAAACATATAATATTGGTGGACACAATGAAAAGACAAATCTTGAGGTCTTAAAGTGCATTTGCTCTCTACTAGAAAAATTTGCACCAAATAAGCCAGAGAATGTAGGTCATTATGAAGACCTAATCACCTTTGTAGATGATCGGCCTGGTCATGATGTCCGTTATGCAATTGACGCAGGGAAGATAGAGAAGGAACTAGGTTGGACGCCGATAGAAAGCTTTGAATCAGGTCTCAAGAAAACAATAGAGTGGTATATAACCAATCCACAATGGTGGAAGAGGGTTTTAGATGGTTCATATAGTCGTGAGCGACTAGGAAATACAAACTCTCAGCACATGGACCAGAAACTGAAAAAGATAACCGAAGGAACTAAGCGAGTCTTATGAAGGGAATTATACTGGCAGGTGGTTCCGGAACCCGTTTGTATCCAATCACTCAAGGTGTGTCTAAGCAGTTATTGCCTGTTTACGACAAACCAATGATTTACTATCCACTTTCCATCTTGATGTTAGCAGATATAAAAGAAATATTGATTATAACCACACAAGAAGATCAATATGGATTTATACGTCTGTTGGGCGATGGTAGTCAATTTGGTATTCACTTAACTTATGCAATACAAGAAGAACCAAATGGTCTAGCTCAAGCATTTATTATTGGCGAGCATTTTATTGGAAATGATAGTGTATGCTTGGCTCTTGGTGATAATATTTTTTGGGGACAAGGATTCTCTCCATTGCTAATAGAAGCCTCGCAACAACTAGATGGTGCAACAGTTTTTGGCTACAAAGTGCATGATCCAGAGCGATTTGGCGTTGTGGAATTTGATGTAAACTATAATGCTATATCCATCGAAGAAAAGCCGCTTAAACCAAAGTCAAGCTTTGCAGTTACAGGCCTATATTTTTACGATAATTGTGTTATCGATATAGCAAAGAAAATTAAGCCTTCTTCAAGAGGAGAGTTAGAGATAACCTCGATTAATCAAGAGTATCTTCGGAATGGCCTCTTGAAAGTGAAGCAATTAGGGCGTGGGTTCGCTTGGCTGGACACTGGAACTCATGAGAGTTTACTTGAGGCTGGACAATTCGTAGCAACAATTGAGAAAAGGCAGGGATTTAAAGTGGCATGCCTCGAAGAGATTGCACTCCAAAAAAACTGGATTGATGCAGACGAGATAAGAAATAGTAAGTACTTATCAGCAAAAACTAGTTATGGAAGCTACGTAATGGAATTGATTGAGGGGAACTTTGGTGAATAAAAAAATAGCCATTTCACAATCGAACTATATTCCTTGGAAAGGTTACTTTGATATGATTGCTTATGTCGATGAATTTATTTTATACGATGATATGCAATACACCAAGCGAGATTGGAGAAATCGAAATCAAGTAAAAACACCTAGTGGCTCACAATGGATAACCATCCCAGTGAAAGTAAAAGGGAAGTATTTTCAAAAAATCAATGAAACTGAAATTGATAGCGACGCTTGGGTAAGAAAGCATTGGGGTACGATTGTTCAAAATTACAAAAAGGCACCATATTATGATGAAGTTAAATCAGTGTTGGAGCCTTTATATATGGATGTAAAGCACTACAACTTATCCCAATGTAATCGCAAATTTATAGTAGCAATATGCGAATACCTATCTATAGGTACTAAAATACTAGATTCATCAGATTATGATCTTGTCGATGGAAAGTCAGAAAAACTCCTTAGTATATGTATGCAAGCCAATGCAAGTGAATATGTTTCCGGCCCTTCCGCTAGGGGATATCTAGATGAAAAACTATTTCTTGATGCCGGAGTTAAAGTGACTTGGTTCGACTATAATGATTATCCAGAGTATCCGCAACAGTGGAAAGGTTTTGAACACTACCTTTCAATAATAGATCTTCTATTTAACAACGGAAAAGATAGCAAAGAATATATGAAATATGTGAATAAAAAGGGTGCTTTGTTATGAAGCTATCTATTGTCACTACTCTTTACCTGTCTTCTCCTTATATAAAAGAGTTTTATACTCGATGTGTCGAGTCAGCTAAGCTTATTACAGATGACTATGAAATAATATTTGTAAATGATGGCTCTCCAGATGACAGTTTATCAGAAGTCAAGCAGATAGCTGACATTGATAAAAAAGTAGTGATTGTCAATTTATCAAGAAATTTTGGTCATCACAAGGCTATCATGACAGGGTTAGAATATTCACGAGGCGACAGAGTGTTTCTACTAGACAGCGATCTTGAAGAAAAACCAGAGTGGCTCACTGAATTTAACCATCGGATTGAGAATGAAAAATGTGATGTTATTTATGGTGTCCAGGAAAAGCGGAAAGGAGAATGGTTTGAAAGGGTAAGTGGTGATATCTACTATAGAATCATTAACCTATTCATAGAACACCCAAAAGATATTACTACTGCAAGATTGATGACAAAACAGTACGTTGAAAACCTTGTTAGGCATCAGGAAAGAGAGGTTGTATTTTCTGGCTTGTGTTTGTTAACTGGTTTTGAACAAAAAAGTGCTGTTGTTAAAAAAACATCAAAAGGCTCTTCTACTTACAGTTTAAGAAGGAAACTATCTCATCTTATAAACACGGTTACTTCATTTAGTAGTAAACCTTTGATTGGGATATTCTTCACTGGAATAACTATTTCCGCTATTACATTCCTATACGCATTTTCACTGATTGTTAATCGACTACTATTCTCAGCTCCTGTTGAAGGGTGGACTTCCATTATGGTCTCTGTATGGCTGCTTGGAGGTATCATTATCTCATTCATTGGTTTGATAGGAATATATCTGTCAAAGATTTTCACAGAGGTGAAAAGACGCCCATATACAATTGTAAAAGAGGTTGTTAACGGAACTTTAAATCGAGTCGACACCTGAGGCTTTACAATTTGTGAACAGTTTATATATACCAGACTAGAATGGTTTTCCAACTTTAGATTATGAGTTAACTAAGATGAAAGAAGAGTATATTTGCCCGTTATGTAAAGCGGTTCTGGTTTCCCAATCAGATGGAATTAAATGCAAAAATGATCATTTTTTTCCATATATTTCCAATACGACCTCTCCAGTTTTTGATTCAGCTGAAGAAAACATCAACGAGTACAATGTATCGCAGGCAGCTGAAATGCATGATAATGCTTTGAAGTGGTTGTTTGCAACATTCGGTGGCAGTGAGCATCAGTTAAGGAAAAACTTAATCTCGCGTTTAAACCTTCAGACAGGACAAAAGATACTAGTTACTGGTGTAGGTGCCGGAAATGACCTCCCATATTTGGCTGAATTGCTAGGTGAAAACGGGACTATTTTCGCGCAGGACTTTTCATCTCCAATGCTCGAATCTGCCATTGAAAGAACTAAATCAGTTCTTGGGCTGGATGACTATGACATTCATTTTTCTGTCAGTGATGCTACAAACCTTCCTTTCAAAGACAACTTATTCGATGCGACCTATCATTTTGGTGGTCTCAACATATTTCCAGATATTAGGAAGGGGATATCTGAAATGGATCGAGTGACCAAAGACGGTGGACGAGTTGTATTCGGTGATGAAGGTTTACCTGCTTGGTTGAAGAATACTGATTATGGGAAAATGGTCATTAATAACAACCCATTATGTATTTTTGATGCTCCAATGAGTGACATCCCTGAGACGGCAAGAAAAGTGAATCTTTCGTGGGATGTTGGTTATTGTTTCTACATAATAGACTATACAGTTTCAAATCAACCGTTGGATTTAAATATTGATATACCTCATATTGGAGTCCGGGGCGGGACTATTCGGTCTAGGTATTATGGACAGTTAGAAGGTGTTAATCCACAGCTAAAGAACGAACTATACGAGTTAGCCAAAAGAATGGGGTTGAGTCGTGTAGATCTTCTTGAGAAAATAATAAAAGACGGATTGAAAGATAATGGTGTTTGAATATGTATAAGTGGCTTAAAAAAGGGCTAATATATAATCCGCAGTCTTCTGCATACACTCATGGTTCCCATCCTTGTATAGTGCAAGTTGAGGGAGACTTATATGTCATTGCATACACATGCCGTGACAAAAATCGTAAGTCGAACATATTTCTTTCATATGCCAACGTCAGTGATGGAATTATCACATTAGTTGGTTCTCCTAAGATGGCACTCAGCCCAGGGGACATAGGCTATTTTGACTGCGATGGAGTTATAAGTGGGTGCCTGATAAAACATGAAGGCGGGTACTATTTGTACTTTGTAGGATGGCAAAACTTACCAGATGGACTCTGGATATGTGATACGGGGCGGGCAACGCTTGACATTGATAAACTTGAATTGACAAGAGAGTTCCCTGGGCCAATTATCGGGCGTGATAAGAACCACCCACTATTTGCTGCAGCTACAGCATTTCATATATCCGAAGATGGCATCTGGCACACTTGGTACAACTCTGGTTTAAAGTGGGAAAGAACCGATAAGGGCTTAGATCACTACTATGGACTGCATCATGCGCATTCAGTTGACGGTATTGATTGGATTTATGATAAAGAGCAATGTTTACCATTTAAAGATGAGTATGAATATGCCTTTGGACGTCCTAGTGTTGTTTTCTGGGCTGGGAAATATCACATGTGGTATGCACACCGTGCTTCCAAATATATAGAAACATACCGAATTGGTTATTCAACTTCTAATGACGGACTCTCATGGGATCGCCAAGATGAATCTTCAGGTATCGACGTTTCTGAGTCAGGTTGGGATTCTCAGATGATCTGTTACCCAAGCGTTTTTGAGCATGAGGGGATCCGGTATATGCTTTACAACGGGAATCACTATGGATTAACGGGTTTTGGTTATGCAGTGATGGAAGGTAATGTAGCTGGATGAAGCGGGAAAACCAATTATCCTCAATTTTTAAGACAATACTGCCGAGGTTGATAAATGATGTCATATAAGCAACCAGCCGTGATCAAAGGATAGTTAGATGAAGAGCATCGTACTCGCCGGCAACGGCACTACAGCGGAAATTCTATACGAATATGTAAAGCAAGATAGTCGCTACAACGTCGTTGCCGTCATCGCTGATGACGAATACGTAAAAGATCAGAACTTTCTTGATGTGCCTTGTTTGAAACTAAGTGCCCTAGAGTGTCACTATCACAATTCTGATGTAGCGGTAGTCATTGCAATGGGCTACGACGATTTAAATAGATCGCGGCAATCTATGTTTGACCGGATAAAACACATTGGGTATAAAATTGAGACTTATATCCATCCTGATGCCAAAGTATATACTTCGAATCAAATTGGCGAAGGTAGTGTAGTGCTGCCTGGAGCTGTGCTTGAGCCATATAGTAAGTTAGGAAAAAATAGTATGATTTGGTGTAATTCAACAGTGGCTCATCATGCTGATATAGGCGATCACTGTTGGCTTGCTTCAGGCTGCGTAATTTCAGGAAGTGCTGTCGTTGGAGATAATACATTTATTGGAGTTAATTCGACCATTGTTAATGAGGTAGAAGTTGGAAAACTCAATTTAGTCGGAGCAGGTGCATTGATCTCTAAGTGTACTAAAGCGAATACTGTACATCTATCTAGGTCTGGCGAGCAATTCCGATTTTCTGCAGAAGAATATATTAAATTTTTTGGAGTATAAAAAGTGGATAGTAAATTAGCATCAGTTTTAGCGAGTGTTTTCGGGATAAATGTTGCTGACGTAACGCTTAGTTTAAGCAAAGCAGATGTACCAAACTGGGATTCGCTGAAGCAAATGGATCTGGTTACTTCGATTGAATCGGAGTATGACTTGACCTTAGAGTTGATGGATATCGTTTTGATGACGTCTGTTGATGCTATTGTTAAAATTTTGGTAGAGAAGGGAGTTGCTCTTGAACATTAATGGTGCTGTGGCTTTAGTGACTGGAGGCTGTGGTGGCCTAGGTTCGAACATAGCTGAGCATCTTTCCTCTCTCGGAGCTAAGGTGGTTATAGCTGATTTAGATAATTCTAAATCAGATTGCATTCCAGATAAATTCATAAAGTATTCATTTGATGTAACTGACCCTGATCAAGTTAAGAATTCCATTGGGACTATTGTTAAAGAACATGGGCCTATAGAAATATTGGTGAACTGTGCTGGCAGTATAGATAGCGCACCTTTTGTAAACTTGATGAATCCAAATCAGCTGATGTTAGATTACGATAGATTCAAGTCTAATATGCTGATCAACCTAGACTCAGTCTTTTTGGTAACCTCATCTACCGTTGAACATATGTTACTGAATAGAGTCAAGGGCTGTATTGTTAATATTAGCTCAATCTCAGCTAATGGAAACGAAGGTCAATGTGCTTATTCTTCAGCTAAAGCAGCAGTGAATGCACTGACTATTACTTTATCTAAAGAGCTAGGTAAGTTAGGAATTCGGGTTAATGCAGTGTCACCGGGTTTTATCGGTACTGACTCGACCAGTGAAGCTCTATCGGAAGCTCATATAAAGTATATTATATCTAACACGCCAATCAGAAGGTTAGGTAAGGCTGTTGAGGTTAGTAAGGCTGTCGCTTCACTAGTTGAGAATGACTTTATTAATGGAGTTATTTTAGATGTAAATGGTGGGTTGACGATATGATTACTCCAACATTGCTATTGGAGAATGAGTATAAAGATTTATTTGAAAGATATATTACATCTCAGTTCGTTTTTCCTCTTATTGCCGCAGTTATCGAGAGAAAACAAGACGGACTGATTTTTGTCAATTGCAACGAATCACCAACTAGTTATTTTATAGTTCATAAATTTGGTTTTTGTCAGTTCTTTGAAGTGGAAAGCGATATTAGATTCGAGCGACAAATCTGTGATTTTTTAGATTCAACCAATAATCTAGCAGGCATATGCGGAGAAAAGTTGAGAATATATTGTACTGACAAGAAATGGTCAGGCTATATAGATTCACTCAATAATCCATCATTTGCTAAAACTACCAGATGTCGTATGCATTTTGGTGGAATTATTCCGTCTCCAAACTTGAGTGAAAGCAAAGTATGTGAAATAAGTGAAAGTAATTTTCATTTGTTAGAACAGTCAATAAATCTTAGCTATGGACAACGTTTTTGGAAAAGTAATCAAGAATTTCTTAGTTCATCTGGTGCGGTCGCGACTTTCATAGATGATGTGGCAGTAAGTGTTTGCTATTCAGCCGCAACTAGTAATTGTATGGCTGAAATCGATGTCTATACTCATGAAGACTATAGGCATGGTGGCCATGCACTTGATGCACTTAATGTATTTATTCGTCAAAGCATTCTCGTGGGCGTGAAACCATATTGGGACTGTTACAAAAACAACATTGCTTCCTTTAAACTAGCACTGTCGGCTGGTTTTTTTGTCAAGTACGAATATGATTTTTACGTGGTAGACTTTAGATGATTTAGTTGAGAATAATTACCGCAATATCACCGAGATTGTATTTCGGTGATATTCATTGTTGGTATCGCAGGATTTCTTCCTTGTGGTGGTGGCTAGTGTCGGATGATCGGCATTTTTAGTAACAAAATTAATGACAACTTCCCGGAGGATGTGTGTATTACTACAACTTGGGTTTGAAATTTCGAGATGTAGCTAATGAATATGAAAACATACCAGCATTGAGGTATAGTGATAATATCATTAACTATGGTTGTCTTTATAAACAGGCGCTTTCTCAAGCTTGCTCCCTAATAGAGTTGAACTGTAGTAAGGGTGATGTGATCGCAATAGGTCATACTAAGCTAGTAAATTCATACTCGTTGATGCTGGCATGTCTTATGGTTGGCGTTGTATATGTAAATATCGATGTAGATAGCCCAATTGAGAGAAATAGAAAGATAATTAGTACTTCTAATGCAAAATATTTGTTTTGTGATAGAGAAGATAGCTATGAAGCACTTTCTGAGTTAATTAGTATTTCTAGTTGCACAGTTATAAAGATCGATGATTTAGAAATATGTCAAATCGACAGTCATCAATTGGGAAAAATAGAAGATAGAATAAAGAGCGTCGACGGTTCATCCATTGCTTATGTTATGTTTACATCAGGTTCTACTGGTACCCCTAAAGGGGTCGCAGTTACTCACCAAAATATTCTTCATTTTATTGAATGGAGTAAAACCTGTTTCGATATAAAAACATATGATGTATTCGCCAATTTTAGCCCGATGTATTTTGACAACTCTGTTTTTGATTTCTACACGGCCTTGTTCTCTGGTGCATCTTTAGCTCCGATATCGAAAGATATGCTTGCAAATCCTGTTCAGCTTGTGTCTGATATTGAAGATTTGAAATGTAGTATTTGGTTCAGCGTTCCCTCTCTTCTTATCTATTTAATGTCTATGAAAGTAATATCAAAAGGAAGACTTACTAGTGTTAGATGTATTTCTTTTGGTGGTGAAGGTTACCCTAAGGTAGAGTTGAAAAAACTGTTTGATATCTTCAAAAGTCAGGCAATGATAGTGAATGTATATGGTCCAACTGAATGTACCTGTATATGCAGTGCTCATCAGCTGACAGATAGAGATTTCGAATCTTTAGATGGATTACCTACTTTAGGAGCTATTAATCAAAACTTTGACTATTATATCCTTGATGAAATTGGTGAGAAATCTGATGTAGGTGAGTTATGCCTTATTGGACCAAATGTAGCATCTGGTTATTTTAATGATATTGAGCGAACTGAATCATCATTCTTTACTTTACGAGAGCCTTCACATTTTATGAAAAGAATGTATAAAACAGGTGATCTTGTAACGGAGAAAGACGGCTTGCTTTATTTTGTTGGGCGTAAAGATAATCAAATAAAGCATATGGGGTATAGAATTGAGTTAGAAGAGATAGAACATGCTCTACTTAATCTATCCTATATAAACCAAGCAGCAGTTATATATAGAAGAAAAAGTTCAGGCTACGGTGTCATAGAGGCGTATATAGCGACAAATGCCATTGTTGATAGTCGAGCTATATTGGATGAACTTAAGGGTTTCATTCCATTATATATGATTCCTGGTCAAATATTCCCTATGAAAACACTTCCAAAAAATGCAAACGGAAAGATTGACAGGAATGCTTTAAAATCTGGTAAATATAATGCGGATTGACATAGATAAGTGTTTTTCCTCTTTCAATGAGTTAATTAGATATGCATTGGTTGGAATATTTCAGAATTCATTAGGTTACCTGATATATATAGCTCTCACATATATCGGAATTGACCATAAGGTAGTCGTGGCAATATCCTACCCTTTAGGGCTCTACGTGTCATATCGTGGAAATTCCACCTACACATTTAATGGATTTGAACGTAAAGGAACAGTTGTTAGATTTTTTATTGTGCATTTGATGGCTTATACTCTTAACTTGTTTTTCCTTTATTATTTTTCGGATGTCCTTGGTTATCCTCATCAAGTCGTCCAACTTTTTTGCATAGCAATAATTGCGATATATCTATTTATCATGTTGAAAATCTATGTGTTCAAAAATACCGTTTCGGAAGGTTAGGTATGGATTGTAATAACAAAATTGATGAAATTCATATTATTCATCCAAGCAAAGATGAAAGCAGTGAAGATTATAATGCTAGCGGTCTTGATGCGATATATGGATCGGAGAATACACACTTTTGGTTTAAGCATAGAAAAGAATACATCTTTAAGAGTATTTCTAGCTTTGTAAAATATGATGACAAGATTATCGAAGTAGGTGCTGGCACAGGTGGCGTTACTCGATACCTCATGAGTAAGGGGTATCGAGAAATATGTGTTGGTGAACTTCATTATTCTGGCCTCATGTATGCTAAATCATATGGAATAAAGAATTGTTATCAGTTTGACTTGTACAGGTCACCTTTCGTAAATAAGTTTGATTCGGTCTTTATGTTCGATGTTCTTGAACACTTAGAGGATCCTGATCTAGCATTAACCAAAGTACATATGATGCTAAGAGAACAAGGTACCATTGCATTGACAGTACCCGCACACAAGTGGCTGTGGAGTCGCGATGACAAAATTGCTGGACACAAAAAAAGGTATACGAAGGCCTTGATCTCGATGGAACTTGAAAAAAGTGGTTTTGAAGTGATAACGAGTAGATATTTTTTCAAATTGATTGTTCCTTTACTCTATTTGAGAACGCTGATTGCTCCCGATAGTCAAAAAAAGATATTGCAGAGTGAGTATGAAAAAGAAGTTAAAATTAATAAGATTGTAAATGGTGTATTGTTTGCAATTTGTAAGTTCGAGAATATTATCGAGCGTTTTCTTCCTAATTCCTTTGGTGGAAGTATTTTTGTAGTAGGAAGAAAAATATGATTCCATTTACCAAACCGACTGTTGTTGGTAGCGAAGAGGCTTATCTTTCTGAAGCGATTCGAGTTGGGCAATTGTCTGGTGATGGCATATTTACTCAAAGATGCCATGATTGGTTCGAAGCGAAACTCCGCTGCAGAAAAGCGCTCTTAACTCCAAGCTGTACTTCGGCCCTTGAAATGGCAGCATTACTTGTTGATCTTGAGCCTGGCGATGAAGTTATTATGCCTAGCTATACTTTTGTGTCTACGGCCAATGCTTTTGTATTACGCGGAGCAAAAATAGTCTTTGTCGACATTAGGCCTGATACAATGAACTTAGACGAAAATAAGATTGAGGCTGCAATTACTTCTCGGACAAAAGTGATAGTTCCAGTTCATTATGCTGGCGTTTCATGTGAAATGGGCACCATTATGGAAATTGCCGCACGTCATAACTTATGGGTTGTAGAAGATGCAGCTCAGGGTATGATGAGTGAATACAATGGTAAATATCTTGGAACTTTGGGTCACATAGGTACTTACAGCTTCCATGCTACAAAAAATTATACATCTGGAGGAGAAGGCGGTTTACTTATTATCAACGACCCGACACTTGCTGAACGTGCGGAAATAATCAGAGAAAAAGGCACAAATAGAAGCAATTTTCTCAGAGGAAAAATAGATAAGTATACGTGGGTGGATATAGGTAGTAGCTTTCTTCCTTCTGAACTTCAGGCAGCATATCTATATGCACAGTTAGAATGCTCCGAAAAGATACACACTGATCGTCTTAACCTGTGGAACGTCTATTATAAAGAACTCAGTCATATTACTAGTATTGATCTCGCTGTAATACCAGGGAAATGCAAGCATAATGGACATATTTTTTACATTAAGCTTAAGGACGCTATAGAGAGAAAACGTCTTATTAACTATTTGGTCGATTTTGGTGTTTTTTCTACCTCTCACTATGTTCCTTTACACAGTTCTCCATGGTATTTAGCTAATGAGGGTGTTATCCCTAAGCTTAATGTAACTGATTCCGAAAGTTCTCGTATATTAAGGCTCCCAATTTTCAGCGGTATGGATGTAACTCAAGTGTTGTATGTGTCTGGTTTAATAAAGGAATATTTTGGGAATGCCGAATAAGCTTATAAATTTCAGATGGGACATGCTAATTGTCTTTTTTTTAATCATATATCCGATATTGAATAATCAGTATGCTTTGTGGGATGGCGTAATACTGAATTATGCAATTGAGACAAATAATCGTTTAATTATATCTACGATGTTTTTGGAGGCTGGTGCACCATTGGTTGCGGGTCTTCATTATGCAATTTACGAACTATCAAATTTTTCGGGTGTTAGTGGGAAGTCAGTTTATTCTTTTCTTATAGCAGGGATCAGCTTTCTCCTATATTTTGAGTTTGTTAGGATTCTATCATTTTCATTTAAAATTAGTAATTCAAAGAGGGTGTTGATATCAATTCTTTTTGTGGCTTTACCATTCTGGAGTTCATTTCTATCTGATATATACATAAACTACTTGATATGTATATATTTGACTTTTTTGTCAGTCAACCTATTACTTAGAGAGAAGTTTTTATTAGCTCTTTTTTTTGGCGTATTTGCAATTGCATTGAAGGTGAATATATATTTCCACCTAATTTTGTTTTTGTTTATTTTTCTAGTTCGCAATTATGATTTCCGAAAGCTAACATGGCAATATTATATTGTTTATTTATCGTTGGTTGCATTTTTTGTTTTGCGTGAAATATTCTTGGTTCCTAGTGGTCAGTATGTAGGATATAATGGGTTTTCTTTAGACAGGATCGTTTCTTTTTTCTTAGATACCCAGGTCTACTCTAAACTTTTCTTTATTATTCCTTTGGCTGCAGCATTTGCGTTTTCAATTATTAGAATGCAGCTTTTGGTTTTTCTTGTGTTATCTGTTGGGCTGGTTGGTATTTTCTATTTGGCAGATAAAATTAATTATGTCTCGATTTTGGAACTGAGATCTGTCCGTTCTGTACATCCATATGATTTGAGAACTGATATTACATTTCACCTCTATGTATTGGTTTTAAGTTCTGCATTTATTTTGTCTGTTAATAGCCGGTTGAAAAACGCGCTTGTTGTTTTAATTTTGTTCTTGGTGTTTTTGCCTCAGAAATATTTTGCTGATATGAGAATGGCCCGTATGATTAACGAAATTGAATCTGTATATGAATTTTTTGAAGTTAACAGGGATTTGTATTTGGGAAAAGAAGGTTTAATGTATACGGAGATAGAGGGAATTTCAGTAGGTAACTATCACTTATATAAAATTTTTGGGAATTCAAAAATCATTACTAGCAAAGCATTAGGGACAAGCTATCAAGATCGAATCTGTGTAGATTCGACGGCTCTGATTTATAGACAAAAAGGTATATGTGAAGGATTTACTCGATGGGACACTTTGTTAAAACCAAAAATAATATATGGAGAATATGACTACATGGATCTATGGAAATAGTTTGTCGTACAGAGTACAGAGCACAGAGCACAGAGCACAGAGCACAGAGCACAGAGCACAGAGCACAGAGCACAGAGCACAGAGCTCTGAGCTCTGTTGTTCAACGCCGACTTACAACTGAATCACTTAGCGACGCTTTTGGCGAAGTACACTTGAACCACCTATGGTGGTTATCCCTGTCTGTCAGACTCATTTTGTAGAGCGGTTGGCACTGTCTCTAATGCCCTTATTCCTTTAAGTCGATAACTCTCTGAACTTATTTCAATGATGTGTAAATGATAAAGTAACAGTGCAGCCGCGAGTGTGGTGTTATCAGCGAACGCATTCTACCATTATGAGAACGGTAAATTTTTTGTTACAACCACGCTGCCCTGTTCTTATCGTTTTACGATGACATTGAAGAATAATTTCGCTTCTTTTCTCACGAAGGGGAGATACCGAGCTTGGGCCAAGTACATTTAGTTTGAGATAGCTTTCTAGCCGTCTTGTTTCTTCGCCACTGACACTTGAAGCATTAAATCAGCGCTGATAATAGAGCGAGTTATCGATCCTTTTTGGACTGTAAGCTGACCAAGACAGACGGCTAAATGATGTTTAGCAACGCCACTTGGCTCGAGCTGCACTACGTTGTCTTTCGCAAAACAAAGGCGAGACTTGTTAGGTCTTTTAGTTGTTTCCTCGGCGCTTCCGTCGCGAACTTGAAGTCATAATCGTCGAACTTTAATCCATCGGGAAGCTTGCGGGACGTGTCCTCGAACAGTTGGAAAAAGAGCGAGGTCTACCAAAACAGTTGCGGATGGATATCGGACCTGAGCTTATATCTGAACAATTAACTCATTGGTGTAAAGCAAATGATATCGAGCTTATATATCCAGCCTGGCAAACCTCAACAAAGCGGATTTGTAGAACGCTTTAATGGCTCATTCCGTTGATAATTCCTCAATGCTTATTTGTTTGAATCCACAGAGCAGGTTCTAGATATGCATGGTCGTAGATGTGTGATTATAACGAAGAGCGCGCACGAAAGCTTAGGAAATATCCCTCCGACTGAATACCGGAGAAAATTGGAAATTTCCAATTATGAGTTGTCTCATTAAAAGGTGAGTGGACACCAGATCTGATGACTGCAGCATCACTCCAGAAAGGGATACTGCACGATTCTTCAGGGCGAGGTTGTATTCTTTCCAGTGGTTGATCTTGTATTTGGCTTTGCCTATCATCATCTACTTGTTAGAGGTCCTGGTGATCTGAACGCTGCAATTGGGATTAGTTCAATGATTTAGGAAACAACGTCATTTAAGTTGACGACTACAGTTTGTATGTTTTTTTAGTAATCGCTTATGACTATGTTGATCGGTTTAACCTAAGCTGACGATACGTTTCTTGTTGGTTAAGTGTTGACGTATATTCGAAATTGAGTTTCTAGAGTCCTCCCGAAAAAGATCATGCAGGCGTATTTTCTGTTTGTTTATAGTGTTAATCCAATTTTGCTCTTATGAAACTTATTACGCGCCAAATGTAATTTAGTAGCAACGAATAGACCGCAAAAGTTGCTAAGAATAACAAAAACATCACGACTTCAGGGATTTCAATTAGCTCTCCTAGTATGCCGAACCCCGCAAAACACGAAGCGACTAAGCAGATCACTACCAGTGTTTGGTGAGACGTTAACCCTAAGCGTTGGAAAATGTGGTGTAAGTGTTCACGGTCAGGTTTAAATGGTGAATCTCCACGGCGGACCCGTCTTATCATGATCGCAGCCATATCCATCAATGGGAGAGCAATCAGCCACAATGCTGTCACAGGGCGCATTGGAGGATTTGTACCATTTTGGCTAGAAAGCAACAAAAACCAGATGACAGTAAATCCGATAAGCATACTTCCAGCATCACCCATAAATACTTTGAATTTGCGTCCGGCCATTCCCAAGTTCAGCAGTATATAAGGAAGCAGAACAGCAATCATGACAAAACACATAAAGGCCAATTTTCGCTGTTCATCATGAATGAGCAGAATGGCTAATCCACCAAATGTTACAGTGGATAGCCCCCCAAGTAGTCCGTCTATCCCATCCACCATATTAAAAGCGTTAATGGCGCCAATCACTGCTAAAATCGTTATTGGGTAGCCTACCCATCCCAAAACTACCTCCCCGAAGCCAAACATATTCCCTAGTGTATTTAGTTCGATGTTGCCAAGGTACATCATAGCGATAGAGAGCAATGCTTGAACGGCAAACCGAACTCTAAAATTGAGGTCGAATTTGTCATCCAACGCACCAATAATTACAAGCAAGGTGATACTGGCTGCATACAGTCCGGAGTGAGGTATAATGAGTGGGTTGTTAAATAAGTAGTAAAGCATTGATATACATATGGATATCCCTCCCACCAGAGGGATGGATCCATTATGGGTCTTTCTCGCGTTAGGTTTATCTACTAAGTCAATAGACTTCGCGACTTTGCGCATTAGAAAAAGAGTGGCGAATGAGAAAAAAAACAGAAACGCTAAGTCTGCGAGATGGAAAAGCACAATACTACCTACATTTAATTTTTTGCAATTTTAAACGATAACAATGTGTGATCGCCACCATCATCACGGGGGGAAGGTCATTTATTTGCGTGAAAACACATAAGAAGGCTGTTTGGTGCGCGCTCTCTCAATCTTGGGGCTCGTATAAATGAGTCGTACGCTTGCGAAACGTTGCTCGTGTCAACGCCGACTTAAAACTGACCAACAACTATAGTTATCTCTTTCTCTCTGACTCATTCTGTAGGACGGTTGGCACTGTCCCTAACGTTCATTTTCCTTTTAGCCGATAGCTTTCTCCAATTATCTGAATAATATGAGAGTGGTGAAGCAGTCGATTTAGTCGTGCAGCCGTCAGTATCGTGTCATCAGCGAACGAATTTGACCATTGTGAGAAGGGTAAGTTGCTTGTCACAACCACGCAGCCCTGTTCGTAACGTTTTGCGATAACATTTAAGAACGAGTTCACCTCTTCTCTGCCAAAGGGCAGATAACCGATCTTATCGATGAACAGCAGTTTTGGCCCCGGCACAACTCGCTTAAGGTCGCTTTCAAGCCTGTCTTGCTTCTTTGCTACTGACAGTTGAAGCATTAAGTCTTCTGCCATAATAAAGCGAGGTTTTAGTCCTTTTTGAACAGTAATCTGACTAAGGCTAAATGGCTTTTGCCAACGCCACTTGGCCCGAGTAGCACCACGTTCTCTTTTCGCCCCACGAAGGCTTGTCAGCTCCTTGGGTTGTTTCCTCGGCGATCCTGTCGCGAACTGAAGTCATAATCGTCGAACGTTTTATGCATCGGGAAGCCTGCGAACTTAGTTAGGGTGATTCTTGTTCTCTCCGCTTACGCTTCCAGTTCTTCATTAAGTAGCGACTCTAAATTGTCGGCAAGACTCGCCTCATTGTTAAGCGACGTGCCCGCTAACTTTGGCCACTCTTGACCGTCTGCATGTAACTTCAGCGCTTCACAGGCTGATTCAATGCGACTTATCTGAAGGTTCATGCCCGCATCTCCAACAACGCATCATATGTAGAGGCCGGGTGTTGAAAGCACTCCAGAGGAACAATAGTGTTTGTCATAGGCGCGAGTTCTACGTGGCCGATTGATATCGGGAAAAGCTGAAGCGTGAAGCGCTATTTCTCCGATGAACGTTGTGGCTTGATACCTGTTGCACTTTGAACACGTTGATGGGCGACGGTTTCTAACCAATCGCCTATCTGGTCGTTTAATATGTCAACGGTGAATTCAAGGACATGCTGTTTCATCGTGGCGGCATGTTGAGTGATAAGCTACTTTTTAAGTAAGCATTGAAGCGTTCAACTTCCCCCTTCGTTTTTGCGCGGTAATGTCGACATGCTTTGGGCGTAAAGTGGGACTTTTTGCGATAGCGAGCAGGGCTGCATTCCAACGATAATGTTGTTCACCATAGGCATCACGCTCTATTATTATGGCTTTTGCGTTATCGAATAGGACTTCTCTGAGCACACCAACAAAGTATTCGAACGCTTCTTCAAGACCTTCAACCCAGTGTTCTTGGCACTCACGCTCAGTGAAGTGGATAAAGATTGCACGGCTATATCCACGAGTTGCTCCTGATAGATCATAGTTCGCAGTTTTATGCATGAAAGGAACATACATTTTGTCTCACGTGGGTCAATTTTAAATCGACGTTAGTGGGGCGTTTTTACATCGGCGGTAACACTCGAAAGCCATGAGATTTTGATGTAGTATCTCCATCTTAGTTTTGTGCCATAAAAAAGTGATAATAGTGCCTAAAGTTTATGTGATCAGCCTCCCAAGATGCACAGATCGCCGCGAAAAAGTGGCAAAAGAAATGGCAGATAAACAGATCGAGTTTTCTTTCTTTGATGCCGTTGATGGGCATCAAAATACGCCGATGTTGGCGGAAGATTACAATTATCGAAAAAGGCTGTGGTTGACCAGTGGAAAAATGCCGTCGAAAGGGGAACTTGGCTGCTATGCTAGTCACTATCAGCTTTGGCTTAAATGCATTGAGCGGAATCGGCCTATCGTCGTTTGCGAAGACGACATTGAATTGCATCAAAACGCGGCTGAAATCCTTGACGTTGCTTTGAAGGAAGTTAAGCGTTTTGGTTTTATCAGGCTAGAAGATATTGAAGCAGGTGGCGAATTCACTGAAGTTGAAAGACGCGGTCAGTATCAACTGAATTTGATGAAAGATAACTACGGTGGTCTGCGTGCTTATGCAATCTCGCCTGAGGTTGCGTCAAAGCTTATCAAACATCGCTGGTGTTTACCTGTTGATTGTTTTGTTGGTGCGAATTACATTCATGGACAGTACTCATATCAGTTAACGCCATGTTTTGTCGAAAAACATGGATTTTACAAATCCACCATTCAAGCCAATGATGGATTTAAAACGCCCATTTATCGCAAGCTATCACGTGAGCTATATACTGCCTATAAAAAGCTGATGTTGGTAAAAATGTACAGGAAAAAGATAGCTGAAATGAAATAGCAGCAAGTTGATATCATTCAGCAAATGACATGTTGAATGCGCCTTTTGTTAGAGTTTCTACTTTTCATGTAATTAATATGACAACTACTATCAACGATAAATCCTATTTCAGTTTGATCAAACTAAGAGTTGAGACCTTCTTCCTTATTAGCCCATTGGTGCTTATGATGGTTTCTATATTTAACTTTGTCGATACGAAATGGGTGCTTTCACGTGTCATTCCTTTGGTTTGCTTATATTGCCTAGTTTATTTTCGTGGTTCGATTAAGCATAATTGGAATGCTTCACCTCTGAAACCCTTGTTAGGTACTAGCCTCCTCGCGTTTGTTTATTTTGCGTTGATGCATATTCTTCGTGGAGATCAATTTGGTTTTTCTCGTACTTTGTTAACAAGCCTAGCGTATTTAGCACTAGTCCCTTGGTCTCGCATTTCACAAAGCCTCATCGAATGGTTGTTAGTTACTGCCGCAGTTATTTGCGGTCTGAATGCGGGCTACGAGTATGTTGTAATGGGAATAGAAAGGGTAGGTATTGCCACGAATCCAATACCTTATGCACTGTATTGTGCGGTGCTTGCCTTGGCCTCCCTATATTTTATACTGTCTAGAAAACAGTGGTTTTTTCGTATATTTTCCATCACGGGTTTGATATCGACAACGGGCGCACTGTTCCTGACAGATGTCCGTGGCGTGTTGTTGTTCTTCCCATTGGTCGCATTGTATCTGGTATTTCGCTTGTTACCATCGTCACCTCGTCATTATCTTGTGACTCTACTGTTGACATTAGTGGCGATAGTTGTTGGTTATTTTGCGTTTCAAGACAAGATTGATCTTCGGATCCAACAAACTGCGATAGAGTTTCAGGAAATTGCTAACGGTCATTACGGGACCCCTATCGGTATCAGGCTGAGCTTATGGCAAGAGGGGATGACGATAGCTAAGCACCATACTCTTTTTGGTGTAGGCGATAAAAAACTTAGATCTAACATTGAAGAAATCGAAAACCATGCTGCATCGGCACAGCCTCATTTGCACAACCTGTATATCGATACACTTTCACGTTATGGCGTATTTGGTCTGAGTGCTCTGCTTATTTGGCTGGTTTCTCCGTTAATGGTAAAAAAAACGTCAGGTGGAGTGGGGATGAGATTCGATCCTTTGCTTAGTAGTATAGTGTTGATGATAGCATTGGCTGGTTTAACCGATGTACCGTTCCATCATACTCACGTCGTGTATCTGTTTACATTGCTAACGGGGGTTCTGTTAGTCACACAAAATCATACATCCAAAGAAGATCGTCTTGATTCAAGTGAGACAAAGCCGCGTTCTAAATCGTAAATTTCGCCTAAGAAGTTATGCAACCCCTTCAATTTACGTATTAAAAATATATCCTCTTTCTGAAATTGAATCAGCAAGGGGATTTTTTTTATCAAAACTTGGCATGATAGAGGCGCGCTTTAAGGAGCCTATCATGCAAATCATCGACCAAAAAACGAAACAGAGCACCTTCCACATCACCCACCATGGCGCAAAAACTGGCGTCACTGGCTCATGCCACCAACTCGACACCCATAATGGTAAACTGCTCATTGATTGCGGTTCATTTCAGGGCGATGAAACCAAACCGCTCAAGGTCGATTTTCCCGTTAAAGATATCGATGCGTTACTTGTCACCCACACCCATATCGACCACATTGGCAGAATACCTTGGTTATTAGCGGCAGGTTTTCGCGCACCTATATATTGTACTGAAGCCACAGCCAACCTCATGCCGATGATGCTTGATGATGGGCTTCGCTTGCAGTTAGGAATGAAGGCGAGGCAGCGAAAGCGCATTTTGAACCTGATCCGTTCCCTCACACAGCCAATAGAGTATGGCGTTTGGTCGAGCGTCGCTAACGCGTTCGGGACAATCGCCGATATTCGCTTTCAACCGGCGGGGCATATTCTTGGTTCATCTTACATTGAAGTGAAATTACCAGATCAACAGGTTTTGGTGTTCTCCGGCGACCTAGGGCCAAGCAACACCCCGTTGCTGCCCGATCCCAAATCACCAAAGCGAGCTGATGTATTGGTCATTGAAAGTACTTACGGAGACAAAACGCACGAATCGATTGCATCGCGAGCCGAACGCTTAAAGACGTTAATCAATCGGTCGCTGCTTGACGGTGGTGTGGTTATTATTCCGGCCTTTAGCGTTGGGCGAACACAAGAGCTGCTATTTGATATAGAAAGCCTGATTGCTAAATCGCTTAACGAAGATGAAAAGCGTGCTTGGTCAACCATTCCCGTTATTCTCGATTTTCCTATGGCAGCGAAAGTGACGGAACAATACCGCGCGTTCAAAACCTTATGGGGCCAAGAAGCCAAAACCACGCTGGATTCAGGGCGGCACCCACTCGCTTTTGATCAATGCATCACCATCAACACCCATAGTGATCATATTGGCTTGGTGAACCGCCTAAAACGAACGGGAGAACCTGCAATAGTGATAGCCGCCAGCGGCATGTGCAACGGCGGACGCGTACTGAACTACCTCAAAGCGTTGCTAGCCGATAAACGCACTGATGTGATTCTCGCAGGCTACCAAGCTCGGGGAACCCTCGGGCATAATATTCAGCGCGGTGACAAACACGTCAACATTGATGGAGAAAACATCGACATCAACGCGCACATCCACACCATGTCGGGTTATTCTGCCCATGCTGATCAGAAAGATTTATTGGCATTTATTGCGGGTATCGAGTCGAGACCGAATGAAATTCGGCTTGTACATGGCGATCTTCACGCGCAGCAAGCGTTAGCTAAGAAAATAGAGGCCAGTGGCTTTGCCGATAAAGTCATTATCGCCGCAGACCGATAGAAAATGGCGCTCAATCGAGCGCCATTTTAATTTCCAGGTCTGTGTGGTTATTTACGCTAATTACTTGTTCGTAAACTCCGAACTTGGATAACGTCCATTCGTCATGCTGTACAAACTGTACTTACGACCTAGCATTTGACCGCCATCACGAGAAAGTGGCGTCCAGCCAATGACCGCTCTGCTTGCACTTGGTTTCACGGTGAAAATGTCAAACGGAATCGAAATATAGAAGCCTTTGTTAAAACTCCCTTCCCCAAACTCTTCGGCAGAAAGGTTCGTTTTCGCCATGTAAGCACCGGCGATCACACCGCTGTCGAATTGCTTCGACACGTCTAGCGTCACGCCCTTATCTTCCGCCAAATAGTGGCCCACGCTGGCTTTTATCAACAAGTCATCAAACCAGCTCCATTCAGGGCGGTAGTAGGTCGTGAAGTGGCCTGTTGGCGTGCCAGTTTGAACTCGGTAATAACGCCCAGTGATAGGATCGAGGTGAACTTCTTCCGTGAAAATCCCAAACTCTGTGTTCGGGTCACGTTGCGCGACATAGTTTACATCCATACCAAACGCCCAGTTACTCTTAAGTGGGCGATAAAGCACTTCACCACCGACCCCAGCAAACATGGTTTCAAGGTAACCGCCGTAACCTTGCACATAAACGCTGTCACCGAACTTATCAAAGGCCGTTAACTGAAGGTTACTCACGCGAACAGGGTTGTCTGAAATGTATTGGCGAACCAAGGTGCGAACACGTTTCAAATCAGTCCCATCTGGCGGCACATCGTATTTGAACTTGTCGTAGTTATCGTAAAGGTTAACGTAAACACTGCCACCAAACTCAATGTTGTCGGTCAGCCAATAGCTAGCACCGCCACTCACACCAATATTGAAGAGGTAGAAGTCTTCCGAACCACCAATCGATTGTTGAAGGTTAGGGGAGAAGCTTACCGACCAAGGTTTACTGGTGTCGGTTTGTAACATGCCACGCGGTGAACTTGGGTTAACCAAGGTGGTGGCGTCTGAGACGCTTGCGCCCACATATTCTTGATTGGCGACTTTACGATACGCAGCAGCATCAATCGTGGTTTGCGTTGTTGATTGGTTAGCTTGCTGCTCAACAAGGTTGAATTGTGACGCGGATGTTCCCGAGTTCGCAAGAATCATCGCACCTTTTTCATGGGCCAATTCGCGATCGCGGTATTTGCCTTGCGAACCGACAACGGTGACCGACTCATTATCAGCATAGATTTTGGCATTGCCATAACCGGCAATTTTGTCCAAATCGTTGGCAACGCGCTCCCAATCAATGTCCGCCGCGTCTTTTTGTGGCTGTGGTGCGTAGGCGGGGGTTGGCGTGTCTACCCAGCTTTGTGAAAGAGCGTTAAAGTTAGTTTTCAGCGTGAAGCCCAGCGTCCACGTATTGCCGCGTTCATAGCTGGCACGAATGTCGCCCCAATCGCCGAAGCGATAAACAGCCCCTACGTTGAACGGAGAATCTTGTGGCATTTCTTTATCAGAACGTGTAACCACAAAATCGCTCTTGTAGTTATTCGCATCGTATTCTGCTTTTAAGGTTAAAGGTGCCCAAGGTGTTTGATATTCCACACCACCAAACACTGACATACAGCCCGTAAACCAACGGCTGTAATCAAAGCTTCCGCCTTTGCCTTTAAAAGAAGTGTCTCGCCCGCAGTCAGCGCCCAGTGACGTGTCACCTTTTAAGTTGGCGCGGTTACCCATGTAACCCCAAGCAACACCCGCTGTGAAATCGAACGGGCCGATGTGCTTGCTGGCAGCAATAAACTCACCATCAAACAAACCTGTGCCACCCATATCACGAATACCGATAGAGGTTTCCGGCAGCCAATAGCTTTCTTCCCAAAGGCGAAGTTTAACGTCGATGCCTTTATCGGTGTAATAGGTGTCGCCACTAAAACTTTCATCACTGCTGTAATATAAATCAGGCACCTGAGTGTAACGAATGGTCGCTTCCAGCCATGGCATAAGTTGCAATGAACTGTGGTAGTGGCGGTAGTCCCCGTTTAGAGTTGCACCCACAGAAAACTCACCTTCTGGCGCAACACGGCCTGTTGGCATTTGCATGAGGCCCACACCGCCAAAATCGCTTTGGGTGGGTTTAAATGCAATAAAACTTTGGTCATTCGCGACGGCTGGCAGAGCGTGAAGCAGTGCCAACGACAAAGAAGATAATTGGAAAATACGGCTGCGCATGACTACATCACTCGGTGTTGAAGAAGGGAAGGGATCAGATGGTTGAGCGATGAAAGCTCAGAGGGAAGGCCACTAAAGGGAACATAAATCAATGCGCCAGGGGCAAGGTTCCTTGGCACTTCATTCCAATACGCCACCTGATGCGTTTCCTGATGGCCATCAGGTTGAATTACGTTCAGTTCACTTATTCCAAACATATCGAGCGTGTCAGCAGCATCCGCGTAATCGCCTGCGAGCTTTAGTGGAGAGAAATCCAGATCCGCGGTTTGTTTTACAGCGCCAAGCACCCACACATTCTTAGGCCTTGTTGGCAGCAACAGCGTTAAATCTCCCGCCAAAAGAGGGTTAATACGCCCCCCTGCTAAATACACATCTTCATCGATCGCAATAGCCACACGTTGCTTAAACGTGGATTCAGACAAAAACGCCACCAAGGATTCAACCGCGTTTAACGCAGCGTGGTCATCACGCCATTCTGTTTCCAGTAATGAAAGCACTTCAAGTACCTGTGTTCGCAAGTGTTCTACGTCGTTATTGTCTGAATCAGAAAATAGCCCGGCACCTTGCCAGAAAATAGGGTCACTATTATGGCCTTGAATATTTGCCGCGTGTTGCCGTGCGAGCAATGCACCTTGTGATATCACCTGAGAAGCACGCGGGCTGCCATCAAAAGTGACAGAAAAATGGCGAGTATCTTTCGTCGCGTTAATCACCGTTACACGGGTTTGCGTTTGCTCTTTTTGCGGAGTGGAAGCCAGTTCAGACGCATTGATAACGGTTGAGAACAATAGCGCAGTCGTGCTGAAAGCCAGCAGTGCCATTTGTAACAAGCGAGAAGAAAATAATGCGCAGGCAGAGTGAGATAACCTAATAACAAATGGCATTTTATTGCGCTCCCACTGCGAAAGGCTTCAGCAAGGTAATGTCGATTTTTGGCAAGCCTGGTGCAGGCGTTTGTGTGCTTGCGACTACGTGACCAGAAAGGGGCTGAAGCCAGAAATGGTTAGTAAATTGAATGTCGAGATCAGGGGCAGACACATATTCAATGAAGTGGAGCGTCTCAACAGGCTTTTCGTTAATCATCAAGGTGTTTTCACCTTGTAGCTCAAAGCGTGATTCGAGCAAATAACCCGTGTGATAACCCGGGCTCCAATCCACTTTTCGCTTCCAAACGCGTGGCGTGGAATTTTTCAATAAGCCAAGTGCCACTGGGTCAGCTTGGTGTGAGTAACTGGCCTCTAGGTTACCACTAAGCAAGTTCACCGTTTTGGTAATGCGACCATGCTCAGTCACAAGCATTTCTTTGTTGGCAGAAAGCCATTTTAACTGGTAGTTATCAATGCCGTCAGGCAGGTTTGAAAACGAGGCGTTGGCATACCCCAGTACCAAAAAGGCTTGTCCGCTGCCTTCTACTTTTGCGTAAAGGCTGGCGTAGGGAAGGTCATTGATTTGGTTTGCATTCAGTTCAATGTCTTCATGGCCAAACACCGCGAGGGACATGGTGTCTTTCACATCTTGAAACTTTTGGCTGCATCCGCTGAGCGTGGTGATCACGACCACAGACATGGCAACCTGAAGAATGGTTTTTAACTCTTTCATTTTACTACTACATCGTGGCCAGCTTACCTGCGAATGCGGTGCTGGGTTCAGTTTTAAAAAAGTGTTGCCCAAAAACAAAGAAAACCGAACAGTTCACACTGTTCGGTTTTATTTTGCACAACTGACTAATTAACCTTGAGTGGTTACAGAAGTTGAAGTCGTGGTTGCAGTGTCGTTGTCTGATGAATCAACCGCAACAACGGCAACAGCAACAACCGCAGCGCCGATTGCAACAGTAGTTGCACTCACGCCACCAACAGCAGCAGAAGAAGCACCAGCACCGCCAGCAGAACCGCCAGTAGAACCTGCTTCTTCAGCAGCCATTGCTGGTGCTGCTGCCATCATCATCGCTGCAAGTGCAGCAATTACTGATTTTTTCATGTAGAACTCCATATGTAATGTTACACCTGTTTTTAAAATTAGACAGGCTTCTAAAATGCTAAACAGTATTTGATGTCAAGTAAATAGATAAACAAGAATCTAGGTAATAAAGTGCAAGATAATCATGAAATAAATATCATTTTTGATGTAAATGAATAATTTTTGAGTCATATGATTTGTAAGTGTAAACTTTGTTCATTTTTTGGTGTTGTAGAGTATTACCATGAAACGTCGCTTTGTTTTCCCACTCCTTTTAAGTGCAAGTGCTTTAGTTGCTTGCTCTTCCCATCCGAAATCCTTTCAAGACAACGGCCATATATTGTGGAGTAACGGTGTCGAAGAAAAAGTTCATGTGACACCTTCAAATGAGCATTTTCTATTTATGAACAATAGCGGGGTATCAGCTCAAGTTGTTGTTTATAGTAGAATAAATGGCGCTGGCACACCAAGGTGTGAATACTACGTTAATGAACCAAAACCGAGAGTCCGTTTGACCGTTTGTGGAAATGGCGAGGTAGAATTGCTGGAGAATGGGATTGTGAAAAATGTAGGGCAAATAAGTGTATTTATAAAATAAATTGTAACCAATCATTAATAGTATGTTTCCTTTTTATGGCTACTTAATCGCATCTATATCTCTATTAATAGATTTAGCAATCTCTATCTGTATATAAATTGAGCAAAATATTAACAGGTGTTCACATATGAAACAAACAGGAGATAAAAGTTTCTTTTGAGCTTAATATCAACACGTCTTAAATGATAAGATTTCGCCTCATTTAAGAGGCGTATGTTTCTTTGTGTGGACGTGGTGGGGTAATGGTTTTTTGATTGAGTATCTAAGAATGCTGACAAGGAACTTAGCCATGGCCTGGAACAAATTTGATAATACATTCTGAGTCTATACGCACTTTGGGAGCGACACCCAAGGGCGGTAGCGTACTAATTTTTAACTTCCCGTGTATGAATACTCGGCAGATTGGAGCTATCCCCGTTTGAAAAACACATACTTGAGAAGCCTCTTGTTGACTGGGGTGATAAGCACGCTCACTGCATGTAGTCAGACTCCGCCTGAGGTCTATGCGAAACTTCCATTGCTCGCAAACACATACTCGCATAGCCATCATTTGCTACCAGCTGCAATGACCAGAGCGGTTGAGCAAGGGCAAGAAGTCATCACAACCTCAAATGGGAGTTCTTACAAGGTTGGACAAGGCTACTTTTCAGCCCTGGGCCAAGAATGTAGACAACTAGAAAGCATGAGCGAAGGATCTCGACACATTGAGACCATCTGTCGTATTGATACTGATTGGGCAGTAATGCCCGCTATCGTCGACATGGATTCGAGCATAATCATACCAATGCTCGAAGGTAGCGTTGATAAAAGTGAAGTTGGCCAATGAGTATGAGTAAGAAACAGCTGATTATAGTTATCGCGTGTCTGACAAATTCACTGGCCTATGCATCGATGACGATGGCCAATGTAAGTACATCTAAATTACATGACGTCGCGGGATTTTCTTTACAAGAAGACACAAAGCCTGTGCAAGATGTATCCGAAGGGCAGCATCAAACCCAAAGCCGGAACGGGTTGTTACTACCGGGAGAAACACCAGTGTCGGCGCTTTTACCGACCTCTGGAGAAGTTCTGCCTCCTCCATATGGTGCAAACTTATTCGCGGGCGGGTATGAAACCGAACGTCTTGATGGGTTAAATGAAGATTACCTCATAGCAGCGGGAGACAAGCTATCTATATGGCTATGGGGGGCAGTGAATTTCGCCGAAGTGGTTACTGTAGATAATCAGGGCAATATCTTTCTACCTAACGTTGGACCAATAGCTGTTATCAATACGCCAGCGAGCCGGATCAACGATGTTGTTACTGAAAAAATTCGTACCGTCTACAAAAAGAATGTCAGCATCTACGTTAACCTTCTTAGCGCGACGCCAGTCAGTGTTTACGTTTCAGGTTCGGTTATCAGGCCGGGGCAGTATGCGGGCATAGCATCTGACAGTGTGCTCTATTTTCTAAAACGAGCTGGTGGAGTGGACTCTGAGCGAGGCAGTTATCGTAGTATTCGCGTCATAAGAAATGGAGAGACTATCGTAAATGTAGACCTCTACGCATTTATGCAAAAAGGGAAATTAGACACCATTAACTTCAAAGATGGAGATGTGATTTTTGTTGAACCACAAAAATCCACAGTCTCAGTGGCGGGAACAGTAAAACATCCTTTTAGGTTTGAAATTGATAGCCATCAGATAAACGGCAATGAATTGGTTGAACTGGCAAGACCCTACGCAAAAGTGAGCCACGTTGGAGTGATGGGTACAAGAGAGGATGGTCCGTTTTCGAAGTATTTGCCTATTGAGGCGTTCAAATCGTTCATTGTAAAAGATGGGGACAAACTAATTTTTAATGACGATTTGCGCCCCCAAGTTCTAGACATTCAGATCAGCGGGAGTTATCTCGGCCCTTCTTACTATGCAGTAAGTAAAAAGACGCGACTACATGCATTGCTGGCAAACATAGAAATCGAAAAAGCGTTAGCTGACCATCGTTCAATATATATCTTGAGAAAAAGCGTTGCAGAAAGACAAAAAGAGATGATTGAACAATCACTGCAACGACTAGAGAGAAGTGTATTTACAGCCCCTGCGTCATCAGATGGTGAAGCGGCAATTCGAGCGCGTGAAGCCGAAATGATATTGGCATTTACAGAACGAGCAAGAGAAATTGTGCCACTAGGTAAAGTAGTTGTTTCAGACAACGGAGCGGTGGCCAATGTGTTACTTGAGACAGGAGATGTGGTTGTCATTCCAAACAAAAGTGATTTAGTGCAAGTGGGTGGTGAGGTAGTCATGCCCCAAGCGCTGGTATACAACCCAAATGCAAAAGCAAGTGACTATATAGCGTGGGCGGGCGGCTATACAGAGCGCGCAAACTACGAGCGTCCATTAATAGTAAAAGCCAACGGCATGATCGAATTTGGTAAAGACGCGAAGTTACAACCGGGTGATCAACTGCTAATCATGCCGCGTGTTGATGCGAAAACAATGCAAACGGTCAAAGACATTACCCAAATTATCTATCAAATTGCAGTCGCGGCAAATGTGGCGATCAACTAAAAAGTATTGTTGGCAACTTTGTTAACGAAAAATCGGATAAAGCGATACTTCCAAGAAACCAACGTGAATTCTCCTTTTCTTAATAGGGTCTAGACCGCTGTGGCGATCGTAAAAAAACGTTCAACGCTTAAAACGTGGGGAGATGTGATTTTTGCCATCTTCCTGCGTGAGATAAAAAGCAAGTTTAATGACAAACTAGGGGTAAGTTGGGCGGTAATACAGCCAGTTTCATTTATCTTCATTTTGTCGTTTATGCGTGGGCGGTTAGATGGCGGGGAAGCGCACTCTATGCCTACGTTTGTATTTATAGTTTATGGCATGATGTGTATTCAGTTGTTCATTACAACTATGAGTGCAGCTGCAGGAAGCATTCAGAAGAACAAGCCTCTATTTGCGTTTAGACAAGTTCAACCCATCGCGTCGACCATTGCCATGGTTGGTTTTGAATACTTAGTAAAAATTGCCGTTGTCATCGTCATCGTCATCGCCATGTATCTATTAGGGATAGAACTGAGAATAGATGACCCTCTCACCGTACTGTGGAACCTCACCGCTATTTGGCTGTTGGCTACTAACATCGGTCTGATGTTTGCGATAGGCAGGGCCTTTATTCCAGAAATAGACAAAGTACGCACCATGATGCAGCGTCCATTACTCTTTATCTCCGGTGTGTTTTTTAGCCTTCAAGATATTCCCAAAGAAACATGGAAGTATTTTGACTGGAACCCTATTTTGCATGCCATTGAATTATCGAGACAAGCCGCTTATACAAGCTTCGGCGCTGTAGGGGTAAGTGAGCTCTACCTTAACGTATGCACGCTAGTGCTAACCTTCTTTTCGCTCGCGCTCTATCGAACCTATTGGAAACAAGCTATTAGTCGATAGGGGAAACGCGAAAGGTGAATGCATGCCAACATAGGTATTAAGAATGCATTCAGTTATTAAAAGAACAAAACTATGACAACTGAAACGATCGAAAAAGTAGAAACGACAGAACAGCGATTTTTGAGATTTAAGCAGTCAATAAAGCCAGCACAATTTAACAATGCGGTATTCTTAACGCGTCAAGCAGATGCTGTAAAAGAAACCGATCCCGCACTAAGTATTCGAATTCTTCAACGCGTGCAGAATTTACAGAAGAATGCGGCGACTCAAACTGCGCGAAAAATCAAAAAACAAACTCAAGTTAAAGATGAAAATCCAAAGGAAAGCGCGCCAGTCCTGTCTTCGCCAAAAAGTAGCGATGAAGAATTGACTGCATCATCACCATCACCATCGTCATTGGTTGAAGGGAAGACTGAAGTCGCCGTCGAAGTGATTGAATCGAGCATTGAAAATGTGCCAACACAAACGGAAGCTCAAGCGTTAAGTCAGTCACAACAGGTGCTTAGTTATATAAAGCGACACCCCTTTATTCTATTTGTCGTACTGCCTGTTTTTATCTTCGCTTTGTATCAAATCTTTTGGGCCAGCCCGCGATATGAAAGCCGCACTCAAATTATTGTGCAGCAACCGGACGGCATGGCCACCATGGATGCAGGCATGGCATTGCTAAGCGGGCTCGGTGTCAATACCGCAAACAGCGATACACAGTTAGTGAAAGCGTATGTGTATTCAAACGATATGCTAGAGCATTTAAACTCCACATTAAATTTGAGAGAGCATTTCGAAAGCCGTGAGGCGGATTTCTTTAGCCGTATGCATAGTTGGGACACCATAGAAGATTTTGTTGATTACTTTGCTTCACGGGTAAGTGTCGAGATTGACGAAAAATCTCAGGTCATTACAGTGTCCGCGCAATCATTTACGCCCAGCTTCGCCACAACGTTAGCAAAAGCCATTGCAGACAAAGCAGAGTGGTATATAAACAATATTGGTCACCAACTCGCTGAAGCCCAATTGGCCTTTATCAAAGAAGAGCATACCTTGATAGAGCGAAGGCTGAAAAGCGCACAAAGTGATTTGCTCAAATTTCAACAACAACACAACTTACTGAACCCAGAAGCAGAAGGTAGTGCACTCGCAAAAATCGCTTATGGCATTGAAGGTCAAATTGCAGCAAGAAAAGCCGAGTTAAAAGCGCTGCAAAGCATCATGAGCCCCAATGCCCCCCAAGTGGTCAACTTGAAGAATCAGATCAATGCGCTGCAGGCCCAATTAAAGCTAGAAAAAGAAAGGCTGACAACCACAAGTGAACTTAGACAAAGCAATACAGATGTATCGCTTTCTGTCAGTGAAGTATTAGCACGCTATGCCGATTTGAAAATTGAACTAGAACTGGCATTAAAAGGCTTTGCTTCGTCGACGATTTCACTGGAAAAGTCCCGAATAGAAGCATATCGCCAGCTGAAATATTTGGTGCTGGTGGAAGAGGCGACAAATCCGGAAGATAATTCGTATCCGACAGTTATCTACAATATTACGCTACTAGCTATATTGCTAATTCTTGCGTACTGGATTCTTAGAATCTGCGTTTCAACGATAAATGAAATAAATTAGAAATAGTTAACATGACTTTAGTGGATTTATATGAAGATTTTTGTGGTTGGGGATAGTCATTCGAGATTCTTTGAGTTAACTGGTGAGCTGAAGACCAGAAATGAGAAATATAAAGGGCTTGATTTTGAAGTCCATGTGATTCCTGGGGCATCAATTAAAGGCTTTGGAAAGCGTAAATCAACACTCAATACAAATATTGAGGTTAGAAATAGAGTGGAAAAGATCAACCCTGACTATGTTGTTATGTGTCTAGGCCAAGTTGATATCGAACTTGGCTATTACTATCAGAAATGCATTAAAAAGTTGGATGTTGATTTCGAAAGCTATGCGAATAGCCTAATTGAAAGCTATGTTGAGGAAGTGAAAAGCCTAGGAGTCAAAACAATATTGAAAGGTGTAAATCAAACTGTTTTGACTGGTTATCGAGAGAAGGCGATTAAATATGTTGGAAAAATAATCGCTGAAAATATATCAGATGCTGAGGAAGTGAGGTTGGCAAGAAAACGATTGTCGGAAATGTTCCCCTCAGTGCTGGAGAGGGTTTCTAATCATTTCACATTTAATGAAAAACTAAAGATTGAAGCGAAAAGGAATGATTTCTTGTATTTTGATATAAATGAAATGATATGTGAAAGTGATGGCTTGGTTTGCGATAAATATATCCCTGCCTCATTTGATCATCACCTAGTTGACTCTATTGAAGTTAGAGAAATACATATCGACAATCTATTAAAAACAATTTTCAACCGTTAAAGTTGAGCGTGGGTGGGGTATTTGACTGAAAACCTGCGATCATTCTTCTGCTCATCAACCTGAAATATCAACCATAAATTTTAAGATTTTATTATGAAAAAGAAACTATTCCTACACATCGGCGGACATAAAACTGGGTCGACTTCAATTCAGAGGGCTCTTTTTGCGGCCAAGGATATTTTAGATAAAAATAATTTCAGTTACTTTTGTGAGAGTATTTTTGGCGACATAAGACCAATTCCTTATAGTTGGGTTCAGTTGAGCAGGAACGAAAAAGAGAGAACTTTTAATGCTGAAGTGAAAGATAAGGAATCACTTTTCAGAAAACTGTCTGAGTTAAATGATAATGTCATATTCTCTTGTGAACACCTTTCTTGGCAAGTTTCCGAAAAGGAAAAGATGGAAATATATAGTCAAGCCAAAGGTTTTTTTGATGATATATGTGTTGTTGTCTATATTAGAAGGCAGGACCAGTTGGCGATTTCCCACCATCAACAAGGTTCAAAGCATTTAATAAATAGCTCAGAGACTTTTTATTATGGAAATTCGGAGAAAGCGTTGCCACGACATGGTGATGGCGTATTTGATTACTTAGACTTCAATGAGAAAATCTCCATGTGGGCGGATATATTTGGTGATGAAAATATTATTATTAGAATTCTTGATAGGGATAAACTTATAGAAGGAGATGTAGTTAAGGACTTCTTGTATTCAATAGGTTTGGATTCATCTGAAATTAGTGCGAAAAAAGTAAATGAATCCAATGGGTTTGAAAGAACTAAGGTGGGTCATTTGATTAATCAGGTTTTCAAACATGAAAATACTGTGACTAAATTAATAAGAAAAGGTACTGATAATCACGGGAAGATGTTGCCTTCTAAGCAAGAAGCAATGAAATTCTATGAGAAATATAAGTTATCAAACGAGAGCTTGAATGAAAGATTCAAAATAAACAAAGTGGGTGACATTTTCTCGAACGATTTTTCGATGTATCCAGATAAAGAAATGGATGTGTGGGATGACGGAATGGCTAATAAGGCAATAATAAACATACTGGAATCAATTAAACCGCTGGCAAAATTTGAGACTAGGAGTATCACATACAACGACCTCTTCAAGAAAGCTGTAAGTTTAGAAAATATAAATATTCATACAGCATATGAAATAATGAAGCTTGCTCAACAAGCAAATCCAGAAGGTGTTGGTATAAAATCAAAACTAGATCAATACGAAAACATAATAAATAAAAATAAAATTATTACTCCTGTTTGAGGAAGTGAGTTCCAATATAGAGTGAAGCCATTTTATATTGTCGGTGCGAGTGCTGAATATTTATTAAAACTCTGATGAATGATTATTTATGAATGAAAGAAAAGTAGCTCTAATCAAAGATGGTAAAGATATCGGTTTCATCAGAATACTATCTAAGTCGGATAAGCTTATTATCGAACTCAATGGGAAAAGAGGTATTCTTCCCCAAAGTTTGGAGTTGAAAGAGTCACTAGAGTTTGAAATAAAAGCTTATGTTGGAGGTCAGCTTATTACAGAGGGTGATGTAGTAGTCTCTATTGATGAATCGAAGTACTATGTTATCTATAGCGATGTAATAAGGATACTAATTAGAAGAACTGTAATTTCAGGTGAAACCAAAAACGACACACTTCTAATTAGTATTATTGATAAGCCTGATGGGGAATCATTTCATTCTGATTCGGATTTGGTTTCTATAGATGACGAAGGGTTTACTGTATATTTAGAAGGAGAAAGTGATAATAAGTATTTAACTAAATTTTCGATATTCTCCGTTTGTGGTTTCGATATATTAAGCGCAAAAGTGTTTAAAACTGAAAGTAAAGAAGTTAGCATAAATGTTAAAGGTTGTGAGTTATTAATTACAGTTAGAAATAATTTATTTTCTTCAAACACAAAGCTAAATGTAAAAGCAGTTATAGATAAGGTTAAGAGGAATAAGTCTGGGTATTGTATTGGGATAAATGTAAACAACCCATTATCTACACAGGAATTAATGATTGTAAATAGAGTTACTTCGGAGGTTAAGCTAATAAAACCAGAAGTAAGTAAAGTGTCTTTATTTAGAGCATGGCTTTCTAAACTAAAAATAGTTTCAAAATACACCCATAATATTAGATTTGAAATAAAAAATGAAGATTTTTATGAGTATGGGTACTATGATTTGATGATTAAGTACCAAGAAAATAAAGTTATAAAAATACAAAAACTAAAAAACAAATCAAAAATATTCGTAGCTTTAGGGAAGGGTAATTTAATTTACTCTTCTGTAAAAGGTGATTCAGCACTACTACCATATTTCGACGATGGAAATTCACTCTCTATTTTGTATCGGCCGAAGCAGAGAGGTGAGAGTAGATTTCTAGCACAAAAGGAATTCTGTGCTAGAATTTTAGCAAATGCACTTGGGTTTTTGTTTAGAGGGAAAATATGGTTGACATGGGAAACAAATTCATACACAGCGCAAGATAATAGTTACTGTTTCTTTAAGTATGCAAATCAATACAACAAGAACCTTTATTATGTAATAGACAAAGATTCGCCTGACTATAAAAATTTGGCTGGTTTAAGAAATGTCGTAGATTTCATGTCATTTAAGCATCTATTTCTATTGAACATGGCATATGGAGTTATATCCTCACAGACAAGAGAGCATGGTTATATTTTTCGAGCACCTAGAACAAAGCTATTAAATGAATTATATAGAAAGAAATTCATTTTCTTACAGCACGGTGTTACTGCCTTTAAAGCGATGCGCGGCGGGCAACCAGCTTTAAGTGTGAAATCGAAGCAAAACATCGACTTTTTTGTTACATCTAATGATTTTGAATCTAAAGTCGTTAGAAGTATATTAGGATACCCAGAAGATAAAAGCCCTCAGTTAGGTTTTTCTCGCTTCGACCACCTCGTTGATAAATCAAGTAAAAATAAAACCATCCTAATCATGCCAACATGGCGAGAATGGCTGGAGTTTGAAGATGATTTCGTCTCAACTGAATATTTTATTGAATATGAAAATCTAATCAACGAAGTTTGTGAAAGATACCAAGAATATGAAGTGAATTTTTATTTACATATAAAGTTAAAAGAAAGAATTGATAGTTTTAAGAATGTATCATCGAAAGTTAATCTAATAGATTGTGGTGAGCAGTCTGTTGCAGACTTATTGATGGAGGCGTCAATACTTATTACTGACTATTCAAGTGTTGCTTGGGATTTTCATTATATGGAAAAGCCAACTCTATTTTTTCACTTTGACATCAATAGGTTTCCTAAGCATAACTCGGAATTTCATGAGCCTGATTATCTTTTTGGCCCCAAATGTATGAGTGTTAATGATGTAGTAAAACAAATATCAGTGATAGAAGATGGAGTGTCATTAAATAGAGTTAGTCACTTTCCTCATAAAAGCAACATTTCTCATTCAAAAAAGATACTGGATTTAATGGAAAGAACTTGATGACTAATAAGGTGTTACTTTGCCATTCAACAATTGCCGGGAACGGTGCTACAATATCTGTTTTAATTGAACAGGCTAATTTCTTTGCCGGCCTCGATTATGAGGTTGAAGTTATCACGTTCTCTGGTAGTAAAGATTCTAGATTTGATGAAAGAGTGAAAGTGACAAATATTAATTCTCTTTCAAAAATAAACATTATAGATTCAAGTGTTAGCGTTCTTTCTCTCATAGGAAAAAAAATCACAACTAGATTACCTGATCTAGTGACGAGTTATATTTTCAAACCATTTTCTCGTGTTAATTTTGTCTTCAATAGTGATAAGGACCTTGTATCAAAGGTATATAGTGCATTCAATTACAAAATAATTGAAAACTACTGCGACGGTTCTATTTCCTCAATTCAAAAGTACTACAAGAAATTTAAACGGAGGGATCTTCGTTTTAAAAATGGAAGGTTAAATTATGTTAGCTACTATGAGTTTGGGGTTAAGACTAAGACTAATTACTATAATGGCATAGGTTTAAAGTACTTAGAGAAAATCTGGAATAGAGAGGAAATTGAAGTTTCAAGGACTCAATTCACTAACTCAGGGCTGATTTCAAAAATATTAAAGAAGCATAATGGTCAGTGTGTTCAGGAAGAAAAATTTAAAGGATTTTTTCGCGAATTAGTTGTCACTAAAAACTTGGGCGAAGATGTTGGAACATGTAATTACATTGTGAAAAGTAACATATTAAATCGATATATCGAGAGCCGATATGGTGAAGGCGATGCGATTATCTCTGTTAATCAGACCATGCTGCACTATATAAGTACACTGAAAACAAAAGCCACCACTATAGGGCAGGTTCATAACTCTTGGTTATCTCAAGGTTCTGAATATATGGCATCTTTTGAGTTTGCAATTAAATCCTCATTTAGATTAAATAGAACGGTTTTTTTGACAAGCGGAGCGCTTGAATATATTAAGGGTAACTATGGAGTCAGGAACGGAATCGTAATTCCAAATGCTATTTCAGATGTTGAAAAAAAGTTCACCCCATTCGAGGAAAAGTTAATGTTGGATGAGATAAAATTGGTAATCGTCGCAAGACTTACTGATATCAAGCAAATTGATCATGCAATAAAAGCTTTTAGCCTAGCAATAAAAGAGAATAGCAGGCTACGGTTATACATCTATGGGGAGGGGCCAAGTAGAGGTAAACTTGAAAAGCTGGCTCGTGAACTTGAGGTTAGTGAATTCGTTTTCTTTATGGGCTATGAGTCGAATAAAGATCAGATATACTCTGATAAGTCTCTTTTGATTTGCACATCAAAAGCAGAATCTTTTGGGATGACTCTCGTTGAGGCAAATAGTTATGGAGTTCCTTGCCTATCATATGACTGCCCTTATGGCCCGAGAGATATAATAAGAGATGGTTCTGGTATTTTAGTTGATTTGAATGATATCACCGAGCTAACTAATCAAATTCTAAACCCCTTACTCTATACAAAGAGATATTCTAACGAGTCATTAGTTAATGCTGATAGGTTCCTTAAAAAGAAAATTTACACAGAATATGAAAAAATTATTGAGAAAGGCACTAACTAAAGATAGTGTTGTTAATGTTTTAAATTACCTTTTATCCACGTGCTTATTTGAAGTTTTTTATCGGAAATTTAAATCCAAAAATATTATTCTAAATATATGTTCTTTAAAAAAAATTGATGTTGTTATTACATGGGTGGATGGAGAGTGTGATGAGTGGAAATCTAAGTGCAACAGATATGCACATGGAAAGGAGCATTGTTTTATCAATGAATCAAATAACAGTGCTAGATTCAGACAAGTTGACGAGTTGAAATATACGCTAAGATCTATTTTTAAATATGCAGGATGGGTTGATAAAATATATATAGTAACTGATAGTCAAGTGCCGTCGTGGTTGACAATCAATGACAAAGTTAAGGTGATCGACCACAAGGATATTTTCCTTTATACTAAAAATTTACCCGTTTTTAATTCACATGCTATTGAAGCAAATATTCATCGAATTCCAGGTCTTTCTGAAAATTTCATCTATATGAATGACGACTTCTTCTTCAGAAGTCATGTTTCGCCGACAGATTTTTTTACGGAAGATTTTTCAAAGACAAAATTTTTTCTAAGTAATCGCGCATTTATCCCTGATAATATAGGAAAAGACTCATTCCCAGTTGATATTGCTGCAAATAACAATAGGAACCTTCTTCGAGAACGTTATGGATATGAAACAAACCGAAAGTTTCAACATACACCTATTGCACTTAAGAAAAGCGTGTTGTGTCGATTTGAAAAAGAAAACCCAGACGTATTCAAAGTAACGTCCTCCGCGAGGTTCAGAAGTGAATCGGACTACTCTATCGTTTCTTCGCTCATACACTTCTACGGGCATCATATCGGAACGGCTGAACCTTCAGTTATCCCATATTTTTATGTGAGTTTTGACGATAAACTCTTCGAGTTAAAAATGAATATACTTTTACTGAAAAAGTTTAAGTGTTTTTGTATTAATGATGTTGAGTTAAACAATAACGGAAGTGAAGTTTTCGATATATTCAAACGGAAAATGGATTTGTTATATCCTGAGCCAAGCCCATATGAAAAAGAACAATGACAGAATAGATGCAGTTATTCTTTGGGTCGATCATCAAGATGAAAAGTGGAAGTCTGATTTAATAAAACACTCTGTCAATAACATTGAAATTTCTAACATGGAAAGTCGATTCCGTTGCTGGAAATCGCTACACTTCATTTTTCGTGCTTTTGAATATTTCATACCGTGGGTTAATAAAGTTCACTTTGTGACTTATGGTCATGTGCCAGATTGGCTTGATGTGAATCATCCTAAAGTGAATGTGGTTAAGCATGAGGATTTTATTCCTAATGAGCATTTACCAGTGTTTAATTCAAATGCTATTGAAGTAAGCTTGAATAGAATTGAAGGCTTGGCTGACCAATTTATTCTTTTTAATGATGATACGTTTGTCCTATCTGAATTGTCTAAAGAACGTTTTTTTGTCGATCGGAAACCCGTTGATTTCATACATCAGTGTGTTGAAAGGAAAGGTTTTCTTTATTCTAACCTGAAAAAGAAAAACTTGCTGAGTACCACTGCTATCAACAACAATATTCGCATTATTAATGAATTGTTTGATATTGGTGACCTCGACGAACGTTTATATTTGAGTGAAGTATACTCAAGCCGTGTTCGGCTTAAAAATTTGGCGTTGAAAAAGATATATAACAGATTTACATGGTTGAAGTTGAACCATGTTCCTCAGCCACACCTAAAGGGAACATTCGAATACCTGTGGGGTTGTAAGTACTCAGAACTAACCAGAACGTCGAGCCATAGATTCAGAACGACGGATGATACAACACAGTATCTTTTTCGATACGCTAATTTAGCTAGTGGAAATTTCTCACCTTCATCATTGAATGATACGTTGTCTATTGACATTAATTCCTCGGCTGAAATGGAAAGGATGATACAAAATTTAGACGCCATTAATTTACTTAGTATCACTGATACTGAGTCGTTGAAAGGCGATGATTTTGATAAGGCATCGATTATCTTGCAGCAGTATTTGTCAGGTATTTTACCTGACAAAAGCACATTTGAGTTGTAAATGAAAAAAATAGTGATTACCTCCAACACTTCGTGGTTTGTCTTTAATTTCTTCCGTTCTTCAATTACTGAGTTTATGAAGAACGGAACCGATGTGCACATTGTCGCGCCTTTTGATAGATATTCTGAGAGACTTGTTACGCTGGGGTGTCACTTTCATCCAATTAAAGTTGATCGTTCGGGTGTTAACTTTATGGATGAATGGAATACGTTGAAAAGCCTTTGTCAGCTTTTTTATCGTATCCAGCCAAACTGTGTATTGAACTTCACGCCAAAGATGAACATTTATGCAACTGCTGCGGCAAAGCTTTTTGGCGTGAAAATCATTAATAGCGTGGCGGGACTGGGCTCCATATTTACCGAAAAAGGCGTCAAAACGGTGCTTGGCAAATCCTTACTCCGTTTGACACAACCTATGGCAGACCACGTTATTTTCCAAAATCCAGATGATTGGAAGGTTTATGTCGAGAATCGCATGGTATTACTGGACAAGTCTTCACGTGTGCATGGAATTGGTATTGATCTCAATCACTTTAAGCCATATGCCGCCCCTAATGACGGTGTTACGCGGTTTATTCTCGTTGCACGCATGCTTAAGAACAAAGGCGTTGTTGATTTTGTTGACGCGGCTCAAGCTGTCCATGAACACTATGAGCTGCTAGCGCGAGCTGGTTTTGCTGTCCCAAAGTATGAGTTTTCTCTTCTCGGTTTTGTCGATGAGGTGAACCCTCAAGGAATCCCTTTGTCACAGCTTCAATATTGGAACGACACGACAGTCGTGCGTTATCTAGGAGAGACGGACGATGTTTTTTCTGTGGTGAAAGAACAGGACTGTGTAGTGCTACCCTCTTATTACCGAGAAGGGGTGCCACAATGTTTGATAGAAGCGTGTGCGATGGCAAAACCTATTATCACTACAGATAACGTCGGGTGTCGTGAAACGGTTGTTCATAACCGAACAGGGTATATCGTTAAACCGCAATCTGTACCTGAACTAAAAGAAGCGATGATCACTATGATCGAGGCTGGGCATTTAGAGCGTCTTGAAATGGGACGACGTGGGCGAAAAAAGGCAGAGAAAGACTTTTGTCATTTAAAAATATCTCAGCATTATTTGAACACTATCGAGAGAATCGTAGTGTAGGTCTGTCCAACCCCCGTCCCATATATTTACATTTTTCTGAATCACAAAAATGCCATTCCAATGATAAGATTAGAAAAGCTTACTAAGTTTTACCCGTCGGATATCGGCGATCAATATATTTTTGACAATGTAGATTTTATTTTCCCAGAGGGGAGAAACATTGCAATTTTGGGCTCAAATGGTGCCGGTAAATCTACCTTATTCAGAATGATTGCAGGAAGTGAATATCCTAATCGTGGAAAGGTGGTAACAGACAAACATTTGTCTTGGCCGGTAGCTTTGGCTACAGGTATCCACCCCCAAATGACTGGACGTGAAAATACGCGTTTTATTGGAAGGGTAAATGGCGTTGATGATCTCGATGAATATGAAGAGAAAGTTCGGGACTTCGCTGAGCTTGGCGTTAAATATGACTTACCTGTAAAAGGTTATTCAAGTGGCATGCGCTCTAGGTTGGCATTTGGTTGTTGTATTGCGATCGATTTTGACATCTACCTCATAGATGAAGCGACATCAGTGGGTGATCAGCGTTTTCGTAGAAAGGCCAAGCAGGCGCTCTTGGACAAGAGTCGAACAGCCAACGTGATTATGGTTAGTCACGATATCAAAGAAATCCGCCAGTTTTGTGACAGTGCAATTATTTTACATAAAGGGCAACTTAGGTTTTATGCAGAACTTGAAGAGGCCCTTTCTATCTACAAAACCCTTTAAATTGGCCTCCAGAATTCATTACTTAGTTATTACTTAAGTCGTCAATTGACTCCAATAAAACACAGACGCTGAGAGCGTAAGTATTTAAACGCTCTCAGTTGGTGTTTGTTTGAAGACGTAATGACACGTGAGTGTACTCAAGTGCTTGAAAAAGTTAACACCAAAAATGGACATAGTGGAATGAACAGCTCATTAGAAAGAATGACTCACCTAAGACAATTAGAATCAGAGTCTATTCAAATTATCCGCGAAGTGGCGGCAGAATTCGATAACCCAGTGATGCTTTATTCAATTGGTAAAGACTCATCAGTACTTTTACATCTAGCACGTAAGGCATTTTACCCTGGTAAAATTCCGTTTCCGCTGATGCACGTTGATACCAATTGGAAATTCAAAGAGATGATTGAGTTTCGCGATCGTCTTGCTGAGAAATATGAGTTTGATTTGATTGTTCATAAAAACCAACGCGGTTTGGATATGAACATTAGCCCGTTTGAACACGGCAGTGCTAAACACACCGATATCATGAAAACCGAGGGCTTGAAGCAAGCGCTTGATAAGCACGGCTTTGATGCGGCTTTTGGCGGCGCACGTCGTGATGAAGAGAAATCTCGTGCTAAAGAGCGAGTGTACTCTTTCCGTGATAAGCACCATCGCTGGGACCCAAAAAATCAACGTCCAGAGCTTTGGAATATCTATAACAGTAAAGTGGATAAGGGCGAAAGCATTCGTGTGTTCCCGCTTTCAAACTGGACTGAGTTAGATATTTGGCAATATATCTACATGGAAAACATCGAAATGGTGCCGCTGTACTTTGCGAAAGAGCGCCCAGTGGTCGAACGTGATGGCACCTTGATCATGGTTGACGACGAGCGCATGCCGCTAAAAGAAGGCGAAGTACCTGAAATGAAGAAAGTGCGTTTCCGTACGCTCGGCTGTTACCCACTAACCGGCGCTGTGGAATCAGAAGCTGAAACCCTGACCGAAATTATTCAAGAAATGCTGCTTTGTACGACGTCTGAACGTCAAGGCCGCGTGATTGACCACGACTCTGCAGGGTCGATGGAGAAGAAGAAAATGGAAGGGTATTTCTAAAGCGAAGCTTTAGGAAATAGCTTTAAGTTAAAAGCTGTAAGCGATCAGTTAGAGCTGGGTAGAGCATTTTGTGATTAGTTAAGTACTTAAAAAACAAATTTATTTAGCTGAGAACTATGACAATTTTTTACAGCTTACGCTTTTGGAGGTTTTGTTAGTTTCGAGAAACTGGATGTCTTGAAACGTGCATCACGGCTGTGTGCGGATGTTTACATAGAAACTAAATCGATGAAGGATTTTGGTTTTCGAGACCAGTTGACGCGATCAGCATTATCGGTACCTAGCAATACAGCGGAAGGTATGACGCGCTCAAGTGACAAATAAAAACGACGCTTCCTCGAAATTGCACGTTCCTCTATGGCTGAAGCTCGCACTCAAATTTATATCGGAATAGAAATTGATTACTTAAATCGCGAAAGGTTGGGTTGAAGAAACAAAGCAAATTTCAGCCATGATTTCCGGATTAATCAATTCATTTGAAAACAACTAATTCAGGAACAAGCTTTTCTAGCTTCTAGCTTCTAGCTTCTAGCTTCTAGCTTCTAGCTTCTAGCTTCTAGCTTCTAGCTTCTAGCTTCTAGCTTCTAGCTTCTAGCTTGTTCCGTAGGAGCACTTATGTCCCACGCATCAGATTTAATCGCGACAGATATCGAAGAGTATCTGCGAGTTCATGAAAACAAAGATATGCTGCGCTTTCTTACTTGTGGAAGCGTTGATGATGGTAAGTCTACGCTGATTGGTCGTTTGCTTTTTGATAGCAAAATGATTTTTGAAGATCAGATGGCGGCGATTGAGAAAGACTCAAAACGCTTTAATACCACGGATGAATCCTTTGATTTGGCGCTTTTGGTTGATGGTCTTCAATCAGAGCGTGAGCAGGGCATCACCATTGATGTTGCCTATCGCTATTTTTCGACGGAGCAACGCAAGTTCATCATTGCTGATACCCCTGGGCATGAGCAGTACACCCGTAATATGGCCACAGGCGCGTCTAACTGTGATTTGGCGATCATTCTGATTGATGCGCGTCATGGCGTTCAGGTGCAAACCCGTCGTCATAGTTACATTTGTTCGTTGCTGGGTATTAAGCACATCGTTGTTGCTGTGAACAAAATGGACGCGGTGGACTACGACCAAGCGGTTTATAAGAAAATCAAACAAGACTACCGTGAATTCGCGGCAGATCTAGGTTTTGAAGATCTACGATTCGTGCCGATTTCTGCGCTTCGTGGCGACAACGTTGTCAACGAAAGCGAGAACATGTCGTGGTACCCAGGTGCGACGCTTATGCGTTTGTTAAACACGGTTTCGATTGATAGCCAGCGACACAATGCGCTGCGTTTCCCTGTGCAGTATGTTAACCGTCCGAATCTGGATTTCCGCGGTTTCTGCGGTACGTTGACCTCTGGCGAAGTGCGCGTTGGTGACACGGTTGCATCGCTGCCTAGCGGCAAAGAAAGCAAAGTGAAGTCGATTGTCACCTTTGATGGCAATCTGGAAAAAGCCTCTGCAGGTATGTCTGTAACCTTGACGTTGGAAGATGAGATCGACGTTAGCCGTGGTGATATGTTGGTGCGTCCACATGAGAAGCCATTCAGTGCCACGCGCTTCGAAGCCGATGTGGTTTGGATGTCTGATGAATCCTTAGTGCTGGATCGTGAATATGTTATCAAGGTAGGTTGTAAATCGGTATTTGGCAGCGCAGATGCGATTGACTACAAAGTCGACGTTAATACGATGGATAAACAAGAAACAAACGAATTGCTGCTGAACGAAATTGGTCGTTGTCAGTTTTCTCTCAATGAGAAAGTGCAGTTTGACCGTTACGAAGATAACCGTTTAACTGGTGCGTTTATTATCGTTGATCGCTTAAACAATATTACGGTTGGCGCGGGTATGATCCGCGGTGCACTTGTGAACGATGATGTTAAAACGCCAGCTGTCGAAGCCAGTGAGTTTGAGCGTGATCTTAATGTATTCGTACGCAAGCATTTCCCACACTGGAAAGCGCTGGATATAACAAAACTGTAAATAGAATAAGTAATTTGCCCCCTTGTGAAAAGAGGGGGCCTATTTCACACTAATTGCGTCTTTCGTCTTGTCCATAGGTAGTTCATGTCTATTGATGTCTTGCTGACGTTGAGTGTGTTCGCCACCACCATTGTTGGCTTGGTGGTGTTTCAATCTCGACCTGCAAAAGTGTTCGGTGCTACGTTGCTTGCGTTGGTTGTATTGGGCCTTGCTGACCAAGAGCAATTAATAAGCAGTTTCGCCAATCCAGGGTTGTTGACGCTAGTGCTTTTAATCGTCTGCTCTCTTGCGTTAGAAAAAACCCATATTCTTCGTTTAATATCATCAAATTTGATGGTGAAAAGTTACCGGAAAACGTGGCTAAGGTTGTATGTCGGAACCGTACTGTCTTCGGCTGTGTTGAACAACACGGCAATTGTGGCCACGCTACTTTCTCCTGTGAGAAACAATCCTTATCATTCGCCGGTGAGATTGTTACTGCCCTTATCTTATGCGGCAATATTAGGTGGAACGCTGACCTTAATCGGCACGTCTACAAATTTAATTGTTAACAGTCTTTTTATCGATGCGTCAGGAAGCAGCCTGTCGTTTTTCTCTTTTACGGCGGTGGGCATTTGTTTGGTTGTCGCCTGTGGTATTACTTTGTGGTGTAGTCATCACTTTTTGCCTGAGAGCAATCTTTCTAGTGATGATACACAAGGCTATTTTATTGATGCCAGATTGGGTGATAAATCCCCACTGATTGGACGTTCAATCGAAGAAAACGGTTTGCGTCATTTAGAATCTCTGTTTCTGGTGGAACTTGTCCGTCAAGGACGGTTGATTAGCCCTGTTGCACCCAATGAGGTGTTAGAAGCCAACGATAAGCTGATATTTAGTGGCGACATCACGAAGGTAATGCAACTCACTCAGTTCAAAGGGCTTTCGCTATTTGCTGACTCGAACGGATTATTGAAGTCGAACCTTACTGAGGTGGTTATCCGAAACGGCAGTGTATTGGATGGTCAATCGCTCAAAAGTGTTGGCTTTCGTGCATTATTTGATGCGGCCGTGGTCGCAGTAAGGCGTGATGGTGAGAGGCTCTCGGGTAAACTGGGAGAGATAACTTTACGTGCGGGTGACTTTCTTGTGTTAGCGGTGGGTGACGACTTTAAAACTCGTAAGAATGTCAGTAAAAACTTTATCGTTTTGAGTGGCGTGGAACCCGAAACCAAAATGGGGGCCGCCCAATCTTGGATCACGGTAGGGGGCTTTATAGCTGCTGTCGGTCTAGCTGCTTTTGGCCTTGTTGAGCTATTTGTTTCACTTTGCGTGTTGCTAGGGCTCATGCTATTCAGCGGCGCGTTGACAACGAATGATATTACCAGAAGACTTCCTATTGACGTTTGGCTGGTGGTTAGCGCCGCATTGTTGTTGTCACAGGTCCTTATGTCGACAGGGACAACCGATATCCTTCTGTCTTTGACACAACTGAATGTTGCAGATCATCCTTATCTTACTTTGGCGGTTATCTATCTTTGCACCTGGGTGATTACTGAGCTGGTGACGAATAATGCCGCTGCTGCATTGATGTTTCCGATCGCTTGGACACTGGCCAGTGTGTCGAATGTGAGTGTGATGCCATTTGTTATGACCGTTGCATTTGCAGCAAGCTCTAGTTTTATTAGCCCCTATGGTTATCAAACCAATCTTATGGTGTTTAATGCGGGTGGCTATCGCCTTAAAGATTATTTAAAAGTAGGGCTGCCAGTCAGCATTGTTTATGCCTTGGTTGTCCTGTTTCTTGTCCCCTACTTTTTCCCTTTATAATTAGGTTCGTTATGAGTCAATCTCCTTATCAAGTTATCTCCGATTCAAGTGCAACGATTTCCTCAGATGTTGTTTGGCATAAACATGCAGTGACTCACGATGATCGTGTGACGGCTAAGGGACATAAACCTTGCGTGCTTTGGTTTACTGGCCTTTCAGGTTCGGGTAAATCAACCATTGCTAATGCGGTTGACGCTCAGCTTCACCAGCTAAATGTACACACATACGTGTTAGATGGGGACAATGTCAGGCATGGGCTTAATGGTGATTTGGGCTTTGCCGATAAAGACCGTATCGAGAACATTCGCCGTGTCGGTGAGGTGTCTAATTTATTTGTAGATGCTGGTTTGATTGTATTAACAGCATTTATTTCGCCGTTTGAATCAGACAGAAAGCAAGCTCGCGACAAGCTGACTGAAGGCCAGTTTCTCGAGGTGTTTATTGATACGCCTTTGGCAGTTTGTGAAAGCCGAGATCCTAAAGGGTTGTATAAAAAAGCACGCAGCGGTGAAATTAAGCACTTTACGGGAATTGATTCTGACTATGAGTCTCCGATTGATCCTGAGATTCACGTGAAGACAGATAACCGTTCAGTGGAAGAGTGTGCGAAAGATGTCGTTGACTATCTTTTGGTCAATGGATTTATTGAAAACAAACAAGGAAAGTAACATGGCCCATTTTGATGTATTTAACGGCGATGCTGACGGTATTCTTGCTTTGTTGCAGCTAAGAAAACATTGCCCATTGAACGCAAAAAAAATCACAGGGATTAAGAGAGACATCGCTTTGCTCAAGCGCTGTGACGCCGCGAAGGGTGATTCTGTGACTGTGCTGGATGTTTCAATGGAAAAAAACATTAACGCACTAAACGCAATGCTCGATTTGGGTGTGTCGGTATTCTATGCGGACCACCATAAAAGTGGTGACATTCCTCAATCACCATTACTCGATGCACATATCGACCTTGATGCGAACACCTGTACAAGTTTGATTGTGGATGCGTATCTAAACGGGGAATACCGCTTGTGGGCCATTGCCGCCGCATATGGCGATAACATGATCGCCCGAGCGGATAGGCTGGGAAGCGAGCTTGGCCTTTCGCTAGGAGAGTGCGCTTTCTTGCGCGAGTTGGGCACGTTGATTAATTACAATGGTTATGGTGCATCGACGGATGATTTGCATTATCACCCTGAGGATTTGTTTGAGTTGTTGATGGAGTATGAATCGCCATTTGATTTGATGGAAGATAGAGACTCGCCCTACTTCCAGCTTAAGCATTTCTACGAACAGGACATGGACGGAGCCAAAAGTATTTCTCCGTTCCACAGTGATGATGTGCTTGCAGTCTACATTTTGCCTGATGATGCAGCCAGTCGTCGAGTTAGCGGCGTTTGGGGCAACGAACTTGCAAACCGTTCACCGCAGAAATCACATTTGGTTCTTACAACAAATAGTGATGGTTCTTACACGGTTTCGTTAAGAGCGCCTCTAAATGATAAACAAGGTGCAGATGAGATATGTAGTTCCTTCGACACCGGCGGTGGAAGGGCAGGGGCTGCTGGGATTAACAAACTAAATCCCCAAGATGTTGATGTATTAATTGAGAGAACAGCGACTTATTACAAAAAGTAATCGAATTGTTTCTGATTCTATGAGTTCAATATGACGTTAGTTGTCTGCTTCTCCATTTATTCGTGAATTCAACAGTATAGATGTAACGGTACAACAAGTACCTGATTGTTAGTTGAATCGCTAAGATCGCGTCATCACTCCCTCGCAATAGCAATAAATTTTGATGTTTTATATTAAAAGATATGAAAGTTAGTCTCTTGTCTAGATAAACCTCTAGCTTTGAATGTCACTTGGTTATATTAGGTTTCCAAAAATGATTAAAAAATGTTTATTCCCCGCTGCGGGCTATGGCACCAGGTTTCTACCTGCAACCAAATCTATGCCGAAAGAAATGATGCCTATTGTCAACAAACCGCTAATCGAATATGGCGTTGATGAAGCCATTCAAGCGGGTATGACGGACATGTGCATTGTTACTGGTCGTGGCAAACACTCTTTGATGGATCACTTCGATAAAAACTATGAATTAGAACATCAAATTTCTGGCACCAGCAAAGAAGCATTGCTCGATGATATTCGTGAAGTGATTGACTCGGCGAATTTTACTTTTATTCGTCAACGTGAAATGAAAGGTCTTGGTCATGCTATTTTGACTGGCCGCCACTTAGTGGGTGACGAACCGTTTGCGGTTGTGCTGGCTGATGATCTTTGCATTAACAAAGAACAAGGCGTACTAGCACAAATGACTGCGCTTTATAAGCAATTCCGTTGCTCTATCGTTGCTGTTGAAGAAGTACCTGCCGATGAAACACACAAGTACGGTGTGATTGCGGGTGAGCAGCTAACGGATAACTTGATGCGTGTGACTGACATGGTTGAAAAACCAGAGCAAGGCACCGCGCCAAGTAACTTGGCGATTATTGGTCGTTATATTCTCACTCCAGATATTTTCGACATTATCGAAAACACTGAGCCTGGTAAAGGTGGCGAAATTCAAATCACGGATGCGTTGCTACAACAAGCCAAGAGCGGTTGTGTATTGGCGTATAAGTTTAATGGTAAGCGTTTTGATTGCGGCAGTGTTGAAGGGTTTATCGAAGCAACGAACTTCTGCTTTGAGAATGTTTATAAAGCTCAGCGTTAAACGTGAGTTCGTTCCTAAAATAGGTTGACACTTTTTATGAAAATAATCACGTTTAGCGCACTTGGATGTTGTCTCTCTTGATGTGCTCATTGATAAGTATCTAATGTGTCAACTTATCTCAGGACGGGACAGTTTGAGTAATGAGAAAGGCGATGGGAAACCGTCGCCTTTTATTTATTTGTGAGCACTGAAACCCTAATAGTTTTTATTTGATGATGGCTTTGAGCACGTAATCATCAAATGCCACCATGCCAACACCTTTACAGTACACGCGTGCCTGGTTGGTATCACTCCAGCTATTGATTTGGCTAACGTAAATACAGTTTTCCAAGGTTTCTTGACCGTAGGTGTAGCTTGTTTCTGCCGTAACAATCATTGCCATGGAGAGGTAATTTTGAGTTTTGTTACCAACAAGCTCTGGTGCGCAATCATTTTCGGTCACTTCTGATGTATACACATCGCCACGAGCAGTCAGTTTTCCTAATTCTACTGATGGGTAGGTTGTTGATGCGGAGAAAGTATTGGCAACGATGTCTGTGCAAGTGACGTATCCGGCTTCGTCACTCCAAGTAACATCGGTTGTTCTAATTTTATTGGACGTGTCTGTTCTCTCGATCCACTCTTGTGTCCACTTAACTTCGCCGTTTACCAGAGTCTCTTCTTTGGTCGCTGAATCCGTTGCTGGATCATATGACAAATGGTATTCCAGTGCGCTGTCACCTTGTTTTTGCAGCTCAACACGGGCTAAACCGACTGGCACGACATATTCTGCAATGTTGATCAAATTGTTGGTTTGATTACCCGTCCAGTTTCCTTCTTGATCAATGACGGTCTTACCATTGATCTGAATCTCACCCTCTACGTTCAAAACCGCGTGGTCGTTTGCTGCCATCGCTGTCGATGAAACCATTAGTGCCAACGCCGTCATCATGAATTTTTTCATCATTACATCCTTATTTTGCTGAAATCGTTAGATTGCCTTGTACAACCAAGCGCTGAGGTGTGTCTTTGCCCTTTGCGATTGTAAATGGCATATCTGATGTGGTCTGTACAGTGAGCGACTCTGCGGTTTTTAAGGTCACTTCTTGGTAAGTCACACCAGTGGTAGCATCTGTTACAAGCGTTGCTTGTTCGAAAACGCTATCGGCTGACACTGTGCTGGATGAGCTGTCGTCGCCACCAGTATCGGTAGAGCCGCCATCACTTCCGCCGCAGCCTGCAAGCAATAGCGCGAAACAGAGGGTGGTTTTTTTCATTGATTGTTACTCCATGTTGATGGAGGTTGTATTTTGACCACTTACACAGTGAGTTTGAATGGGGGAATACAACGTATAAGGTGAATTTGCGAGTTTCTTCAATTGCTTAATTTGTGAAATATTAAGTCACTCGATAGGTGAGATTATTTGTTCTTTACAGCCTGACTTTTGATTTGCATGTTGGTTGGAGGATCATGCATCGCCAGACGCCATTTCTATTGTCATCGACATTTCAACAACGTTTTTTTGCGCCAGCGGACATGATTTTTGAAGTGCGGTACTTCGTTAGTCGTCGGAAAGCCAATGATTTATCTATATAATAGAGGCAACGTTTTTAGACATGCCCTTGCATGCTTAGGTAGCGCTTATGAATTTGGGCTACGTTAATAGATATAAGCTTGGGGCAAGGCCAATTTAGTTAAGGATTTCACGATGAATGTTTTAGTTACCGGTGGTGTTGGTTACATCGGCAGCCATACCTGTGTACAAATGATTGAAGCAGGGCTTAATCCTATTTTGGTAGATAACCTGCATAACAGTAAGTTAGCAGTGCTAGATCGTATCGAGAAGCTGACAGGGAAAAGACCCGCTTTCTACCAAGGCGACATTCGTGATAAAGCGTTTCTGACTTCTGTGTTTGCAAAGGAAAATGTGGAAGCGGTTATTCACTTTGCGGGCTTGAAAGCGGTGGGTGAGTCGGTTGAAAAGCCGCTTGAGTACTACGACAACAATGTAAACGGCACACTGGTGCTGGTGGATGCCATGCGTGATGCGGGAGTAAAATCCATCATCTTTAGTTCGTCGGCCACTGTATACGGCGACCCAGAGTCCGTACCTATTCGTGAAGATTTCCCTACATCTGCCACCAACCCTTATGGTCGCAGCAAGTTGATGGTGGAAGAGTGTTTAACAGATTTCCACAAAGCAAACCCTGATTGGAGCATTACGCTGCTTCGTTACTTCAACCCTGTAGGCTCACACAAATCCGGTGAGATGGGGGAAGACCCACAAGGTATTCCGAATAACCTGATGCCGTTTATTTCACAAGTGGCTGTTGGTCGCCGCGAGTTTTTGTCGGTATTTGGTGATGACTACCCAACGCCAGATGGCAGCGGTGTGCGTGATTATATTCACGTTGTTGATTTGGCAAATGGCCATTTAGCGGCGCTAGATAAAGTCGGGTCTAAAGCAGGACTTCATATCTATAACTTGGGGACTGGCGACGGTAAGAGCGTATTGGAAATGGTGGCAGCGTTTAGCCAAGCTTGCGGCAAAGAGATTGCCTATCAAGTTGCGCCACGTCGCGCGGGCGATATCGCCGAGTGCTGGGCTGACCCAATCAAAGCACAAACTGAACTGGATTGGAAAGCCACCCATACGCTTGATGATATGGTAACGGATACTTGGCGTTGGCAGTCAAACAACCCTAACGGTTATCCAGATAACTGATAAAATTCAAATATAGTTCCCTCATTCTTAGCTATTAAGGATGAGGGATATTGTGAGAGGGTTTACACCCTCAGTTTGAACGTCATCTGAATTGGACATTTCTTTGTTGAAACAATCACCGCTATCCATCGTTATGTTTGTATCTACACTGTGTATTGTGTTCATTGGCTTAGGTTCATTATTTACGGGAATTGGGCTTTCTGCTTTCAACCTCAAAGGCAGCCAATTTTTCTTCGGTCATGGGGATTTGTTGTTTCATTTTGCCCTTTTCCACTTAAGCGGTTGGCTTGTTTACTCCCTTGATTTAGGAAAAAGACGTTTCGTGTGGTGTTTGCTCATTGCACTTGGTGTTGGATCCGAGCTTGCTCAGACCTACTGGATTGAAGGGCGCGATGGTAGCATGAGTGATGCTGTCGTGAATGTCCTCTCGGTACTTTGTGTTTATCCCCTCTCCCTCCTTTTTTCTTCTCTTCGACAACATCATCAAACCTCAAAATAAACGTCAGAAAATCTTCATGTCCTATATTTAAGATAAATATAGATTTTGCGCCCGTGAAATAACGCGAGAGGCAGAACGAAAAGCAGTTGGATGTGCTTTATTTATCTTTTTATGGGGTGAGTGAATGAAGATAGCGGTAGCAGGAACAGGCTATGTCGGGTTATCTAATGCCATGCTGCTTGCGCAGAATAATCAGGTGGTTGCGGTTGATATTCTTCCTGAAAAAGTTGAGATGCTGAATCAGGGGATCTCTCCGATCTCTGATAAAGACATTGAGCATTTTCTTTCCCATAGAGAACTGAGGTTTTATGCCTCTTTAGACAGCGATGAAGCCTATGCTTGGGCTGACGTGGTGTTTATCGCGACACCAACAGACTATGACCCTCAAACCGACTTTTTCAATACCTCATCCGTTGAGGCGGTCATTGGTCATGTTGTGCGGGTAAATCCCGATGCGATTATCGTGATCAAATCTACCGTTCCTGTGGGCTTTACTGAGTCGGCAAAGCTTGCTTATCACACCGATAAGCTGATTTTTTCACCTGAGTTTTTGCGGGAAGGAAAAGCGCTTCAAGATAACCTCAATCCATCTCGTATTATTGTCGGTGCGCAAGATGATAACGCTAAATTGGTTGCCGACTTGCTCTTAGAGGGCGCAGAACAAAAAGAGGTGCCGGTACTGTTTATTCATTCCACAGAAGCAGAGGCTGTGAAACTCTTTTCAAACACTTACCTGGCTATGCGTGTTGCGTACTTTAATGAGTTGGATTCGTATGCTGAAGCATTGGGTTTGGAATCCCGTGAAATCATCGAGGGGGTGTGTCTGGACCCCCGTATTGGACACCATTACAACAACCCTTCATTTGGTTATGGTGGTTATTGTCTGCCGAAAGACACCAAGCAATTGCTTGCGAATTATCAAGCGGTGCCGAATAACATTATTGGTGCCATTGTGGATGCAAACCGCACCCGAAAAGATTTTATCGCCAATGCGATTTTAGAGAAGAAGCCTCGTGTTGTGGGCATTTTTCGACTCATCATGAAATCGGGTTCGGATAACTTTCGGGCATCTTCTATTTTGGGGGTGATGAAGCGTATCAAGGCGAAGGGTATTGAAATTGTGATTTACGAGCCTGTGTATACAGGGAAAACCCTGTTCAATTCAGAGGTGCTCACTGACCTTGATGCGTTTAAACAGTGTGCTGATGTGATTGTGTCAAATCGTATGGATGACGCCTTGTTGGATGTTAAAGACAAGGTGTATACGAGGGATCTATTTGGCTCTGATTAGGTTTGAATGAGAAGCGAACACTTTGTGGTTCGCTTCTTTGTGCTAGTGTTACGTCACTTTTTACGAATGAAACTGCTCACACGCCAACAGGGTGTTTTCAATCAATGTCGCGACGGTCATTGGGCCAACGCCGCCCGGTACTGGCGTGATGTGGCTGGCATGCTCTCTCGCAACATCGTATTCCACGTCACCCACCAGTTTGCCGTTCTCTAGTCGGTTAATACCCACATCAATAACTACAGCGCCAGGTTTGATCCAATCACCAGGAATGAAATTCGGTTTACCGACAGCAACCACGACGAGGTCAGCCTGACGAATGTGACCTTCAAGATCTTTGGTGAAGCGATGGCAGGTGGTGGTGGTACAGCCTGCCAACAGCAGTTCCATGGTCATTGGGCGGCCGACAATGTTAGACGCGCCAACCACAACGGCGTGCATACCGCGAAGCTGAATGTTGTAGCGATCAAGTAAGGTGATGATCCCTTTCGGCGTACACGAACGAAGCTTGGGAATTCGCTGACACAAACGACCCACATTGTAAGGGTGGAAGCCATCCACATCTTTTTCTGGGTGAATGCGTTCTAAAACGTTCGTCGCGTCCATTTGCGCTGGAAGTGGCAACTGAACCAAAATGCCGTCGATTTCGCTGTCTGCATTGAGTGTGTCAATCAAGGCCAATAGATCCGCTTCGCTGGTGGTTGATGGCAGATCGTAAGATTTAGACACAAACCCAACTTCTTCACAAACGCGGCGTTTGCTACCTACATAGACTTGAGAGGCGGCATCATCACCCACAAGAACAACCGCTAAACCGGGTGCTCTTAGACCCGCAGCTTTTCGCGCTTCAACACGTGCTGCTACTTCTTGTCGAACTGTTTGAGAGATGATTTTTCCATCAATAATTTGGGCGGCCATGATTTTCCTTTGGCAAAGATACGGTCGGCAGAAAAGAGTGCGTATTTTGACAAAAAAACGACGTTATGGCTATAGCGCAAACGTTTGCGTGGAGATTACTTTCCTCTGCTTGTGCCTGATGCTTCTGGAGTTGGCGGTAGTGCGGGTGAATCGATAGATAGGGATGTTTGTAAGTTCGCGGTGAGCACGTCTTGTGATTCACCATAGAAAGATTCTATGGTTTCGACCAACCAAGGTTTTACGTGCAATGTGGACACGAATACAGACGTGCGCTCGTTACCAAGATCAGTACCGTCAAGCAGCTTAAATCCCGATCCTGAAATACCGGAGATGATACCCACGAGTTCCCCATTTTCATTGAACACACCACCACCACTCATGCCCGATTGCACTGGTGCGTCGGTAATGCTGGCGGGGCATCTGGCAAACAGAGAGCTGTCGACGAAATTCACATCGATATAGTATTTTCCCTCTCCAATGAGCACTTTTCCCGTAAGTCCCATTCCCACTGTCGTTGTCGCTTGATCTCTTTGGATGGTACCGATAGGGGCGAAAGATTTGCCTACATTGTTTTCTTTGATGATGGCGATATCACAGTCAGGGTGGTATGCCACGACTGAACTGTAGTCCAGTTGGGCGATGTGTTTCGCCGTGAGGCTAAGCTCTTGAGAGATAGGTACACTAGAACCGTGACCGCCTAGTAAGAAGGGAATACCAATGGGTAGGTAGTTCACTGAGGGTACGTTGGTATCTTCGCCATAAGTTGCTTCTGCGTATTCCAATGGGCCATTGATCAAGAAACACCCTTGCAGTAGAACTAAGGCACAAATTGAAATAAAAACAGTGCGTAACGTCTTGAACATTCGAACGCCTCCCTATATGCGAGTGCCGTCTCTTTTTTGAGATTGCCACTTTTAGCATAGGAAGTGAGGGAGCAATTTACCAAACTCATGTGGGTAATTTGTCCTAAGTAGATCTGAAAGTTTAGATATTCATGATTTCTATCTCTATTCGAATTGTTGTTGTGAGATTACTGTCTATCATGCGTTAAATTGGTGTGGTGATTGGTAGGGGGAGAAATGTAGTGACGGGAAAAATGAAGTGGGTGGCTGTTTGGTGATGCGATGTGGTCAGTCAGTGACCATGAGTCACTGTGTCAAACCACATATTTTTCGATTGCTACTCGCGTTTTATATCTGCGAGTAGCATAGGCGGTTAAATATCTAATGACACGGCATCATCAACACCATCAGCACCACGACGACGGTTGCGTTTGGTCGACACCAGCATGTAAATCAAGGTTGCAGCGAAACAGATAGCGAAATAGAACATCAAGCCATGATCGGCATTCATCGCTTTACCTGCGACAACAGGACCAATGACGGAGCCAACGCTATAACTGAGTAGCATCAATTCAGCGGCTGCCACGATTTTGGACTCACATACTTTACGACACGCCAAGGTGATCGCGACAGGGTAGAGTGCAAAAGCAGCTGCGCCGAGTAGGAACAATCCTGACATCAACCCCGCATCTACGGTGGCTATCTCAATCATCGCAATAGCGAGTAAGCCAACTAAGCAGAACATCGCCATTAATAGGGCTTTCTCGACGCGCGAGTTTAACCAACTCACCAAAGGCTGCACTGCCATGCCGCCTAAAATCACGACGGCCATTAGCATACCCACTTGGTTGTGGCTGTATTGACGCTCAAGATCTAGGGGGAGCAAGCCGTAAATAGATCCCAAGATCAAACCCGACACGATGCACCCGATATACGCGGCAGATGGCAAGTTGCGCATCTCGCTGAAATGGATGCTTGAGTGCTCTGTAATGCGAGGTTGGCCTTTCTTGTAAACCAAAGGCGGCAACATAGCAGCAGAAAACAGGCCTGCGACCACGATCAGTGGCATTGCACCTTCTGTACCGAAAAAGCCAATACCTAGCTGTCCTAGTGCTGAACCACCGTAAAGTGACGCCATGTATAAGCCAAGACGCTTAGCACGTGCTTTTTCTGTGTCTGCCATCAGTAGCCATGATTCGATAACCACGAATACACCAGCAACCGCAACACCTGCAATGAAACGGGAAGCAAGCCACATGCTTGGTGACGCAACAAGTGCCATGGTTGCCACGGTTAACACGATAGCGATCAAAAAACCGACTAAGGCGGTGCGGTGGCCAATCTTTCCGACAATACGCGCACTGATCAACGCACCACCTAACAGACCTGCGTAAAAGACGCTGGCGAGCCAAGAGGCGAGATTGACAGACATGCCTCGTGCTTCCAACGCGAGTGGAATTAGGCTCATCAGGAATCCTGATGCAACGGCAAATAGGCTTAGGCTAATAACAGGCACGAGTGGGCTGTTGCCATCAGTCCGAATGTCTAGGGTCTGTTGCAATGCTTTTTTCTCTAACGTAATGACAGAAAGTAAAAAAAACCTGCTCAGAATGAGCAGGTCTCTAGGTATTTGTGAGATTCGTCGTGATTATTATTTCGCCAGCGACAAACGTAAAGTGAGATAAATTTCTTATCACGAGCAAATTTATTTATCGAAATGGTTATGCAAAATCCTGCATTTTATTCGGCTTGCGAGGGGGATTTTTGGGACTTTCGACGTGTGCTTTCCCACTTTTTATGCACACCGCGTCGTAACGCTGAAAATGTGGATTCCACTTTATCTAAGCCGACTAATATAAACAGCACAAATCCGCATAACAAAAGGGCTTGTCGACCATAATCAAATGCGATGATCATGCCTAAACCCGCCATCAACCAAACCACGGCGGCGGAGGTGACTCCTTGCACTTGACCGTCTCGCGCCATCATGACGCCAGCTCCCAGAAAACCCACCCCAGTGACGATTTGCCCCAGTACGCGTGCGTGGTCGAGTGAGTTGTCAGAGAGTGAAGTGGCTAGTCGCATAAAGACATAGGTACCAAGGACAATGAGAATGGCCGTTCGGATCCCAACAGGCTTTCCTCGCAGTTGACGTTCTAAGCCTAAAACCCAACCACAGGCCGCACACGTCCAAACGCCTTGCCAGTCATACCCAAACAACCTGGAGATGCTCGATTTCAGAGGCCATCAGAGTGTTCAATTCAAGGCGAATTCTTGTAGGAATAGTCATTCTATTTCACAGGAATTTAACGATGAAGTGGACGCTCTGAGGGCCTCCCTTCGGGCGAGTTTACTGACACCATGCTCGGTGTTGTCCCTTTTTGATGGAGTTCACTACATCAGCAAAGGGACGCCTTGATCATTGTGCCAGTAAATCTCGCTGAATCCTGCATCTTCAGGTTGCTTGGGTATCAACGGCGCGATATCCCAAAACTCGGTCACTACCTCTTACTCCTTCACTTCTTGATAAGATAATTTGATGTTCAAAACAGGCGCGAACTATCGTTGTTAGCCTGAAAAACCACAAGTGGATCGACAATGAAATGATTTCATTGTGAAATCGTGAAAGTTTTATCTTGTTTGCGGTGAGGTTTTCGAGGTTTCCGATAAGGCTTTTTTTTGATTAGAAGTTGATCACGAGTTGACGAAGTGTGGATGCTGAGAATGAGTCAATAAGGCTAACAATGCTTGTTTCTTAGGCATTTGACACCAAACCGTGAGGAAAAGCGTTGACGCAGTGACTATGACCCTTATAATCCGGCCTTGCATTTACACGCTTGTGTGAATCATGCGCGCCCTTAGCTCAGCTGGATAGAGCAACGACCTTCTAAGTCGTGGGTCACAGGTTCGAATCCTGTAGGGCGCGCCATTTTCTTTTCTCCCCCTGTTCCTTTGTTCGCTCACTCTCTCAAATAGTTAAACGTCTGTTCCCGAATCGAATATTTCAGGGAAGAATTGATTCCAGCACCTTTGGCCCTTCGCCCTTTGATTTTTTGCACTTTCCCCCTTGAAATCCATTTTCTCGCCCCAATCTCACAGAAACACGACGATGGACCTAGCCTGTCTCGACTCGACAGGGCGGTGCCGCTATAATGGCGCGTCTTAAAAATCACGCCTCGTATTTTGGGGTTATTTGATACGAGCGTTTTCTCGCTCTGTATCCAGATTCACAGGCGCTATGGCGAATGAATCGCTGTAGCACGAAAGGATGCTACCGGCAGGTGCCGGGCAACATCACTCAGCAAACCTGAGTAAGTTTTGAGGTTAAATATACAATGCAAGTTACCGTTGAAACCACAGAAGGCCTGCAGCGCCACCTGACTATCACTGTTCCAGCAGCAAACATCGAAGATGCAGTGACTGCTGAACTACGCAACATTGCTAAAAATCGTCGTTTCGATGGTTTCCGCAAAGGTAAAGTGCCTTTGAAAATGGTTTCTCGTATGTACGGCTCAGCAGTACGTAACGACGTAATGGGTGAAGTGATGCAGCGTCATTTCATCGAAGCTATTATCAAAGAAAAAATCAACCCAGCGGGCGCACCAACTTTCACTCCAGTTGATACTGAAGAAGGCAAAGATTTGGTATTTAAAGCTTCTTTTGAAGTTTACCCAGAAATCGCGCTGAAAGATCTGGACAAAGTTGAAGTGGTTAAGCCACAAGCTGACGTTAACGAAGATGACGTTGCTGAAATGATCGAGACCCTGCGTAAGCAACAAGCTTCTTGGGCTGACGTTGAAGCAGCTGCACAAGCTGACAGCCGCGTAACTATCGACTTCATCGGTTCTATCGACGGTGAAGAGTTCGAAGGCGGCAAAGCAGAAGGCTTTGCGCTAGTTATGGGTCAAAACCGTATGATCCCTGGTTTTGAAGACGGTATCGTTGGTAAGAACGCTGGCGAAGAATTCACTATCGAAGTGAGCTTCCCAGAAGATTACCACGCTGAAAACCTGAAAGGTAAAGCAGCGAAGTTTGAAATCAAACTACACAAAGTTGAAGCGCAAGAGCTGCCAGAACTGACTGAAGAGTTCGTTGCACGTTTCGGCGTTGAAGATGGTGGCGTTGATGGCCTGAAAGCAGAAGTTCGTAAAAACATGGAACGCGAACTGAAGCAAGCTGTTAAAAACCGCATTAAAGAGCAAGTGATCGACGGTCTTGTTGAAAACAACGACATCGACGTTCCAGCTTCACTGATTGATCAAGAAATCAACGTACTGCGTCAACAAGCAGTTCAACGTTTCGGTGGCAACGCTGAAAACGCACCTGAACTTCCACGTGAGCTGTTCGAAGAGCAAGCGAAACGTCGCGTTGTTGTTGGTCTACTTCTTGGCGAAGTGATCAAAGCAGAAGAGCTGAAAGCAGACGAAGATCGTGTGAAAGCAATGATCGAAGAAATGGCTTCAGCTTACGAAGATCCATCAGAAGTGGTTTCTTACTACGCGAAAGATCAGCGTCTAATGGAGAACATGCGTAATGTTGCTCTTGAAGAACAAGCTATCGACGCATTGCTAGCTAAAGCACAAGTTTCTGAAAAAGCACAAAGCTTCTCTGAGCTAATGAACCCAGTTCAAGCATAAGTGCTAGAATTGTTGAGTGGACATTTGACTTAGAATTCACTCTTCTGATAACAATGGTCCGAATGAAGTTTATTCATCCGGGCCATTTATTTTAGGGAAATAACACTATGAGCTTTCAAGAAAAAAACGGAATGCCTTCTATCATGGATGCGTTAGTGCCAATGGTGGTGGAACAAACCTCCCGCGGTGAACGTTCTTACGACATCTATTCCCGCTTGCTGAAAGAGCGCGTGATCTTTTTGACCGGTCAGGTTGAAGATCATATGGCGAATCTGGTTGTTGCGCAGTTGCTGTTTCTCGAGTCAGAAAACCCAGAAAAAGATATCTTCCTATACATCAACTCACCAGGTGGCTCTGTCACTGCAGGTATGTCTATTTATGACACTATGCAGTACATTAAACCTAACGTGAGCACAGTGTGTATGGGCCAAGCATGTTCAATGGGCGCATTCTTGCTTGCTGGTGGCGAAAAAGGTAAACGCTATTGCCTGCCAAACTCACGTGTGATGATCCACCAACCGCTGGGCGGCTTCCAAGGCCAAGCGTCGGACATCCAAATCCATGCGCAAGAAATTTTGACCATCAAGAACAAGCTTAATAGCTTGCTTGCTGAGCATACTGGTCAACCATTAGAAGTGATTGAGCGCGATACAGATCGTGACAACTTCATGGCATCGCAAGATGCGATGGACTACGGCTTGGTTGATGCAATATTAAATAAGCGCGATTAATTTTTTAGTTCTGAGATAGTTAGGGTTTTTATTCCCTACTATTTTGGAATTGAGTCTTGCGGCTGTCGGAAATTTCCTCCGAGTTGTTATAGACTCAGATCATGGCAAACATGGGCGAAAGCCTAAAGAGGTTAGCGAATGACAGACAAGCGAAAAGACGGTGGCAGCGGCAAACTGCTGTACTGCTCTTTCTGCGGCAAAAGCCAGCATGAAGTGCGCAAGTTAATTGCTGGACCTTCTGTTTATATCTGCGATGAGTGTGTTGACCTATGTAACGACATCATTCGTGAAGAAATAAAAGAGGTCATGCCGAAGCGCGACAGCAACGAGCTTCCGACACCACAGGAAATCCGATCTCACCTTGATGATTATGTCATCGGTCAAGACAGAGCGAAGAAAGTGCTCTCAGTAGCGGTTTATAACCACTACAAGCGTCTGAGAAACGGTGATACAACGTCAGAAGGCGTTGAGCTAGGCAAGAGTAACATCTTGTTGATTGGTCCAACGGGTAGCGGTAAGACCTTGCTTGCAGAAACGCTGGCGCGTTTTCTGGATGTTCCGTTCACTATGGCAGACGCAACCACGCTAACCGAAGCCGGTTATGTGGGTGAAGATGTCGAGAACATTATCCAGAAGCTGCTTCAGAAGTGTGATTATGACGTCGCCAAAGCTGAGCGCGGAATTGTTTATATCGATGAAATCGATAAGATCTCTCGCAAGTCTGATAACCCTTCAATCACGCGTGATGTGTCGGGTGAAGGTGTGCAGCAGGCGTTGTTGAAACTGGTTGAAGGCACCATTGCTTCTGTTCCACCGCAAGGTGGTCGTAAGCACCCACAACAAGAGTTCTTGCAGGTTGATACCTCTAAGATCTTGTTCATTTGTGGTGGCGCATTTGCCGGTCTCGATAAAGTGGTTGATCAGCGTGTAGCAAAAGGCAGCGGTATTGGTTTCGGAGCGGAAGTACGTTCTAAAGACCAAAAAGCGACGCTTAGCGATTTGTTCAGCAAAGTGGAACCAGAAGATCTGGTGAAATACGGTTTGATCCCTGAGTTCATCGGTCGTTTGCCTGTCACGGCAACACTTACCGAGCTCGATCAAGACGCGCTGGTACAAATTCTACGTGAGCCGAAGAACGCACTGACGAAACAGTATGCTGCGTTGCTAGAGCTTGACGGTGTTGAACTTGAATTCCGTGACGACGCGTTAACGGCGATTGCTCAAAAGGCAATGGATCGTAAAACGGGTGCTCGTGGTTTGCGTTCAATCGTAGAAGCTGTATTACTAGACACCATGTACGATTTGCCTTCGAGCAAAGACGTTTCTAAAGTGGTGATCGACGAATCGGTTATCAAAGGTGAGTCTGAACCTTTGTTGATTTACGAAGCGGCTGAAAATCAAGCAGCTGGTGCGGAGTAACGCCTACATAGCGTGCGGTTAAATTGCGTATTTAACCAACAAATTATAAAAAAAAAGGGAGCGTTCGCTCCCTTTTTTACATTCTGCTTGGTATGCCGTTGAATCCTGACAAACTATCCCCATATACTCATTAGTATCTAAAACGGAAGAGAGAAAAATATGAACTTGGAGCGTTCCGAGCGCATTGAGATTCCGGTCCTGCCTTTGCGTGACGTGGTTGTTTATCCTCATATGGTTATTCCACTATTTGTGGGAAGGGATAAATCAATTCGTTGCCTTGAAGCAGCGATGGACAATGATAAGCAGATTCTATTGGTTGCGCAGAAAGATGCGGCAACTGACGACCCCTCTATTGCTGATCTGTATGAAGTTGGTACGGTCGCGTCAATCCTGCAGTTGCTAAAACTTCCTGATGGCACAGTCAAAGTGCTGGTGGAAGGCCTACAGCGTGCAGAAATTAAAAAATTCCGTGAAGATGACTTCTTTATTGCTGATGCTCAGTACACTGAAACCCCAGAAATGGATGAGCGTGAGCAAGAAGTGCTGGTGCGCACTGCCATCGGCCAGTTTGAAGGTTTTATTAAGCTTAATAAGAAGATCCCACCGGAAGTACTGACCTCGCTAAATGGTATTGAAGAAGCTGCTCGCTTAGCGGATACCATTGCTGCGCACATGCCGTTGAAGTTGCATGATAAGCAGCAAGTTCTCGAAATCGTTGATATCTCTGAGCGTCTTGAGTTTTTGATGACCATGATGGAATCAGAAATCGATCTGCTTCAGGTTGAGAAACGAATTCGAAGCCGCGTTAAAAAGCAGATGGAAAAGAGCCAACGCGAGTACTACCTCAATGAGCAAATGAAGGCTATCCAGAAAGAACTGGGTGAGCTGGATGATGCCCCTGATGAATTTGAAAGCCTGAAGCTGAAGATTGAAGAATCTAAAATGCCTCAGGAAGCCAAAGAGAAGACAGAACAAGAGCTGCAAAAGCTCAAGATGATGTCTCCTATGTCGGCAGAAGCGACGGTTGTTCGCAGCTATATCGATTGGATGGTGAGCGTACCATGGTCGAAACGTTCGAAAGTGAAAAAGGATTTGGCGAAGGCCGAAGAGATCCTTAACTCGGACCATTATGGTCTGGAGCGCGTAAAAGAACGCATCCTAGAATACCTCGCAGTACAAAACCGTATTAATAAGCTGAAAGGCCCAATCCTGTGTTTGGTTGGCCCTCCTGGTGTGGGTAAAACCTCATTGGGTCAGTCAATTGCGAAAGCGACAGGCCGCAAGTACACGCGTATGGCACTTGGTGGCGTGCGTGATGAAGCGGAAATTCGTGGTCACCGCCGTACCTATATTGGTTCATTGCCGGGTAAACTTATCCAAAAAATGGCAAAAGTGGGCGTGAAAAACCCATTGTTCCTGTTGGATGAAATCGACAAGATGTCTTCAGACATGCGAGGCGATCCGTCGTCTGCGTTGCTGGAGGTTCTGGACCCGGAGCAAAACAACGCGTTCAACGACCATTATCTGGAAGTCGACTATGACTTGTCAGACGTTATGTTTGTCGCAACGTCGAACTCGATGAATATCCCAGGTCCGTTGCTTGACCGTATGGAAGTGATTCGTCTGTCGGGCTATACCGAAGATGAGAAGCTAAACATTGCTAAGCAGCACTTGTTGGATAAGCAAGTACAGCGCAATGGCCTTAAGCCTAGCGAAATCAAGATTGAAGACTCGGCGATCATTGGCATTATTCGTTACTACACGCGTGAAGCGGGTGTGCGTAGCCTCGAACGTGAGATTTCGAAACTGTGCCGTAAAGCAGTGAAAGAAATTCTGCTGAACAAAGAATTGAAATCTATCACTATCGATCAAGACAACCTGAAAGATTACTTGGGCGTGCAACGTTTTGATTTCGGTAAAGCGGATGAAAGCAATCGCGTTGGTCAGGTAACGGGTCTTGCTTGGACTTCGGTAGGCGGCGATTTGCTGACCATTGAAACCGAATCTATGCCGGGCAAAGGTAAGCTGTCGCAAACCGGCTCGCTGGGCGATGTGATGCAAGAGTCTATCCAAGCAGCGATGACGGTGGTGCGAACGCGTGCGGAGAAGTTGGGTATTAATAACGACTTCTACGAAAAACGCGATATTCACGTTCACGTACCAGAAGGTGCAACACCGAAAGATGGCCCAAGTGCGGGTATCGCGATGTGTACGGCACTTGTATCTAGCCTAACGGGTAACCCTGTTCGTTCTGATGTGGCGATGACCGGTGAAATCACCTTGCGTGGTGAAGTACTTCCGATCGGTGGCTTGAAGGAAAAACTTCTTGCAGCTCACCGTGGTGGAATTAAAACGGTTATCATTCCAAAAGAGAATGAACGTGATCTGGAAGAGATTCCTGATAACGTGAAAGCAGACCTCGATATTCATGCTGTGCGCTGGATCGATGATGTTCTGACCCTCGCATTGCAGGACAACCCGCTAGGAATCGAGCTTGTAACCGCGAAAAAGAGTGACGCGTAGCAAAAATAAGCAACGTAAAAGGCTGACAGTCAGTAAAAGGCTTGTCAGTCTTTTTTTTGAGGGCTAAGTTAAGAGAAACGCTGCAAGCCCTTAATACATAACAGCTACAGCGTTTTACAGCCTTGTTTTGATAACTAAGGCGATGACTAATTATTCGCCACCGCAAAAAATGGGATTTGTGGTTCGTTTGTTAAAGGGGATGAAAAAGTGAACAAGTCGCAGTTAATTGATAAAATCGCAGAAGATGCAGATCTATCTAAAGCATCAGCGGGTCGCGCACTAGATGCTCTGATTGACGCAGTATCAGGCAGCCTGAAAGATGGTGACCAAGTGGCTCTAGTGGGTTTTGGTACGTTCTCTGTTCGTGAGCGTTCAGCACGTACTGGTCGTAACCCACAAACTGGTGCGGAAATTGATATTCCAGCAGCAAAAGTACCTGGCTTTAAAGCGGGTAAAGCTCTGAAAGACGCGGTTAACTAATTCTTAGTTTTACGATTGCTCTTTGTCGCAGAGAGCCTAGTTAAAGGCTGTAATGTCTGAGACATCAGCGTATAATCGGGCTCAATCAGAGTGTAAAGGCGCATCTCGGGATGCGCTTTTTTAGTTTTTAATTACTGAGTTTTATTTTTAAGACGAACGTTTCAATTTAGCAGGAGTGGCGGCACGTTATGATGGAGCGACTACGCGAAGGCGTAAACAGCATCGCGGTTAAGATCATCTTAAGCCTTATTATCTTTTCCTTTGCCTTTGCGGGTGTCGGTGGCTACCTTGCTGGTGGTACTGAGGCTCCAGCGGCTAAAGTGGGTGATCTAGAAATTAGCCGCAGCCAATTTGAGCAAGCTTATCAAAATGAGCGTGCACAAATGCAATCACAAGCTGGAGAATTCTTCTCAACATTGTTGAGTGACCCTTCCTATCTGGCTCAATTCCGTCGCAGTGTTCTTGACCGCATGGTGGACCAATCGCTTCTTGACCAAGAAGCAGACAGATTGGGTCTTCGCGTGAGTGACGTGCAGATTAAGCAATCAATCCGTGACATGCAGGCTTTTTCAAGCAACGGTGTGTTCAATAACGATCTGTACCTATCGGCACTGCGTCGCAATGGCCTAAGCCCAGATCAGTTTGCAGAATACGTTCGTCAAGACATGGTTCGTGAGCAATTGGTAAATGCACTGCTAAGCAGTGAGTTTGCGTTGGAAGACGAACTGGAAGCCTTGTACAAGCTTGAAGGTCAAACACGTACTGTTCGTACTTTGACACTTCCGTTAGCGGATTTTGCTGATAAAGCAGACATCACAGCAGAGCAGAAAACGGCTTACTACGAGCAAAACCCAAATCAATTCGTTCGCCCTGAGCAGTTCAAACTGTCTTACGTGGAACTGACGGGTGCTGGCGTGGCTGATGTTGCTGATATCACTGATGAAGAAGCAAAAACGTACTACGAGGCGAACATTGCGTCTTACGGCACGTCTGAGCAACGCAAAGTTAGCCACATTATGATCCAAGGTGATGACAGCGCGGCGAAAGAAAAAGCACAGGAAGTTCTTGCTGAACTGAATGCGGGTGCTGATTTTGCTGAACTGGCTAAAACTCGCTCTGATGATACTTTCAGTGCAGAGCAAGGCGGTCAACTTGATTGGTTTGATAAAGGCGTAATGGATCCTGCGTTTGAAGAAGCTGCGTTTGCTTTGGTTAACACCGGTGATGTTACTGACGTTGTGCAATCTGATTTTGGTTTCCACATCATTAAACTGGATGAAGTGAAGCCGTCTGACGCTAAGCCTTTTGCTGAGGTTCGTGATGAGATCATCGCGCGATTGAAGCAGCAGCATGCAGCAGAGAAATTCTATGCACTGTCAAACGAGCTGGCTGAGAAAGCGTTCGAAATGCCTGACAACCTTGATGAAGCGGCCGCATCATCAAACGCTCAAGTAACGAAAACAGATTTTGTCGCATTGAACGAGCTTTCGGGTTCGCTAGCCAACCCTAGCGTTGTACAAGCATTGCAAAGCCCTGAAGTGCGTGAAGACGGTTTGAACTCAGACATTATTGAGATTGCACCTGAGCACGTCATCGTAGTGCGTGTTGATGATGTTCGTCCTGAAACTGTGTTGCCATTCGAAGAAGTGGAAACGCAAGTGACTGCGCTGCTAAAACGCCAAGAAGGCGAGAAAGCGGCTAGTGCATTGGCGGACACTTTGTTGTCAGAATTGAATGATGGCAACGATGCCGGTGTGAATGCGTCTGGTTATGCATTCAGCGACGTGTCAGAGCTTGCTCGTATGTCCCCTGAGCGTGAAGTGGTTGAGTTAGTCTTTACTCTGCCAGCACCTGCCGCAGAGACTAGTGAGTATGGTTTAACGCGTTCAGTGAATGGCGATGTGTTGATCGTGGCTTTGGATGGTGTCAAAGACCCAGAGACTGAGAGCATTAGCCTTGAGAGCCAAATGGCAGATCGCGTAGCGCGTTCAACCGCTAACGCGGATCTTACTGCGCTGATCTCTGAGCTGAAAGCAAACACGGAAGTAACTTATTCATTAAATACAGCAGAGCAATAATCACGGATATTTTGAAGTGATTGCAGTTGCACTGTAATTGACAAGTTACGTCGACGGGGAGCTTTTAGCTCCCCGTCGTTTTTTTGTGCATGGAAATGGAGCTAATGTGAGTGACCCTTATGCTGGAGTGGATTTTGTTCAAATCATCTTGATCATTTATCTATTCACATTGAGGAATCGGACATGTTAAAAACACTATTATCAACGCTGGTGCTGGCTGCAACGTTACTCGCTAGCCCTGCAGTGTCAGCACAAGATGGTGCGCAAGGAACTCCTGTCGAAGTGAACATCAATACGGCAGAAGTCGAAGAGCTTGATAAGTATCTGGAAGGTATTGGTAAAGCGAAAGCTCAGGCTATCGTTGATTTTCGCAATGAAAATGGCGCGTTTGATACCATTGATTCACTGTCAGGAGTCAAAGGTATTGGTAATGCTATCGTAGAAAAGAATCGCGATCGCATCACGCTTTAACTTACGACAAGGCTGTGTGTTGGGGAGCACGCTCTCCCTATCTATTTTATTCTTCGCTTTCTTCTTTCTTCTTTCTTCTTTCTTCTTTCTTCTTTCTTCTTTCTTCTTCTTTCTTCTTACTTGTCTTTGATGTTCTTCTTGGTTTGCGTTATGCGGTTATTGCCATCGGCAGGTTTTTTGTGCGAAAAGCTTGAGAAAAGCGCAGTAGCACAACAGAATGGATAGAGACTTTACGTTTCAATTAGGCCAACTCAATCAACTAAGCTAAGCCAAGGATGCCATGAGCCAGAAACATAGCCACTTCTTTGCCCATCTCGCCAGAATGAAACTTATCTATCGCTGGCCGTTAATGCGAAATGTGTTCAATGAAAATATCTCCGAGCACAGCCTTCAAGTCGCGTTCGTTGCTCACGCACTTGCGTTGATAGACAACAAGAAATTTGGGGGAAATCATTCCCCAGAACGCGTTGCGCTGCTTGCGATGTTTCACGATTGCAGTGAAGTCTTTACGGGCGATTTACCGACCCCCATCAAATATTTCAATCCAGCCATCGCGGATGAATATAAAAAGATTGAGCGTATCGCCGAAGACAAGTTGATCTCTTTACTGCCGGAGGAGTTTCGTGACGATTACCGCCCTTTGATTGATAGTGAAGCAATTGATGCAGACGACTATAAAATCGTCAAACAGGCCGACGCTATTTGCGCGTATTTGAAGTGCTTGGAAGAACTGTCAGCAGGAAATCATGAGTTTGAACAGGCGAAACGTCGTCTCGAAACGACCATGGAAGAAAGGGGCAGTGAAGCCACGGCGTATTTTATGTCGACGTTTGCCGTGAGTTTCGGCTTAACGCTTGATGAGATCAGTGATGAATAAATTTGATGTTTCTCCTGCGTGGGAAGCGCGATTAGCTCAAGAGAACAAACAACGCCGAAATGACAAACGTACGGTGTTTCAGCGCGACCGTGCGCGTATTCTGCATTCTGCCGCGTTTAGACGACTTCAAGCCAAAACACAGGTTCTTGGCGCGGAACACAGCGATTTTTATCGCACGCGGTTAACGCACTCCCTTGAAGTGTCACAAATCGGTACTGGGATTGTTGCCCAACTGAAAGAGAAGCAACCAGACTTTAGACCTTTGCTTCCGTCGACCAGTTTGATGGAAAGTTTGTGTTTGGCACATGACATTGGTCATCCGCCTTATGGTCATGGCGGGGAAATCGCGCTCAATTACATGATGCGCAATGACGATGGTTTCGAGGGAAATGCACAAACGTTTCGAATTGTCTCTTTGCTAGAGCCTTATACCGAGCATGATGGCATGAACTTGGCGCGTCGAACGCTGCTGGGCTTATTGAAATACCCTACTTTGCTTAAGCACACCCGACGTCATCAATTACCTGAAGATGTAAATGCGTTTCGCCATCTAAGGGCGGCGCAGTGGCATCCTGCAAAAGGCATCTATCAAGATGATGCTGAGCGCTTTGACTGGGTGCTTGGCGCGTTATCAGACAATGACGCGGAACTGTTTACTTCGCTGAGACGTGAGCCGACGGATAACCACCATGGTCGCAGTGAATATAAGTCACTTGATTGTTCCATTATGGAACTTGCAGACGATATTGCTTATGGCGTTCATGATTTGGAAGATGCCATTGTCATGGGCATTGTTCAGCGTGACCAATGGCAAGAGGCGGTTGCCAGTAAACTCGCCGAATGCGGCGATCCTTGGCTTGAAACCAATATTGGTCACTTGAGTGAGCAAATGTTTGGTCAGCATCATGAGCGAAAAGACGCCATTGGAGCACTGGTGAATACGCTGTTGACGTCCATCGCCATTGAGCCTGCTGTGCAAGATGGGGTGAATCGTTTTGAGGATCCACTGTTGCAGTGGAATGCCAAACTGACCGACGTGATGCACGATGTGTTGGGCGTACTCAAAGCGTTTGTGAGTGAATATGTGGTACAAAAGCCCGAGCTACAAGTCATTGAATACAAAGGTCAGCAATTGGTGATGGAGTTGTTTGAAGCATTTGATGCTGACCCGAATCGTTTGCTGCCAGAAGCGACCCGAGCGCAATGGCGACAAGATGTTGCTGAGGGAAAAACGGGTCGACGTGTGATTTCTGACTACATCTCAGCAATGACGGACGGCTATGCACAACGCCTCTACGCCACGATGTTTACGGCGGTTAACCAGGGGCCGTTGCACCAGACAAGGTAGGAGTGGGGGAAGAGCAGGGCTTAGGTACAGAGCAGGTTCTAGGAAACAGAGCAGGGCCTAGGGTCCTAGGGAAAGCAGTTCCGTTGATTCATTTACTCGAGCCTGTTTTATTCAACCTCAGAGAATCTCCGGCTAAACAACTGATGGAAAATTCCTTCTAGGACCCTAGGACCCTAGGACCCTAGGACCTTAAGCTCTTGTCATTCCCCTTTCTTTCCATAATGCCGCTCGTAAACCCCTGGTGGCATTTGGCTTATTTGGTATTCAATCATCCCATCAAAGGCTGTTAGCAGGGGCTGATAGCGCAGGGTGTCGCCTGTCATGGCTGAAAGGGCGTGATACCCAGCCTCGACAGTCGATAACCCACCTTCAACTGGCGATTTCCGAATGCGGTAATTTCCTTCGCTAATGTCATCGAGCTTCACCGCGGGCAAGTCATGTAAGTTGCGTGAAAGCTGATACATCTTAAATGCTTTTCGCCATGTGCCGTCGAGTAATATGATACCTCGCGTTTTATGGCTGACCGCTTGCCAGCGAGAGACGGAAGTCGCGTTATCGGACGGGTAGAGCAAAGCAAAGTCGGTGTTGTCTTGTGCCAGCATGGCGTTAAGTTCGGCATGTTCAGAAAAGTCCTCTCCCACGAACAATACGCAATTGGGAAGAGACAACGACAGAATACGCGCGGTGCCAATGGGCTGATTCACTTCTGAAGGGTGTTGAAGCACGATGACGGGCACTTCACTGTCAATGCGTGAAATGAAGTGGCAGATACAGGCCTTATTGGCTTTCCCGCAATGTTCGCAATATCGACTGGCTTTCTTATTCATTACCACGGTACGCTATAACTAAATGAAATCTCGAGCGTTGGAGACACGATTGTCAGTTTCTCGAATACTGGTTCTTTTGGTTGTGATTACCTTGTTCGCACAGGTTCCCGTTGTTCATCAGGCATTGGTTTGGGATCGCCTTGATATACACGCAGGCCAGTGGTGGCGAATCGTAACAGGAAACCTCACTCACACCAATGCTATCCATATGATGATGAATTTAGCTGCGCTGTTTGTGTTGGTGTGGCTTCATCGTGCCTACTATTCATCGCGTGCCTTAATCATGATGCTCGCCAGTATGATGCTCGTCATCGGGCTGGTGATGTTTCTCAGTCCATTTGATTGGTATGCAGGGCTTTCTGGCGTGTTACATGGGTTGTTTGTGTTTGGAGTCGTTAGAGACATTCAAAACAAGGTGCCGCTGGGATGGTTGATGTTGATGGGGGTGGCAATCAAGCTGGGATATGAAGTCTATACGGGTGGCGACTCCATGACTGCGGCGTTGATTGAAGCAGGGGTGGCGTATCAAGCTCACTGGGCTGGGGCTGCTGTAGGCTTAATTTTCGCGTTAGTGTGTAAACAGAGTGGAAGTGAAAATATTCAGGACCTAGGACCTAGGACCTAGGACCTAGGACCTAGGACCTAGGACCGCTTTCCAGCGATCCCAAGTCTTTTTGAGCAATCGTTATTACTGACTATACGTCGATAAGAAACGCTCAAAACGCCCAATCGCGAGTTCCAAATCGTCAACGCGTGGCAAAGTCACAATGCGGAAATGGTCCGGTTTAGGCCAGTTAAAGCCCGTGCCATGCACCATCAATACTTTTTCCTGCATCAGGAAATCCAGCATCATTTTTTCATCGTCGTAGATTTTATAGCGCTTGGTATCAATTTTCGGGAACAGATAGAGTGCGCCTTTCGGTTTGACACAACTTACGCCTGGAATTTGATTGAGTAACTCGTGCGCTTTGTCTCGCTGCTCAAGCAGACGACCACCCGGCAGAATTAGCTCATTAATGCTCTGATAGCCGCCTAATGCTGTCTGAATCGCGTGTTGCATTGGCACGTTGGCACACAAACGCATTGAAGACAGCATCTCCAATCCAGCAATGTAGCTTTTTGCTTTGTGAAGTGGCCCAGAGAGGATCATCCAGCCAGAGCGGAAACCACATACGCGGTATGATTTTGACAGACCGCTAAAGGTGACACAGAAGACATCAGGTGCCAGTGGCGCTATGGAGTGATGTTGAGCACCGTCATAAAGAATCTTGTCGTAGATCTCGTCTGAGAAAATAATCAGATTATGCTGACGTGCGATCTCCGCAACCTCAAGCAGGAAATCACGGCTATATACCGCTCCTGTTGGGTTGTTTGGGTTAATCAGCACAATGCCTTTGGTTTTCGGTGTGATCTTGGCTTTGATGTCAGCCAAGTCTGGATACCAATCTGATTCTTCGTCACACATATAGTGAACAGGGTTACCGCCGGAAAGCGACACGGCTGCCGTCCACAGCGGGTAATCCGGTGATGGAACCAGCAATTCGTCTCCGCTATTTAGTAATGCCTGCATGGACATGACGATCAGTTCGGACACGCCGTTACCTAGGTAAACATCTTCCACATCCAAATCGAGCATGCCGCGTTTTTGGTAGTGCTGAACGACGGCCTTACGGGCAGAGTAAATTCCTTTGGAATCACAATAGCCTTGAGACGTTGGCAAGTTGCGGATCACATCAACCAGAATTTCATCCGGTGCATCAAAGCCAAATGGGGCTGGGTTGCCGATGTTCAGTTTTAGAATTTTGTGGCCTTCTTCTTCGAGGCGCTTAGCCTGTTTCATCACTGGACCACGAATGTCGTAACAGACATTATCCAGCTTGTTCGACATCCCGATATCTTGCATCATGATTCCTGAGCGTAAATTTTGTTATTTGCAGTAAATTACACTAACGAAAGGGGTTATATAAGTAGCTAATAGTAAAAAGCAGCGAAAAGGAGAGAAATCAATGATTAAATCCTGTTTAACCCAGACGTTATGCTAGAACATTCGATTTTCATCATAAACAATAAGGTTGTAGAATAGCTTTCCAACAGGAAATATTATCGAGTTTGTCGCGAATTACCGGTTGTTGGTGTAAAAATCGCCACTTGGGTGATGTTTTGCACGATTAACACGCGTGAAGTGTGTGAGCGCAGGTCGCGGCGGGGTTGGACCCGCTATGAATCCAAGCATATTTCGGTTGCTTGAGTGTCGTTAGCAAACAGCAATACCCAAGGAATCGGGCACTTTGTGAGAATTTAGTGAGGTTAGTGTGACCGATTTAAACCAAGCGATAGCCCAGCTTGTTGATTCCTTGTCGACGTTATCTCCGATCCCTCATCAATTAAGGGTGTCTTTTTCTTGGTCCGATTCGGTCGACCCGATCGAGTGGCTGGATGCCCAACCGATATTTCCCAAATTCTATTGGCAAACGCGTGATACCCGCGATGAAGTGCTAGTGCTTGGTCAAGTGAAGACATTTACTGATCCGCTCGCTGCCGAAACCGTGCTTGCGTCTGGTCAGCGTATATGGGGTGGCCGCTCTTTTGATGGCCGAACTGAGCGCAATCAGCGCTGCTTGCAATCTTTCTTCTTCTTGCCTCAAATCGAGATCGCGCGTCAGGGTGAGTCATGGTCCATTACGGTGAATTTTGGCGATGACCTCCTTAAAACGCAGGCCGCACTGTCAAAATTGACGCTAGTTCCTCCCCCGTTGTCACCGCCTGAATGTCATATTATCTCTACTGAACATTCCCCGTCTTACCCGCAATGGTCAAACATGATCGATCGTGCCCTGGCTCAGATCGATCAGACTGAGCTGCAAAAGGTGGTACTCGCGAGAAAGACGTCTTTGTCTTTAGATAGAACGGTCTCAGCGGCGCAGTTGCTAAAAGCAAGCCGTGATCAGAACAGCGCAAACTTTCATTTTATGTTGGCGTTGGACGCCAAGCATTGCTTCGTGGGCTCGACGCCAGAGCGCCTGTTTCATCGTCGGGCTCAAGCATTATCGACGGAAGCATTAGCAGGCACGATTGGCCGTGGAGCTAGCTCAGAAGACGATTTGGCATTGGCGCAGTGGCTGTTGAATGACAGTAAAAACGCGTATGAGAACCGTCTGGTGGTGGACGACATTTCCTCTCGTCTTACTGATTACTGTGAAACGCTGGCGGTTGAAGAGACGCCGCACCTTGTGCGTTTGCGAAAAGTGCAGCACCTAAAGCGTGCGATTGACGCGGTGCTCAACCCTGATGTGACAAGCTCTGCCTTGCTAGATAGCTTGCAACCGACTGCTGCCATTGCTGGGTTGCCTCGCGAGAGCGCGGTTTCGTTTATTGTTGAAAATGAACCGTTTGTTCGTGGTTGGTATAGCGGCTCGGTCGGGTATCTTGGTACACAGCAAAGCGAGTTTTGTGTGGCGATACGAAGCGCGTTGATGATGGGCGATGCGCTGCATCTTTTTGCAGGGGCGGGTATCGTTCCGGGATCCGATGCCCTCAGTGAGTGGCATGAACTCGACAGAAAAGTATCGACCTTGCTTAGTCTTCTAAAACCGCTTCCGGATTCTACGCGCGAGAAAAAAGCAGGATAATCCTTTTGATGGCAAATCATACCGAACTAAACCAAGCCTCTTTAAACCAAGCACAGCTAAGCAAAGCACCGCTAAGTCAAGCGACATTAAACCGCATTTGGTCTCGCCTTGTGCTGACTTCGTTGGTTCGCTCTGGTGTGGTAGATATCTGTATTGCTCCCGGTTCACGTTCTACGCCGCTCACGCTTGAGGCGGAGCGTCTTAAACGTCACAACCCCAATATTACTCTCCATACACATTTCGATGAACGCGGTTTAGGCTTCTTGGCATTGGGTCTTGCGAAAGCTTCTCAGCGGCCTGTTGCCGTGATTGTCACTTCAGGTACTGCGGTCGCCAACTTGTTGCCTGCCGTGGCCGAAAGTCGGCTGACTCGTGAAAAGCTCGTGCTGTTAACGGCTGACCGACCCCCTGAGTTGATCCAATGTGGTGCGAATCAAGCGATCGGACAAAAAGCCATTTTTGGCGAGCATGCCGACCAGTTCTGTGATTTACCGTCTCCGAGTGAAACGATAGCGCCGACTTGGCTGTTGTCGCTATTGAGTGAATCCTTGCATCATCAGGCGGAAAGCGGCGGTAGCTTGCATGTCAATTGTCCGTTCCCTGAGCCTTTGTACGGTGACATGGATGATGCAAGTCATTATCTCGCCCCTGTTTTGCCATGGCTTAACAGTGATAAGCCTTATTTGACGCTGAGCAAGATGTCTCCATGCTTGGATGATGTGAAAGCCCAATGGCAAAACAGGGTCAGTCAGAAAGGCGTATTGATCGCAGGTCGCATGACGCAAGACGATCGACACACTGTCCAAGTGCTTGCTGATCAATTGGGTTGGCCGTTATTGACTGATCCGCAAGCAGGAAAAGGCTCGGACTATTCAGGATTTGATGTTTGGTTACAGAATCCGGCCTGTGCAGAATGGCTCAAACACGCGGATTGTATTGTGCAATTTGGCAGTCGTTTGGTGTCTAAGCGCTTAGGTCAGTTTATTTCATCTTTTGTCGGCGATTATTGGCTGGTGGATGATCATCAAGGTCGACTTGACCCTTACCATCAGTCGGCATATCGCATTATTGCCTCACCTTCTGTAGTGGCAGACACCTTGATTCAATGCACATGCCAAATGAACCTGCCCCAACCTGTGAATGATTGGGCGAGAGACTTAGCGAGTGTCAGCCAACAGGTTATGGCGTTACTTCATGAGCAATGCCACTCCTCTTCTGGTGTGTCTGAACTTGCCTTTGCCACCGACGTTGCCGATTGGATAACACCTGATTGCGACGTGTTTATTGGCAACAGTATGGCGATTCGTTTACTGGACATGTGCGCTTGTTTGCCGGATGTGGCAGTGTTTGCAAATCGCGGCGCGTCGGGTATCGATGGCTTGATTGCGTCAGCGGCGGGTGTTCAGCGAACACGTCAAAAACCCATGTTATGTCTGCTTGGGGATACCTCTGCGCTGTATGATTTGAACAGTTTGGCGCTATTGGCAAACAATCCTCAACCGCTAGTGTTGGTTGTGATTAACAATAATGGTGGCGGCATTTTCGATATGTTACCTGTACCGGAAGCAGAGAAAGACACTTACTATCGCATGCCTCATGGCGTTGAATTCTCCCATGCTGCTGCCATGTTTGGGCTGAGGTATGCCAACCCGTCTACGTTGAAGCAAGCACGTCAGGTTTGTCTCGAAGCAATGAATCAAACGGGCACGACTGTGATTGAGTTGACAGTGCCAGCAGGCGAGTGCGGTCGCGACTTGAAAGCCCTTTTTGAAACCGTCCGTCATGCCAACCTGTTGTAGCCAATTGTCGGCTCGCCTTTCTGGGGCTAAAGACCGACCCGCTGTTGTGTTTCTTCATGGCTTGCTAGGTTCAGGCAAAGACTGGCAAGGCGTGGTTGATATTCTCGAACAAGACTTTACGTGTTTGACGATCGATCTTCCTGGGCACGGTGAAAGTAAAAACGTCTGTGTGAAAGGTGTTGGGGAGACCGACGGCTTTGAAGATACGGGCAAGTTAGTGATTCAAGCGATTCAATCCCATCTCAATCAACCTTTTTGGCTCGTTGGATATTCCCTAGGCGCACGAATTGGCATGTATATGTGTGCTTTTCAGCGCCAGGCGTTGGCGCGAGGCAAGGCCAACTTACAGGGACTTATCATTGAAAGCGGTCATACTGGTTTACCCGTGAATGAACGTGGCGAGAGATTAGAAAACGATGAGCGATGGGCGCGGCGATTTGCTGATGAACCTATGGTTGATGTGCTTCAAGACTGGTATCAACAAGCGGTATTTTCTTCACTAAATCATGAGCAAAAACAAAGTTTGGTGACCATTCGCAGTGATAACCTCGGAACTGAAGTAGCCAGCATGTTGCGTGCCACATCTTTGGCAAAGCAGCCATTGCTGATTGAGCCCCTGAGAACGAGCGGCCTGCCTCTTTATTATTTTTGTGGCGAAAATGACCCCAAATTTGGTGCGCTAGCAATGCATTCGGGATTTGAATTTCTCACTATTCCAGACGCTGGGCACAATATTCACGCTGAACAGGCCACCCTGTATAGCCAGCACGTAAAACGGCTGATCAATAAATTAACGAATTAATGGAAGCATTATGGCGATTACAACAGGTTTAACCGAACAGGAACTCTATGCATCGGTAGAGTGGAACGACTGCTCTGAAGGCTATGAAGATATTCTTTTTCATAAGTCTGTTGACGGGATTGCCCGTATTACGATTAACCGCCCGGAAGTGCGTAATGCATTTCGTCCGCAAACCGTCAACGAGATGATTAAAGCACTCGCTGACGCGCGTTATGACGAAAAAGTGGGCGTGATTGTCCTGACAGGCCAAGGCGAGTATGCGTTTTGTTCTGGCGGTGACCAGAAAATTCGTGGCGACTACGGTGGCTACCGTGACGACCAAGGTACTCACCACCTCAACGTGTTAGATTTCCAACGTCAAATCCGTACTTGTCCAAAACCTGTGATTGCCGCTGTGGCCGGTTATGCTGTGGGTGGTGGTCATGTGCTGCACATGATGTGTGACTTAACGATTGCGGCTGACAACGCCCAGTTTGGTCAAACAGGCCCGAAAGTCGGTTCTTTTGACGGCGGTTGGGGCGCGTCTTACATGGCACGCATCGTGGGTCAGAAAAAAGCCCGTGAAATTTGGTTCTTATGCCGTTTCTACGATGCACAAGAAGCGTTGGACATGGGACTGGTTAACCATGTTGTGCCTTATGCGGAACTGGAACGTGAAACTGTGCGTTGGTGTCGTGAAGTGTTGCAACACAGCCCAATGGCGCTGCGTTGTTTGAAAGCGGCGTTGAATGCTGATTGTGATGGTCAAGCTGGTCTCCAAGAATTGGCAGGCAATGCAACCATGATGTTCTACATGACGGAAGAAGGTCAGGAAGGGCGCAACGCATTTAATGAAAAGCGTCGTCCTGACTTCGATAAATTCCCACGTAACCCTTAATGAGCAAGGCAATGAGACGCGCGACGGTTTATCGCTATGCTTTGCCAATGGACAGTGGTGTGATATTGCGTCACACCCGTCTTGCCACTCGTGATGGGTTTATTGTCGAGTTGCATCAAGATGGAAAGCAAGGGCGTGGTGAAATCGCGCCTTTACCCGAGTTCAGCCAAGAAACCGCGGATGATGCTGCTGCACAAATTGAGCACGTACTGTCAGATTGGCTTGATGACAAGTTGATCGATTGGGATGCGCTGTGTCCATCAGTTGCTTTTGGTATCACTATGGCTTTGGCTGAACTGAACGGCGAACTTCCAGCACAAGGCAATTTTCTTGCCGCACCCTTGTGTTGCGGTGATCCCGATGAGTTGGTGCAAAAACTGGCTGAGATGCCGGGCGAGAAAGTGGCCAAAATCAAAGTTGGGATGTATGAAGCGATTCGTGACGGCATGGTCGTGAATATGTTTCTTGAGGCAATCCCTGATCTTAAGCTACGCCTTGATGCCAACCGCCAGTGGACGCCAACTAAAGCTCGCCAGTTCGCCAACTATGTGAGCCCTGCATTTCGCTCTCGTATCGTTTTTTTGGAAGAACCTTGCCAAACACCTGCAGAGAGTTTGCTGTTTGCACATGATACTGGCATTGCGATAGCGTGGGATGAAACCGTGCGTGATGATGACTTCGCGCTGAGTGCACAAAATGGCTTAAGTGCGGTGGTGATTAAACCTACGCTGGTGGGCAGTGTGCAAAAGGTTCAAGATCTTGTCGCACAAGCACACGCATTGGGGATGGATGCGGTCATAAGTTCCAGCCTTGAATCAAGCTTTGGGCTTAATCAATTAGCACGTCTTGCTCAATGGCTAACGCCGGGTACTCTGCCAGGTTTAGACACGGTGGATTTATTTGGTGCGCAACTTGAAATACCGTGGCCTCACTGTTCTTTGCCGCTGGTATCGTTGACTGACTGCGAAGTGACATGGCACCACTCAAACCAATAAGTTTTTCACAATGGCCGTGGCATCACTGGATGGATGTGCATCCGGATGCGACGGCGATTCGTTGTGACCGCCAAAACATTAGTTGGCAACAGCTGTGCAGCGACATTGATGGCGTTGAGTTCGATCCTACTCTGTCAAACTCGTCCCTCGTTGCCATTCTCAGTGAAAACCATTACGACACTTTGGTGCAGATGCTAGCGGCGTGGCAACAGGGTTTTGCAACCTTGATGCTAAACCCTGCGTTTTCAGCGTCTGCGCGTTGTGAAATCTTCGAACGTGTTGGTATCGAGGGGTTTATTGACCCATCAAGTGATTTATTAAACGATGCACGAAATGATTCATTGAACCAGCCAGCGTTTTCTACTTGTTTTCGGCAACCCTCATTACCTTCCACTTCCAGGGCCACCGGCTATGATCCCCAGCGTTGTTTGACATTAACGTTAACCTCTGGCTCCAGCGGCTCGCCTAAAGCCGTGACGCACTCTGCCGACAATCACTTGGCTAGTGCGACGGGGCTATTCTCACTCATGCCTTTTGAATCCACCGATTGCTGGTTGTTATCCCTGCCTTTGTTTCATATTTCCGGCCTTGCGATTGTGTGGCGTTGGCTTGCAAAAGGCGCGACGTTAAAAGTTGCTGATACTTCGGGTGACAATCTGATTAACGCGCTGAACGGAGCAACTCACGCCTCGTTAGTGCCGACACAATTGACGCGTTTGGTAGAAGCCGCAAAGCCAACGAGTTTGCATTCGGTCTTGTTGGGTGGCGCGGTGATCCCTCAAGCTTTAGTCGATCGTGCTGAGCAACAAGGTATTGGTTGCTGGTGTGGGTACGGTATGACAGAAATGGCTTCCACCATTACCGCCAAACGCGCTAACGGCGCATTCTCTGTCGGCGCAACCTTGCCATTTCGACAATTGATGCTGTCGGATCAAGACGAAGTGTGGGTGAAAGGGGAAACGCTATCGGCAGGGTACATGGTTGATCGTGCGCTAGTGCCATTGGCTCAAGATTGGTTTCAGACCAAGGATAAGGGCTCATGGGCATCAGAACGCAACGATCTGATGATCATTGGTCGTCTCGATAACATGTTTATCTGCGGGGGAGAAAACGTGCAACCGGAAACGGTAGAGCGCTTACTAGGTCGCTTTGAAGGCATATCGCAACTGTTTATCGTGCCATTGGCGGATACAAGGTGGGGCTACATACCGGTCGCACTTGTTGAGGGTGATACTGATACTGAGGCATTTTTGACATGGTCAAAGACGCGGGTGCCAGCCTATCAATGTCCAAAGGCTGTATTTCCGCTACCCAGCCATTTGCAGTCGGGGGGGATCAAAATCTCTCGTCAGGCACTTTCGGTATGGCTGCATGAACAGATCCATTCACTCCGCAATACCTCGGAATCTAACTGACTTCTCCACGTAACGCTTTTACTGCATTAAACAATCGTTCTGATGAGGCTTCATTCGGTAAGACAGGCGAACCAGCTTCAATGATGACATTGGAGCGACAGCACCTAGGAAGCTTCAGTAAAGCGCGTCCGCCTTCTCGGCTAAAGTAGCTTCCCCATAAGCCTTTTAACGCAATGGGGATAACGGGGACGGGCGTTTGCTTGAGGATCAAGTCAATACCACGCTTGAACGGGATCATTTCTCCGTCCGAGGTCAGTTGCCCTTCTGGGAAAATACACACCAATTCCCCTTCTTCCAGCTGTTCTTTGATTTGATTAAGCGCACTGCGGATCGAGCCACTGCTGAGTTTGATAGGGATTACACGACTGGCTTTGAAAAAATAGTGCAGCACGGGAAGGTGGTAATAGTCTTCGTCCATGACAAAACGAATAGGACGAGGGCAGGCGCCCGCAAGTAGCAAGGCATCCACGTAGCTTACGTGATTACTCACCAACAACGCTCCGCCTTTTTCAGGAATGTGCTGTAAATTTTGATGCTTCACGCGATAAACGCTATGACTGAGTAGCCAAACGATAAAGCGCAGCGCAAAGACGGGCACTTGTTTACTGACATATAACGCCACAACGAGATTCATGACGGATAGCGTCAAAAAGAAAGCGGGAATACTCAGTTCAGCAACACCAAGCAACACAATGGCGAGTATGGCACTGACGACCATGAATAAGGCGTTGTAGATATTGTTCGCGGCGATAACTTGTGAGCGCTCACTTTCCGCTGAGCGACTTTGCATCATGGCGTAGAGTGGCACAATGAAGATACCACCAAATATGCCAATGAATAGCAGGTCGACAAATACCCACCAAAGCGAGGGTTCGGATATGAATTCGACAAACGAGTGAGTGGTGGGCGCGATGTGTGGCGTTGAGAGCATGAGGTGAGCGCCAAATATCGTCAAGCCTAACGCGCCAATCGGAACGATACCCGGTTCAATACGATGACATGACAGCTTGTCGCACAGGAGCGAGCCAAGGGCGATGCCAATAGAAAACAGAGTCAACAAAAAAGAGACTGAGGCTTCATTGCCTCCCAAGTAGATCTTGGCGTAATTGGGAAACTGTGTGAGGTAACTTGCACCCAAAAACCAAAACCAACTGATCCCAAGAATGGATTGCAGTACGACTTTGTCTTTGTGGGCAATCGCTAACGTGGTTTTCATTTGACGGATAGGAGAAAATTTAACCTTTAGCGAAGGGTTGCCTGCACTGGCTTCAGGAATATAGCGCGCACTAAGGTAACCGAGGACAGCAAAAAGCACCACCGAGGCCGCTGCGAGCAGTTTAGCGTCGTGTTGGTTAGCAATAACCCCAGCAACGATGGTGCCGAGCAGAATAGCTAAGAAGGTGCCGGTTTCGACCAGTGCGTTACCCGAAATCAGTTCGTTCGGTTTCAATGTTTGTGGGAGCAATGCGTATTTGACGGGGCCAAAAAACGCCGATTGCGTGCCCATTAAAAACAGTAAAAAAAGCAGCAACATGTAGCTTTCGTAGATAAACGCGATCGCCGCCACGCTCATAATGACGATTTCGACTAGCTTAACGACGCGGATAAATTGGGACTTTTCGTACTTATCGGCGAGCTCACCAGCAAACGCGGAAAAGAGAAAAAAAGGAAGGATGAACAAACCCGCGGCGAGGTTGATAAAGAGATTGGTACTCATACCCAAGGCGCTAGGGGCGGCAAAAGCAACCAGAATTAGCAGGACATTCTTGTAGACGTTGTCATTAAATGCACCGAGTGCTTGCGTGACAAAGTAGGGCAGAAAGCGTTTTTGAGCTAACAGGGCTGATTGCTTCGACATGGAATCTTCTTAAACGGAACCGTTTGAAATAATTAGGCTTCAACCCAGCTAGAGAGATATCCCGTAAGTAGGTTTTCTATCAATTTACCACCGTCGACATGAGCGTCAGTAAAAAGCTTGTCATCCACACTCAAAAGGGTAATACCATGGACGCCAGCCCAAAGTACACGACTGGCTTCGACAACTTTTTCATCACTTTTGTTAGGTGAAAGTTGGCGAAGCAGCGCTTCTAGCAAGCCCGTCATGTTTTGAATTCTGTCGCTATGCCATTCCGGCATTTTGTCGCCTTGCATCGTGTGTTCAAACACGAGTTGCCAACGGTTAGGGTTGGCAGCGGCGAAATCTAGATACAGGTGCGCCAGTGAAAAGAGCGCCTCTTTGGGTGAAGTTGCGTGAGCCAGTTTGTCTTGGGCTTGTTTATGAAGATCATCCAAGGTGCGTGCGACAATATGAAGAAGCAGTATGTTGTAACTGCCAAAGACGTTCACCAAGGTGCTTGGGACGTAGCCGATCATGCCGGCAATTTTTCGAAGGCTGAGAGATTGGTAAGGAGCGGATGCGAGATATTCTTCAACACAACGAAGTGTTAACTCTACCAATTCTTCGCGACTGTGGTCGTTTCTGCGGGCCATTACATCGTGCTGCAAAATAGTGAACAATGTTCGATATTCTAGGAGTGCCTTAATTAAAGGGCAAGTAATGTGCCTCTCAGTTTGAAGATATATACTTAAGCAACTTGAAGATGCTTGCTGAGAGGCATAGGGAATATTAAGAGAAACGTTTGGCGTTTTTGATAGACACTTGGTCGTTTAGTGTCCAAAAGTCATAAATCAATCCGATCAGGAAAAATCCACCCGTAAACAGGTAAAGAATACCGGTAAGCCATTTCCCCATGTACATGCGGTGAACACCGAATAAACCAAGAAATGTGAGCAAAATCCAAGCGACGGAATAGTCATACTGCCCAGTGTTAAAGCGAAGGTCGGCTTCGCGATCCATCGATGGGATCAGGAATAAGTCGATGAGCCACCCAATGCCGAATAGACCCAAGGTAAACAACCAAATGGTGCCCGTGACAGGCTTTCCGTAATAAAAACGGTGTGCACCAAGGAAACCAAAAATCCAAAGTATGTAACCGATAACTTTGCTATGCGTGTCGTTCATAAAACCTCCCCTTGAACAGTTAAGCGGCGAGAGTGTAAATCAACTGTCGCGCAAAGTGACTGATATAAATCGTATTCAGCCACATTTTTTTTTCGAAGTCGCTAAAAGAAGAATACTCACTCGCAAAAAATGGGCTGTCTGTGCGGAAAAGATAAACGATTAGTAACATTTTCCGGGAGGACATGGATTGACTTTATTTGCGATCAGCTTAGCATGAACTTATGTTACGCTTTGTGCGTAGTCTTGAAACTGAACGTAAAGGTTTGCAATGAAACGTTTTTTTGGATTGTTCGCGCTGATGTTTGTGATGGTGGTTTCTGCCCCGCACGCTGAAGCGAAAAAATTTGGTGGCGGGAAATCTTTCGGCAAGAGCTTTAAGACAGCGCCTGCGCCTAAATCTCAACCAACCAACACAAATTCTATCAACAAGCAAAATGACCCGTCTGCTGCGGCGAAATCGTCGTCTAAAAAAGGCATGCTGGGTGGCTTGATGGGCGGCTTATTAGCGGGTGGTCTGATTGCTGCGATGTTTGGTGGTGCATTTGATGGTTTCCAGATGATGGACTTCCTGATCATCGCTGTGATTGCATTTGTGCTGTTTAAGATCTTCAAGAGCATGATGGCTGCGAAAAGTGGCGCAATGAACCAGCCCAATCGTCAGGCTTATGCGGGTAACAGTTCGCAAAAAAGCGATGGCTACTACCATGAGCAACCGCAGTTCCGTGAGTCGACAGCAACGTCTTCTACCGGTGGTGGTTTTGGTGCCGTTAACAATGATGTTCCGTTTAACTTCCCACCTAACTTCGACATGGCAGGTTTCGTAAACGGTTCTCGTGAGCACTATCGTATTCTGCAAGGTGCATGGAATCATAACCAACTTGAAACGATTCAAGAGTATGTGACGCCTGAGCTTTACAATGACTTGTCTGAAGAGCGCCGTAAGCTTGAAGGCGAGCAGCACACTGAAGTGATGTATGTGGACGCAGAGATTGTTCGTGCGGACTACGACAACCAACGCGCCCAACTGAGCCTGCAGTTCAGTGGTCGCTACCGTGATGGTCATGAAGGCGTTGAAGAAGATATCACTGACATCTGGCACTTGGAGCGTGACATGACGCAAGCCAATGCGCCTTGGTTGATTGTTGGAATTCAAGCCTAAGGTTTGTCGCCCTTGAGTGGATAAATGTCTGCTCGTGAAAGGCCGCATAGACCTGTAGACATGAAAAGCAGCTGTTTATCAGCTGCTTTTTTTATTGCTCGTAGTCTGTTTCTGTCAGCCTACACATTGGCGTCTTGGCGTCACGTTCAATCCGCCCTGACTGCTATTTTCACTCAGCCCCTCAGATAGACATAGCTCGTCATCATGCTATTCCACAATATCCCGAGATGTTCTCACCATAAACACGGGAAGTATGCGTGCTGGGAGACATCAATGTTGTTGATGTTTGACGTTAAATATTCTCGTTCGCATATTTGTTGTGACACGGTTAGAGTGTCAAGAAACGCATTCTTGTGGAGTAATAGCGTGAACGCACTGCGAACTCGAACTCATCTTCTGATTGCCATGGCTTTTATCATGGCAATGACCTTTTCTGTTTGGAATGTTCTTCTCAATAATTTTGTCATTGAGAAAGCGGCTTTCACGGGCAAAGAAATTGGTATTTTGCAAAGCCTTCGAGAAGTGCCCGGCTTTCTCGCATTTACGGCGATTTATTTGTTGCTTTGGTTTCGCGAGCAGACCTTTGCGATCCTATTTTTGGCTGTAATGTGTGTAGGCGTGGCAGTAACGGGATGGTTTCCTAGCGAGTGGGGGCTTTATCTCACTACTGTGGTGATGTCGATAGGGTTCCACTACTTTGAAACCGTCAACCAGTCATTAACCTTACAATGGGTTGATAAGGATAAAAGTGCGCATTTCATGGGGCAAGTGTTGGCATGGAAAGGTGCGGCTAGCCTGATTGCCTATGGCACCGTCTGGCTGATGATGGAATGGCTCGGGGCAGACTATAACCTTGTCTATATGTTGTTTGGCTTCTTTGGTCTTTGTGCGGTGCTGTTTCTATGGTTCTTTTTCCCGTCTTTTGAATCTCCGCATGTACAAACTCGCAAACTGATTTTGCGTCAGCGTTACTGGTTGTACTACAGCCTGACGTTTCTCAGTGGTGCAAGACGACAAATCTTTATCGTGTTCGCTGGCTTTATGATGGTTGAGAAGTTTGGCTATTCTGTGGGTGAAGTCAGTTTACTGTTCATTATTAACTACCTCTTCAATATGCTATTTGCCACTAAAATCGGTTCATGGATAGGACGAGTCGGAGAGCGTAGAGCGTTGACGGTGGAGTACATTGGCTTGGCGATTGTGTTTACCAGTTATGCCTTTGTAGAGAACGCTCAAATGGCAGGTGCGCTTTATGTCATTGACCATTTGTTCTTCGCGATGGCGATTGCAATAAAAACGTATTTCCAGAAGATAGCGGACCCACAAGACATTGCTTCTACAGCTGGTGTGAGTTTTACCATCAACCATATTGCGGCGGTTGTGATCCCTGCGGCGCTAGGTTTGGTGTGGTTGTATTCACCGACAGCTGTTTTCTTGGTGGGGACAGGACTGGCGATATGTTCTTTGATTTTGTCTCGCTTTATACCAACGACACCAGATGCGGGTAACGAAGTACGATTTTTCAGCGCGAAGCACGCTCAAGATGTGGCATAAATCAAAATTCTGGCGATTTACCGATATTTGAATACATTGATCGACCAGTTCTTGATCTCGGCACAGATTACTGTCCGTTTGAAGGTCTATATTGACTCAACTGATTGATTGTAAATGATTGCGGGAGGCCTTATGCCATTTACCTCTGAAATGCTTGAAGAAATGAATGTTCTGGTGAAGTTTACGCTTTCAACAGACATGGCTGGAATCAAGGTCCACAGCGATGCCGATCCTATTCTTGTTGCTGCGACTGAGCGACTTTATGAGAAGAAGTTGGTGACAGCAAAAGATGGTGGGTACTTGACGTCTATCGGGCGCGATGCTGTTGAGCATGCGAAAGAAGCGTTACGCATTCTAAGGTCTGAGCCTCAGTAAGCGCTTCTGATTACGGTTTCTAGTGACTTAGCGTTGAAACCATTTTTCTGAACATATAAATATCACATAAATATCAAAGGGAGCCCGAAGGCTCCCTTTTTCGTAAATCACAAATCCTGTGAGACTAAACGTTGGGTATTACCAAACGTCTTTGTCGATCTCTTTATCGAGTTTCGGGAATTGAGTACGGTCGAAAGTCGGGGTTTTACCCGCTTTACGTTGTGCTTCGTAGTCTTTCAACAGGGCAAATGCCACACCCGATAGGCCTAAGATGGCCACCAAGTTGATGATTGCCATCATACCCATGGACAAGTCGGCAAAGGCCCATACCGTTGGTAGGTCAACAACAGCACCCACCACAACCATTGCAAGTACCGCAACGCGATAGATATTTATCGCCAGTTTGCTTTTGAAGATGTACTCGATGTTTGATTCGCCATAAGAGTAGTTGGCAATCAAAGAGGTAAAGGCAAACAGCAGAATGGCAATGGCAATGAAGCCTGCGCCCCAAGGGCCTACTTCGGTGACCAGCGCCGCTTGCGTTAGCGCGATTCCTGTCACACCACTTTCAGTGTCTAACATGCCTGATAGCAAGATAATAGACGCTGTCGCGGTACAGATGACGATCGTGTCAATAAACACGCCCAGCATTTGTACATAGCCTTGTGCTGCCGGGTGGTTTGGACGCGTAGATGCAGTTGCAGCAGCATTTGGCGCAGAACCCATACCGGCTTCGTTCGAGAACAAACCGCGTTTAATACCTTGCATCATTGCAGCACCAATGGCACCGCCAGCCGCTTGCTCAAAGCCCAGCGCACTTTTGACGATGGTTGCAAAGATTTCAGGCAGAACGCCGATATTAATCGCAATCACGTAAACGGCAACAATCAGGTAGCCGATTGCCATGAATGGCACAACCAGTTCTGCAACGCGTGCGACTGAGCGCATACCGCCAAAGATAATAGGCGCCACACCAACAGCAAGGATAATACCGACCCAAGTGTTATCAGTGCCAAACGCAGTGTTCATAGCAGCGGCAATAGAATTTGATTGAACACCGTTAAATGCTAAGCCAAACGCCACGATCAAGCATATTGCAAATGCAATACCTAACCAACGTTGGCCTAAGCCTTTCTCGATATAATAAGCGGGACCGCCGCGGAAGGTGTTGTCATCGTGATTCACTTTGTACGCTTGCGCCAAAGTAGATTCGATGAAGCTGGTGGACATGCCGACAAGTGCTGTCACCCACATCCAAAATACTGCACCAGGACCACCAAGGTAGATAGCGACGGCAACGCCTGCCATATTACCCGTGCCTACGCGTGCAGCAAGGCTTGTACTAAATGCTTGGAATGAAGATATACCTCCATTAGCGCCTTGGCGGCTGTCTTTGATGAGGGAGAACATGTGCCCAAATGAGCGGAATTGAATGAAACCAGTGCGAAGCGTGAAGTAGATACCTGCACCGATCAATAGGTAAATCAGTACGCTTCCCCATAGTAAGCCATTCCCGGCATCAACAAAGGAAACGAATCGTTCTTTTAGTTCCATCATAACAAACTCTACTGTCGTCAAAAATAAATAGGCAGCGGAGTGATAAGGAGGTGACAAGGGTTTTGAAACATCCTTTCCAGCTCGCTACCCCGAGTGCATAAACGTCACTCTGGCGACGCTTCCTTGCAGAGATTCTTGGTCCGTAGCGGTGCGCGTCTGTTGCGCTATCTCCAAATCCTTTTGAGCATATCCCTACGGCCAGCTTAACTAATGAGCTAATGCGCAATAGATACAAAGCGGCAGGATAATACTTCACATTCGGTGATTGAGCATCAGAAAATTTCAATATTTGGTCACTATTCAACCAAATGAGGAGGTTTTGTGGTTAAAAAGCAACACAAATGATAACACTGATTAACATGGGGAGGTTGGTGTGACTTTTATATCATTCTTGTGCGCTGTCAGCGACGTGTTGCTAACAGCAGCTGTGTATGAGTGAAGGCAATCCGGGGGAGGGTAGAACGCTAGTTGTTTTGACCTTGTGCTTTCTTCTCGAAATCAGCCCTAACGATATCTAGTGCCTTCAATACGGTTTCTGGAGCGACCTTATTGCTTTCAAGCAAATAGATAAGATCGACGGCGAGTTTTATGTCGTCAGGGGCTTGCTCTAATCCAGTTTTGCTCATCTCTATTATGTTCCGCTAAGTGGGTAGTATGTCTGTAAGGCTGAAAGCACTAGTTCAGCATGAAGCGGAACGAGCGTCTCTTGGTCGGTACGATACCCCCCTCCAATCACTGCGGCAACGGGAATTTGATGGTCTTGGCATGCAGAGAATACCGCTTGGTCTCGCTGACCAATGCCAGATTGACAGACTGATAGATAACCCAGTTCATCATCCACGTGAATATCTACCCCAGCATCATAGATCACCATGTCAGGTTGGTGTTGGGCGAGAGCGATAGTCAGACAGGGCAAAAACTCGCGCAGGTAACTGTCACTGTCTGTGCCAATAGGTAAGGGTAAGTCGATATCCGATTCAGGCTTACGAGAGGGAAAATTCTTATCACAATGTACAGACAAGGTGATGATGTCAGATCTGTTTTTTGCTAGCGCTGCTGTCCCATCGCCTTGATGGACATCGCAATCCACAATCATGACTTTTTCAATATGCGGATATGACAAGGCGTGATTTGCGGCAAGAATCAAATCGTTGAATAGGCAAAAGCCGCTACCAAAATCATAATGGGCATGGTGATAGCCTCCCGTAAGATGAATAGCGACACCGTGTTCAATGGCTTTATCCACGGTTAGTGTCGTCCCTCCAAGGGAAGTCAGTGATCGATGTATTAAGTTTTTGCTCCAAGGAAATCCGATACGACGCATTTTCACCAGTGGAAGCTCACCCGACATCAGTGCATTGACATAGTCAGGGTCATGAATAGATTTTAACGTGTCACTGTTCAACAACGTAGGTTCGAACGTTTCAACTGGCCAGCGCTCATTATCAATGTGAGTTTTGAGCAATTGGTACTTTTGAAGCGGGTAACGGTGCCCGTCTGGTAGCGGAAAATTGGAATAAATCGGATGATAAATAACAGGTAACATCATATAGGTAGCTACCCTTTCTTTTCTCTAAAAGTAATACGCGCTTCGATTTTCTTTTTCGATTCACGGCAACGCGCTAATCGGCTTTCTGCCACTAACAAACTTTTTTGCGCGTGCTGTTGCTGCGCAATGGTCTGACTATGTGCCATGTTGGATTCGGCATCGCGAACCATATCGGCAAGGCGTCGTTCCCACTCTTGATGTTGAGCAAGCTCTTGATATAGCTGGCCCGTTGATGTGCCGAATTTTGGAGCAAAGCTCCTTTCTTTTTGACGAATGGATACGGTGGCAATCTCTCGTTGCAGCGCACTGACTTGGTTTACTAGGCGCTCACAAAGATGTTCGGCGCGCATGGCAGAGAGTTTGCCGCTCGATTGCTCTCGCTCCAAGGTGTCGACCACACTTTTAGATTCGGCAACGCATGGGGTAAGCAAGCGAGCAAGGCAGTTAAACAATCGCTCATCGAAAAGCGGCTTGATGCCTTCTCCTCGGCGTCTATCAATCTCTGCAGCTTGTAATCCTAACGCGTGGAGTTGTTCTTTTATTGGGGATAAATCCATGACAATTCTCAATCGAAAATGGCAGACTAAAACCACGCATCAATAGCGAGTTTTACTGACAGTATCACGACAACGGTGATGAACACAGGGCGAATAAAAGCGCTACCAAAACGGATGGCGGAGTGTGCGCCAATGTAGGCGCCAGCCATTAGGCACACGCCCATGGTTAGGCCAATAGCCCAATTCACATGTCCCAAAATAATAAATGTAACAAGAGAGGTGATGTTGCTGGTGAAATTCATGGCTTTTGCCAAACCGGATGACAGCAGCATATTCATCTTGTACATCGACATTGATGAGACCACCCAAAATGCCCCGGTTCCTGGCCCTACCACGCCATCATAAAAACCTAGTGATAATCCTTGTCCCCACTGTTTGGTGTTGAGTTTAGGGTCATCTTTTGGCAGTCGATGATTTTCCACTTTTGATGGAGGGCGACAGATTGTATAAATAGCAATGATAAGGATGATCAGAGGCAGTGCTTTTTCAAGCCATACCGTACTGATGACGTCTACCAATAAGGTACCGAGCACGGCGCCAATCAATGTTGCAAAGAACGCGTGTCGCCAAAATGAGGGAGAAAAAAGTTTTTTTCGATAGTACGTAACGGCGGCTGTTGATGAGGCGAATGTTGCAGCGAGCTTGTTGGTACCCAAAGCAATGTGTGGTGGTAAGCCAATAGAAAGCAATGCAGGAACGGTTAACATACCGCCTCCGCCAGCCACTGCGTCAATAAAGCCCGCGGCAAATGCCACCATGGCCAGAATGGCGATGGTGGAAGGTTCAAGAATTTCAAGCATGAAAGTTGGGCTCAATAAGGGTGGTTAATATTCAATGACACGTTTGAATGGCGGTAAAGCATCAAGCAGTGATTTACCGTAGCGACGGTTAACAACGCGTCGATCTAGCAAGACGACACGACCAGAATCACTCTCTTTGCGTAGCAATCTACCTGCTGATTGTATTAGCTTTTTACTCGCTTCAGGAACAGAAATTTGCAAAAACGGATTCCCGCCTTTTCTTTCTATATATTCAGCATGTGCCTCTTCCACTGGAGATGTCGGTACCGCAAAGGGAATTTTGGTGATAATCAAATTTGTGAGCTGGTCACCGGGTAAATCCAAACCTTCGGAAAAGCTCCCTGTTCCAAAGAGAATGCTGACTTTGCCGTCCTTACAACAGCGTCTATGTGCATCAAGGGTGACAGTGCGAGAGGCTTCTCCTTGTATATGGAGGTGCCAACCATTCTTTTTGATTTGGGCACGCATTTTCTCGGCCACTTGGTTCATCTGCCAATAGGAAGAGAAAAGGACAAGACTGGCGGTTTGCCCCTCTAAGTATTCCAATAAGACATTAGGCAGCATATCTGTAAACCCATCTTGTTGGGGTTCAAACGGCAATGATGGAACAACTAATCGTGCGTTTTCTTGGTAATCAAATGGAGAGGGCAGAGCCAAAAAGCGCGTACCATCGTTCTCATCGAGTCCCACTTGACGACAAAAATAGCTAAATGAATTGAGTGCTCGGAGTGTGGCTGACATAAGCCCAACCCCAGCCGCTCGTGACCAAAGCAATTGGTCAAGACGCCAGCCGATTTCCAGCGGGGAAACATGTACCACCAAATCGTTTTCGCGTTCGGGACATTGTTGTATCCAACGCGCGAGTGGTGCACCCTTGTCTGAATTTGGCTGCGCCATTAAGGTCCATACTTTTTCGAGATTTTCCATTCGCTGAAGGAAGAAAGCGGACTCTGCTAGCAAGGGGTCGGCGATGCGTGAACTGATCTCCCCATCTTTTAAACGCTCTGAGACTAAATCGTGAAGCTTTGCTTGGGATTGATGGGCTTTTTTTACGGCTTTTTGTAGCTCTTTCGCTTCGGTGATGAGGCTTTCTGGTAATTCTCCATCTTCAAATCGATAGATACCATCTTTGCTTAAGGGAAGCGATTTCAGCATTTCGCGTACTGAGCGCAAGCCAGGTATGAGAACTTGAATACCTGACTGAAGCGCATCAAGAAAACGGCTACTGCGTTTGATGTCTCCTGCATTCGCAAGTTTAGACGCGGATTGATTGAGTTTCTCCAACCAAGACGCCGCGCCAATCAAACTGGCGGAGGCGGCAGAAAAATCACGAGCAACAATAGGAAGGTGATGTGCCTCATCTATCATGTACAGCGCTTGTTCGGGCTCGGGGAGTATTACGCCACCGCCGAGTTCGAGGTCTGCCATGAGTAGGCTGTGGTTGGCCACCACAACATCGGCTTTGTCGAGAAACTCACGGGCTTTCGCAAAAGGGCAGCCTCGGTGTGCGCTGAGCCCTGAATGACAGGTGTGTTTATCTGAGACAATGCTCATCCAAACGGTGTCGGGAATGGCTTTGGGCCAGTTGTCTCTATCGCCATCCCATTTTCCGCGAGAATAGGCTTTGTACATATCGTTGATTAAATCGATATCAGACTTTTTAGGTTTTTTTTCAAAAAGTGCTTGTTGCCCAAAGCCCTCTGCACTTGCTGCTCCCGCCAGTTTCTCACCACAACAATAGCGTTGACGGCCCTTAGCCAGAACAAAACTAAACTCTTTCGGAACAATACGTCTAAACAACGGCAAGTCTTTTTCGACTAACTGCTCCTGCAACGCGACAGTCGCGGTTGAGATCACCACTTTCTTATTATTGTTTAATGCAAAAGGTATGGCCCCCATTAGGTAAGCCATTGACTTTCCGATCCCCGTCCCAGCTTCTGCAACCATGATTCTGCGTTTTGGGTTGTACTCGCCCGCAAGGGTTTTTGCCAACTCAGCTACGAGATAATTTTGCGCCTTCCTTGGAATAAAATTCTGCAACTGAGCTTTCAAATTCTCGTAGCTGCAACGGATGTCTTTTTTAACTGATGGACTAAGCATGGAGGACACATAAAGGTAACGGGAACCGCATTATATCACGGTCGGAGAATGTGAATGAGTTCAAGTATTCGATGATTAGTTTTTTGTTTTGAGATTTAGATCACGAATATGAGTTGAACTAATATTAGCTATCACTATGAAAAACATAGTTAATGCCATTCACTGCATGAATGAGGTGTTGGCGATATATTATCCTGTAATTTAGATTATATTTGCTATATTTCAGTTTAAAAGACTGATTGAGTAATGCGATCAAGTTTGCAGAAATTTTACATTTCCATTTAATTACTGTGATGTCACTCGAGGGTGTTTGCCTATATATCTGTATTTAAATGTTTTTTTGTTTTTTTGATATTGTTTTTTGTGGATTTGACAGATTTTAGATTTCTCTGCACTCTAAGTTTCGAAGTTAAAGCGTATTTGTTGCAGGGTTTTTGTGACGCTGTGACAAGTACAAATATAAAAGGGATCCTGGAACAGGAATTCCATTCTAATAAAGAAAAGGCAGTGGATTAACATGAAAAAGACAATTCTAGCTATGGCAGTTCCAGCTCTTCTGGTTGCAGGCGCAGCAAACGCAAGTGTAAACCTGTACGATGCAGACGGTGTTGTTGTAGATATCGCTGGTGCAGCTGAAATTCAGTACATTAACAAGTATGATGCAAGAGCTAAGGGTGCTGATGGAAATGACCCATACCTTCGCATAGATGATGCTGATTTGATCCTTACCACGTCTATTGCTGTAAATGATAGCCTTGACGCTGTTGCAGGTATGGGCTTCAAATATGAAGGCGATACAAATGACACTGGCGGTGTAGAAAGCGATGAGCTTTACGTTGGTCTTGGTGGTGATTTCGGTACATTGACGTTTGGTCGTCAATTACTGATTTCTGATGATGCTGGTAACGCAAAAGATCATGAGTTAGGCACTGAGCAAATTAACTTTGTTCAAACAAGTGGCGCGCAAGTTATCAAGTGGGTCTACGACAACGGCACATTTTATGCTGGTGCAAACATCGATTTGGATTCAGATATCGCTAAGGGTCAAGATGGTCGCCAAATCATTGGTGGTAGACTAGGCGCTCGCGTTGATGCATTAGATGCTCGCGTATACCTATACGATGGTGAAAAGTTGACTGCATCAAGTTTTGCCCCGACTGGTACAACTCTTGAAGACGTTTCTGGTTTCAACTTAGAAGCTGACTATGATCTCGGCGCGTTTGATCTTTCGGCCGCTTATGGTGTGCTAGAGTATAAAGATAGTGCTGCGAAATCAAACAAGAATGATGTTGACGTTTGGCAGATTTCTGGTGGCTACCAAGCAGATGAGCAAACGTATTTTGCTTTAGGCTTTGATATGGTTGATAGCGACAAGGCTGGTAACTACAACAAATATGAAGGCAATAGCCTGTACGCTAACGTGACTTATAAACTTGCAACTAATGCGAAAGTTTATGCGGAAATTGGTACAGCTGATGTTAAGAAAGATGGCGTAGACCAAGATACCGATACAGGTTATGTAGTTGGTATGGAAGTTAAATTCTAAGTTATAGCCTTAGAAATATACTTTATGAAGCCGCCAGATTGGCGGCTTTTCCAGTTTAGGGGATATTTGTAATGAAAATGTTGATGGTTGGACTTCTTGCCTTGTCTAGTATTGCGGGGGCTACTGAAATTACTGCAAAAAATGGTGTTGAATTCCTTGTTATCAATGGAAAAAACGTCAAAGACCTTGCTGATGATGGCGACAGGCGTTTGGATTTGACTCCAGGCCATTATCAGATAGTTGCTCGATATGATGATGAGGTTAAGCGAGGAGCTAAAGGTGTTATTTTCACCTCAAAACCTTACGTTATAGATTTGGAAGTTGCTAATGACAGTATGGCTTTGGTCGTGCCTAAATTTAAGTTCGAGAGTCAAGCTATCGCTTTTTTCAGAGACCCTGAATGGAAGATACAATCTATCGCTACGGGGAAATCCAAGATAATTCCGAGTGTTTTAATGACTGGAAGCGGTTTTGGTTCTTACAATAATATGGAAGATGCAGTCGCTAAATATAATCGAAAAAATGGAATTATCATTGAAGGTGGCGAAGCTAAAGATTTAGAAGATGTTTTGGTCAACATTGACGAAAAAGGTAATGTTGATATCACTGGCGATGCGGGGACACAACTTAAGCTTTGGTATACAAAAGCCACCAATGAAGAAAAGAAAGCATTTAAACGTTGGATGATTGATCAAGACTTTTGATTGAACTGAATTACGCAGTAAGCACTAGAAAGAGCCTCTAGCAAGAGGCTTTTTCATGATGGTAGCGACTGTGTGAACGACAGGCTCTGCAGCGAATTTCTGCAGGATCAGATTGCACGTCTTCTAGCTCAATCAACTCTTCGCAGTCTGCACAGAGCCCATAGAGACCTGTGTGGATTGCACAAAGTGCCGCATCAATTTTCTCAAGGCGTAAGCCATCTTCATGCAGAGAGTCACTTTCTCTTCTACATAGTTTAATCAGATGTGCGGTAGGCACATTTGATACATCTAATCCGGTTAGTGTTATTAACGCATCTTCCAATCTGCTACGAACGGTTTCTTTCTCATTTATGAGCTTTTTTTGTAGCTGTGCTACGATTTCTATATCAAGCATGGTGATGTCTCGGTGTGCGTTATCAGCCAAGTAGTGTAGCTAATCACGATGTTCATGCTCTGATATATATCAAGACAACGCCGATAAACCCTGATGTTTGTCGGTATTTAGCGCGGTAGTAAACGGGTATATTGTCAGGCCACTCAATACATTTTGAAGTTGAAAGGATGCAAACGATGGATGAGAACTATAAAGACCCGTTTAACGCCGTATATTTTCTGGGTATGGTTGCAGTGCTGTTGATTCCAACATTACCAGCGACCCTGACCTGGATTGGCATGCTGAGCAGATAATCTGCAAGCAGGGGGAAGCGTGCAACTCTCTTTAAAACGATTTCTACTGATTGTTATTGGATGGATATCTGTGGTTTTAGGGGTATTGGGTATCTTCCTCCCGTTACTGCCAACAACGCCTTTTATGTTGTTAGCAAGTGCTTGCTTCATGCGTGGTTCACCTCGGATCGCTGCGTGGCTTCATCAACACCCGACGTTTGGGCCCATCATTTGTAATTGGAATGAGCACCGCGCGATTGATCGTAAAATTAAGCGACGTGCTAATGTTTTCATCGTATTGAGCTTCACCCTTTCTGTCGCAGTCGTTCCTGAACTTTGGCATAAATGCATGTTGATTGTGATGGCCTGCGTGCTTTTAACGTGGTTTAACCGTTTGCGTGAAATCGAACCTGTTGCCCACGTCCCCGAAAATACATAACATGGCGGTTTCGTCCCCGTTGTCTGGCGGAGCGTCATGGCATATTGCAATGCACTCAAGCTCTGGACTTATGTAATGGGACATACACGACTTCCTGATTATTCTGGAAGCCACTTATCGTGGTGAGCAGTTATTATGAGCCAAGACAAAATCGCATTTATCAAAGACAGCATCAAAAGCATTCCTGATTATCCTAAGCCAGGCATTATTTTCCGAGACATCACCAGCTTGATGGAAAATGCAGAAGCCTATCAAACAACGATTGCACTGTTGGTTGAAAAGTATCGTGACCAAGGTTTCACAAAAATTGTCGGTACAGAGGCTCGTGGCTTCTTGTTTGGTGCGCCTCTTGCACTTGAATTAGGCGTAGGTTTTGTGCCTGTTCGTAAGCCGGGCAAACTTCCTCGCGAAGTCATCAGTGAAAGCTATGAGTTGGAATACGGTGTAGATACCTTAGAAATTCATGTCGATGCGATTCAATCGGGTGACAAAGTGCTAATGGTTGACGACTTGTTGGCAACGGGCGGTACCATTGAAGCGACGACGAAACTTATCCGTCGCTTAGGTGGCGAAGTGGCTCATGCTGCATTCATTATTAACCTGCCAGAGATTGGCGGAGAAGCGCGTCTTGAAGCGCTAGGTTTGGATGTTTACAGCTTGTGCGAGTTTGACGGTCACTAATTGCCCGATTGAACCTGTATTGAGAGAAGAGCGTGATCGTCAGGATCGCGCTCTTTTTGTGTCTGTGCTAGGATTGCGGAAGATTATCGCCAGAATTTATAACGCATGAGTTATCAGGTATTAGCCCGAAAATGGCGTCCGCATCAGTTTCGTGATGTGGTCGGCCAATCACACGTTCTGACTGCGTTGGCTAACGCGTTAGATCATAATCGATTGCACCACGCTTACTTGTTTAGCGGTACGCGAGGTGTGGGTAAAACAACGATTGCCCGCATCTTTGCAAAGGGACTGAACTGTGAGCAGGGTGTAACTTCTACCCCGTGTGGTGTTTGTTCGACGTGTCAGGAAATTGATCAAGGACGCTTTGTCGATCTCATGGAGATTGATGCTGCGTCACGCACCAAGGTCGAAGATACGCGCGACTTACTTGATAACGTTCAATACAAGCCTGCCCGTGGACGCTACAAAGTCTATTTGATAGACGAAGTGCACATGCTGTCTCGACACAGTTTCAATGCGTTGCTAAAAACGCTGGAAGAGCCGCCTGAGTACGTTAAATTCCTGCTCGCAACGACCGATCCTCAAAAGCTTCCCGTGACCATTCTGTCTCGTTGTCTTCAGTTTCATCTGAAGCACCTTGACGGAACTCAGATCAAAGATCAGCTAACACATGTGTTAGAACAAGAAGCAGTGCCTGCCGAGCCACGAGCGCTGTCGCTGATTGCACGTGCAGCCGAAGGCAGTATGCGTGATGCGCTTTCTCTTACCGATCAGGCTATTGCACTCGGCAATGGGTCAGTGATCGAACAGCAAGTCACCGAAATGCTTGGAACGCTGAGCACGGATCAAGCGCTTCTTTTGTTGGAGGCACTTGCTGAAGGCAATGCTGATCATGTGATGCAGTGTTTGACGCATCTAGCAGAAGTGGGTGTTGAGTGGGACGGGTTGCTAAAAGAAATCGCGTCACAGCTTCATCGTGTTGCAATGGCACAAGCGTTGCCAGAATCTGTTGATGCATCATCACCAGATGCCGAGCGCGTGTTGCTCTTGGCGCAAACGCTATCTCCGCAAGATGTTCAATTGTTCTACCAAATCACATTGCAAGGCCGTCAGGATTTGCCGTACGCACCGGATGGGCGTGCAGGTTTAGAGATGGTGCTGCTTCGATTACTGGCGTTTCGACCAGTCACTTCGTTGCAGTTTGAGCCTTCGATGATAGCCGTGCCAGCGACAGAACCGACAATCCAAGGTTCTGTTTCGCCGTCTGCTCCTGCTTCCGCTGCACATAATCCAGCGCAAGACCGATTGGCATCATTAAAAGCGCAAGTCGCATCGAGCAGAACGCCACAGCCGGCGCACACACCTCAGCCTGCACCTGCACAGCCGCCGTTGGCACCTGTGCCTCAAACCGCGCCAACAAATATCGTTGAACCTCTCGAGGCTAAAGCGCCCGCGCAAACAGGGGCAACGCAACATCAAACGGTATCGCAACCACAAGTGCCGCAGTATCAAGAAGACCCGCAACTGTCATCGCACTTAGCGGCGATGGAGCAAGATGCTCAGCGAGAATATGACCAAGATGTCTATCACCCTCAGGGGCAAGACTCTGCAGGTATGTCGTCTCAACAGTCCCAGCCGCAGAGCAATGCCTCTCAAACACCGGCATCATCGAATTCTGCGCCACAAGGCGGTTCGTCAGCGGGGAATTTGCTGGCCGCTCGAAACATGCTAAGAAGTCGTGTTCGTCAGCAAGAGGGCCAATCGCCAAAAAAGGGTAAATCGGTATCGGCTGGCAGCGATTCGCTGTCAGTGATGGAAAGGATCGCGGCAAAACATAAACCCGCCGATCCAACAAAGTTCCAAGCTGCGTCGATGCCGACAACTGATCTGAATGTGGGTGATGATGCGTATCGTTGGAAGCCGACCAAGCTTACGCCTGTGGCCGAAAAAGTCGTTATCACTCCAGAAAAGATCAAACGAGCACTGGCACATGAACGCACGCCGGAAATGCGCGAAAAGCTGGAAAAAGAATCGATAGAGCAAGATACTTGGAGTCAGATCGCCAATGCGCTTGATGTCCCTCGTCTTGTGAAGCAAATGGCACTCAATGCGTCGATGGAACAAGAGGGTCAACAGATCCATCTTTCATTGCGCGCTGAGCAAGAGCATTTGAACACTGAAAAATCACACTCGGTGCTTTGCGAAGCATTGAGTGAGCAGCTTGGGTATCCCGTCACTCTTTCTGTTGAAGTGGGAGTGAAAGGAACGACGCCATTGGAATGGCGAGACAAGCTGTATACAGAGAAATTGACTCAGGCGAGTCAGAATTTGACTGAGGATCCAAATGTTCTCTTTATTTGCCAACGTTTTTCGGCAGAGATTGATGAAGAAAGCATTCGACCAATATAACCCCCTAAGAGGCCGTTAATCTCGAAACGAATTCTTTGCCACGCACGCGTTGTCTTGTCTGAATGCAAGTGTGGCTTTGAGCTAAGAAAGAGAAACCGTAAGGTAAACGGCCCACAGTGAAAAGAGAGAAAATTATGTTTGGTAAAGGCGGAATGGGCAACCTGATGAAGCAAGCGCAGCAAATGCAAGAGCGCATGCAGAAGATGCAGGAAGAAATTGCAAACATGGAAGTGACCGGTGAAGCAGGCGCAGGCCTTGTTAAAATCACCATCACTGGCAGCCACAGCGTTCGTCGTGTTGAGATCGATGAAAGCCTGATGGAAGATGAAAAAGACATGCTGGAAGACTTGATTGCGGCAGCATTCAATGACGCGGCGCGTCGCGTAGAAGAAGCACAAAAAGAAAAAATGGGCGATGTGACTGGCGGCATGCAGATGCCACCAGGCTTTAAAATGCCTTTCTAACGATTATCGTTACGTATTATGCGTACAAGCCAACTGCTTGAACAATTGATGGAGTCACTACGTTGTCTGCCGGGTGTAGGCCCGAAATCAGCCCAACGTATGGCGTTTCATCTTCTACAGCGCAATCGACAGGGCGGTGTGAGGCTTTCCGAAGCTCTACAATCCGCAATGACTGACATTGGGCATTGTGGTAAATGTCGTACTTTCACGGAAGAAGAAGAGTGCGCAATTTGTACAAACCCTCGTCGTCAGGAGAATGGTCAAATTTGTGTGGTCGAAAGTCCTGCTGATATTGCAGCGATTGAAGCGACAGGCCAATACTCAGGACGCTACTTTGTGTTGATGGGTCACCTTTCTCCACTCGATGGTATCGGCCCATCTGACATCGGTTTGGATTTGCTGGAAAAACGATTGGCGAAAGAATCAATTTCTGAGCTTATTTTGGCAACTAATCCAACCGTTGAAGGCGAAGCCACTGCGCATTACATCAGTGAGTTATGCGTTGAACATGAGGTTGTTGCTAGCCGAATTGCTCATGGCGTGCCGATGGGCGGAGAGCTGGAACTAGTGGATGGCACCACGCTTTCCCATTCTATTATCGGCAGGCATCGCTTAGGTTGATACTTATATCAATCGGATTGAGCACAGTTAGCATGGCTCCAATTAAAATGGCCGCTTCATTGAAGCGGCCATTTTTTAGTTTTTTTGTCGAGATTAACGATTACGACGATTTACTGTAAAGCACCATGGAACCGTGATTTAAGCTAGTAAGGAGCAACGAACCATCGTTTAGCACATCGATGCGGCGAACTTTTTCTGCCCCCAAGCGATAGAAGGTACGAACCAGCGTTAGATCTTCTTCAGAAAACTCTGTGGTATCACCAGTGGTGACATCTTTGATTTCGCCGAGCTTGAGTTTGAGATAACCGCCACTGACTTCCCACTCCCCAGATTCAGAAACCGACATCACGACTTGAATGTTGTCTGACTCATTCTTCAATATGATCTGAGTGTCTCGTGAGTAAGTGTTATCTGGCAGAAATACCATGTTGCTGTTTTGTTCGGTCGTTGTAAGACCCGTCACATCTCGGTAAGACGACTCTTCAATGTAATTGATGGTACGAGAATTCCAGTGTTTAGATAGCAGCAAATTTGCTGTTCTGAAATCTTCGCCAAGATATACCCAGCAACTCCCTAACAGGGAAAGAAGTAATAGAACAAAAGGGGCAAGACGCTTGATTTGGTCTCTTCTTCGGGTTGTATTCATTAACGACATAACGTGTGACTCTCCTCTTGGCTCGTCAGCAGAACGTAGGTGAGGTTATCGTCCGCGTCGCTTGCACTGTGTATGTAGTTTAATGAGATTTGGTTATCTTGACCGCCTGTCACAATCACTTCATCCAATTCACTGCTCTGGCCATAGAAGCTGATGTATTTTGCAACGCAACGTTCAATCACTGGCTTCCACTGACCAATACGCGCGTTCGTGACGGGGACATAAACAGGGACAGATTGGACGTTGAGGATCTCGTGAAAAGCTTCAGATTTTGGAGTTGAATAAAAATTGAAAGCAAGGGGAACGAGTAGGGCCAAAATTAATGCCGCCCAAGACCCTAAAGGCGTTTTAAATAGGTTTGCAGTAGGTTCTTGTTGTGGACTGTGGTTTGGCGCCTCAGCGGGTTCATCGACTGAGGACTGTGCTGGCGCTGAAGGCATAGCTTCATTGTTTTCCACCACGTCAGCAGGTTGCTCAACCACGATAGTTTCGACCAACACTGGTTCGTCAACATTCGGTATATCGACAACCATTTGGTCATCGTACGCTTCGACAGAGCAAATTACCTGATAACCGCGCTTAGGAACGGTTTTTACAACCATTGGGTTTTTTGTAGAATCTTTTAGGGCTTTTCTCAGCGTTGAAATAGATTGTGTGAGGCTAGAGTCATCAACTTCAAAGCCTTGTTTCCGCCAAACATAGTCATGGATGCGGTTACGGGTCACGATAGCGTGTGGCTCTTCGATGAGAACCATAAGCACTCGGCACTCGTTACTGCCCAATCGGACCAGGTCATCATTTTCATGAAGGTCGATCAATGAGCTTTCACTGGGAGAAAAGACAAAACGCTCTCCCAAAAGGTAACGATTCGATTTATTGATCATTCGATATTTTTTAACCTGCGCGAATTTCAAACTATTTAGGAGGAAAATGTCTGAACTAGAACGAAATTGAAGGAGATTATACTCGAATTGAGAAAAAGACCTCAAGAAATCAAAAAATGAAATTTAGGACTTGAAAAGCCTCGTTCTGACCCTATTTAGAAAGAGCATACCCAAGTAACTTGTGGGGTACCCAGATTAGGTTGCTTCGGTATATATCTAATAGAGCTAAATATTTGTTTGGAGTCACAATGAGCGATCAAGCCACACAACAACAAAAAGAAACACGCGGTTTTCAGTCTGAAGTAAAGCAACTGCTGCACCTCATGATCCACTCACTCTATTCCAACAAAGAGATCTTTTTACGTGAATTGATCTCAAACGCATCTGATGCAGCAGATAAACTGCGTTTTAAAGCGCTGTCTGATTCCGCTTTGTACGAGAGTGATGGTGATCTACGTGTTCGCCTAAGCGTTAACAAAGATGCGGGCACCTTAACCATTGAAGACAATGGTATCGGTATGACGCGTGAAGACGTGATCGAGAATTTGGGAACAATTGCAAAATCCGGCACCGCGGACTTCTTCAAACAGCTTTCTGATGACCAAACCAAAGACAGCCAGCTCATTGGTCAGTTTGGTGTAGGTTTCTATTCTGCGTTTATCGTCGCCGATAAAGTGTCAGTGACGACTCGCGCTGCAGGCGAAGATAGCGCTGAAGCCACACTGTGGGAGTCGGCAGGCGAAGGCGATTACACCATTGAAGGTGTCACTAAAGAAACGCGCGGTACGTCTATCACATTGCACCTTCGTGAAGATGACAAAGAGTTCCTTGATGAATGGCGTCTTCGTGACGTTATCGGAAAATACTCTGACCATATCGGCATTCCGGTTGAAATGTGGACCAAGGAGCGCGATGAAGAAGGCAATGAAACGGATGTTGGCAAGTGGGAGAAAATAAACAAGGCGCAAGCGCTTTGGACCCGAGCTAAATCAGACATCAACGAAGAAGAATACAAAGAGTTTTATAAACACCTGTCGCATGATTTTGCTGATCCACTTCAGTGGAGCCATAACCGTGTGGAAGGTAAGAATGATTACACCAGCTTGCTGTATATCCCATCCAAAGCCCCTTGGGATATGTTCAATCGCGACCACAAACACGGCCTGAAGTTGTATGTTCAGCGAGTGTTTATCATGGATGACGCTGCGCAATTCATGCCGAACTACCTTCGTTTCATTCGTGGTTTGATTGACTCTAACGATCTGCCGCTGAACGTGTCTCGTGAAATTTTGCAAGACAACAAAGTGACGCAAACCTTGCGTAATGCGTGTACGAAACGCGTATTGACCATGCTTGAGCGTTTGGCCAATAACGATGCTGAAAAATACCAAAGCTTCTGGAAAGAATTTGGTCTGGTGTTAAAAGAAGGCCCAGCAGAAGACCACGCTAACAGAGAAAAAGTCGCGGGCTTGTTGCGCTTTGCGTCTTCTACCACCGACAGCAGTGAGCAGACAGTATCGTTGGCTGACTACGTTTCTCGCATGAAAGAAGGGCAAGATAAGATCTACTTCTTAACAGCAGACAGCTATCAGGCGGCGAAAAATAGCCCTCACCTTGAGCAGTTTAAAGCCAAAGGCATCGAAGTTGTTTTGATGTATGACCGCATCGATGAGTGGCTAATGAGCTATTTGCCTGAGTTTGATGGTAAGCAGTTCCAAGCCATCACGAAAGCCGATTTGGATTTGAGTAAGTTTGAAGACGACGCTGAGAAAGAAAAGCGTGAAGAAACGCAAAAAGCGTTTGAATCGGTTGTTGAACGCACGAAAACGTACCTTGGTGAGCGCGTCAAAGATGTTCGCACCACCTTCAAACTATCGGGAACGCCTGCAGTTGTGGTGACTGACGAGTTTGAAATGGGTACGCAGATGGCGAAGCTGTTAGCGGCTGCAGGCCAGCAAGCACCGGAAGTGAAGTACATCTTCGAGCTTAATCCCGAGCATGCGCTGATCAAGCAAATGGCCGATGAAGCCGACGAAGCGGTGTTTGGACGTTGGGTGGAAATGCTACTTGGCCAAGCGATGCTTGCTGAGCGCGGTTCCATCGAAGATCCATCTCAGTTTTTGACTGCGGTGAATCAACTTCTGACTAAAGGCTAATTGCAGCCGATTGGTCGATAGATAAATATGAATCAATGAAGTAAGCCCAGCCGAGTTGCTGGGCTTACTTATGTCCTATACCTAAATTCCCTTGTCGTACGTGCTGCACGGTTTGTTGTGGTACAGAGTGGTAAATGTCAGTGCAATCAGCCTTTAGTGGGAAACCGCTCGAAACGTGCTCTGACGTACTAAAACACAGGACGTGAGGTTGTTTAGGTATCCATAACCGTGTATGTTTCAGGTTTTTGCGAAACGCCAAAGTAAAGAAAGGGGATAACTATGCGCATCATTCTTCTGGGTGCTCCAGGTGCAGGTAAAGGCACACAAGCTCAATTCATCATGGAAAAATACGGAATTCCACAAATTTCTACTGGTGATATGCTGCGTGCTGCAATTAAAGCCGGCACTGAAATGGGCAAACAGGCGAAAGCAGTTATCGACGCAGGTAAGTTGGTATCTGACGATATCATTCTGGGTTTGGTAAAAGAGCGCATCGCGCAGGAAGATTGTGCGAAAGGCTTCTTGTTAGATGGCTTCCCACGCACGATTCCTCAGGCTGATGGCCTAAAAGAAATCGGTGTAAACGTTGACTACGTTCTGGAATTTGACGTTGCTGACAGCGTGATCGTTGAGCGCATGAGTGGTCGTCGTGCTCACCTAGCATCAGGTCGTACTTACCATGTTGTTTACAACCCACCAAAAGTGGAAGGTAAAGATGACGAGACGGGTGAAGATTTGGTGGTTCGTGATGACGACAAGGCAGAAACTGTTTTGGCTCGTCTAGGCGTTTACCATGAGCAAACGTCACCGTTGATTGCTTACTACCAAAAAGAAGCAGAAGCGGGCAACACTCAGTACCTGAAATTCGACGGTACCCAGCAAGTGTCTGACGTTAGCGCTGCAATCGAGAAAGCACTAGGTTAATTCCTACTTTTCGATGCAAAAAGGGCAATCTTAGGGTTGCCCTTTTTTGATCTATTTATTCAGCAGCCAAGTATTGAGATGTTGATGTTTTATGCCGAGAAAGCGCGACTTAACACTCAGTGTTTATCACGCTTTGCCTTTGCTGAGAAACCCGCTAATCTTCGCAAAGACATTTTAGTAATCATGCTCTTGTTAAAGCAGGTTTAAATGGAAAATAACAAAAATAATGTTGGCGTGTTGCTAGCGAATTTAGGGACACCCGAAGCGCCAACAGCAAAAGCAGTCAGTACTTTTCTAAGCGAATTTCTTCATGACCAACGTGTTGTAGACATGACTCGCTGGCTTTGGTGTCCTTTACTGCACGGTATTATCCTTCCCGTTCGTTCGCCTAAAGTGGCAAAACTTTATCAAAGTGTATGGATGGATGAGGGTTCACCGTTGATGGTGCACTCAAAGCGCCAACAAGTCGCCCTTGAAAAAGTGCTGGGTATTCCCGTTGAAATTGGCATGACCTATGGTGCGCCGAGTTTGGCATCGGCGGTAAGTCAATTGCAAGAAAGGGGTTGCGATAAAATTTTGGTGTTGCCGCTTTACCCGCAGTACTCTCGAACCACAACAGCGGCAGTGTTTGATAAGCTGGCGAAATCACTAAAGGATCAGCCAGTGATCCCTGAATTTCGTTTTGTGAATCACTATTACAGTGAAGACAGCTATATTGATGCGCTAGCGCAATCGATAGAAAGCCATTGGGAACTGAACGGCAAGCCAGACATGTTGGTGTGTTCTTATCATGGCATTCCTAAGCGCTATGCTGATAACGGAGACCCATATCGAGAACATTGCCATGAAACGACAGAACGTTTGATTGCTCGATTAAACGCTGACGTGAAAATAAAGACGACATTCCAATCGCGTTTCGGTCGCGAAGAGTGGCTACAACCCTATACTGATAAAACACTAGAGAAACTGCCAAGAGAAGGCGTTAAGCGTCTTGATGTTATCTCTCCTGCTTTTTCGGTTGATTGCCTCGAAACATTGGAAGAGATTGCGGAACAATGTCATGAGAGCTTTATTGAGGCGGGGGGTGAAGAGTTTCATTTTATTCCGTGCTTGAATGATTCCCCTGCACACATCGACATGATGCGTCAGTTAGTGGAACGTCACACCCAGGCTTGGTAGGGTTCAATTGAGAGATTGTTGAGTTTCTATCGCACCAATTTGTACGCTGGATGTTCCCACTTTAAATTTGTGTGATAGAATTCTCATTTTCGCCCCCAACAACGACGCATCGAATCATGAAATTCCCAGGCCAACGTAAGTCTAAGCATTATTTCCCTGTACATGCCCGTGATCCCTTGCTTGTCCAAGCGAGTGAACAACGTAAGCTAAAACGCCCTCATGTTATTGGTATTGATCAGACCCTAGTTGATATCGAAGCTAAGGTTGATGATGCGTTTTTGGCTAAGTATGAATTGAGTAAAGGCCATTCATTAGTGATTGATGACAAGCGCGCCGAAGCCTTGTATCAAGAACTAAAAGAAAACAACATGATTAGCCACGAGTTTGCAGGGGGTACGATTGGTAACACACTGCACAACTACTCGACGTTGGCCGATGATAAATCAATATTGCTTGGTGTGATGAGCCGCGATATTACAATCGGTAGCTATTCATACCGCTATTTGTGTAATACATCTAGCCGTATGGATCTGAATTACCTCCAAGCGGTTCAAGGGCCAATCGGCCGTTGCTACGCCCTTATTAGCGAAGAAGGTGAACGAACTTTTGCGATCAGCGAAGGCTTGATGAACCAACTGTCGCCAGAATCTATTCCTGAACACATTTTCAAAAACGCCTCCGCATTGGTGCTGACCGCTTACCTAGTACGTTGTAAAGAGGGCGATCCAATGCCTGAAGCAACGATGAAAGCGATCGAGTACGCGAAAAAATATGACGTGCCAGTGGTTATGACCATGGGTACAAAATACGTGATCCAGAATAACCCACAATGGTGGCGTGAATTCCTGGCAGAGCACGTATCAGTGGTCGCCATGAATGAAGAAGAAGCAGAAGCACTGACGGGTGAGTCAGATCCGCTTCTTGCCGCAGACAAAGCCCTTGAGTGGGTCGACATGGTGCTTTGTACCGCAGGACCTATTGGTCTATACATGGCGGGTTACACCGAAGACAGTGCGAAGCGTGAAACAACGTTGCCATTGTTACCGGGCCCAATTGCAGAATTCAACATGTACGAATTCAGCCGCCCAATGATGAAAAGAGATTGCGATACCCCGTCCAAGGTATATTCGCATATTGCCCCATACATGGGTGGCCCAGAGCGCATCAAAAACACCAACGGTGCTGGTGATGGCGCACTGTCAGCTGTGCTTCACGATATGTCAGCAAACCGTTACCACCGTGATAACGTGCCAAACTCTAGCAAACACAGTTTCCAATACCTGACTTACAGCTCGTTCTCGCAAGTGTGTAAGTACGCTAACCGTGTAAGCTATGAAGTATTGGCGCAGCATTCCCCGCGCTTGTCGCGTGGTCTTCCTGAGCGGGAAGATAGTCTAGAAGAGGCTTACTGGGAACGCTAATCTCTTCGTCCTTGGCTCTGATACTGCGTTGGCTGCGCTCACTGACTCCGGTCACTTAGTGAACTAAGCTCCCAGAGATCCATTTGCTTGCCGCCTTGTCTCAGCAACAATGACATTGAGATTTCTCAGACATAAAAAAACCGCCGTTATGGCGGTTTTTTTATTGTTGCTAAGTCAGCTTTTTCACCCAAGCAGTAGTTGCGCGAACCAAGGTACTAAACAGTACATCGAAGGATGCTTTGGGCTGGTGGACGGGGTCATCTATATCACCTTGACCAATCCATTGCCCTAAAAGCATTGTTTTGCCTCTTGATCCAGGAGAAAGCAGAGCGACTTCATCGACGTGTTCGTGTGACATCACTAAGATTAAGTCAAACTGACCGCATAATTCTGGAGTGAGTTGTCGAGCAGAATGCCCAGAGATGTCAAAGCCATGCTCTGCACACACTCCTTGAGAGTGTTGGTGCGCTCTCGCACTCAACAAATTGCTAGACGCAACCATGGTACCGGCTGATTCGATGACGTGATTAGGTAGATTCGCTTTCAGCAGTGCCTCTGCGACCGGTGATCGGCAGATGTTAGCAGTACAAACAACTAGAATACGATTAAACATGCTCAGTGCTCTCGACATAGTGTTTGCTGCGTTGAGATGAACCTATTGTTACCAATTTACCTGTTGCCGGTAAGACCGCACTCGCGTTGGCGAGGAACAGAATCAATATAAATGTCAGCGCGTTGGCCATAGGCTGAAGATTAAAATCGACACTAATGTGGATAAGCATCCCTATGATAGACATGATGCAACCTAGTGCGATCCCTTTCATTGTTTTACTGTGTCGTGTTCTGATTGTTGAAAAGGCACGCCATAAAGCGTAAAGCACGACAATACCTAGCAGAAGTGTCGCCGGAATACCCGCTTCAACCATAAATTGAACATAGTCATTATGCGCGTGGTCGTAGAATCCAATGTCTGCTTTTGAATACATCGGAAAAATTGTATAAAAGCTTGCCATGCCCGTCCCTGTGAAAGGGAAGTCCTTAATAATATCAAGCGACCAAATGACGACTTGGTCTCGAGACTCCGCACCGAGAGAGGTTTCGACGAGACGTTGTTTGACATTCTCTAGACCAAACAACGCGCCAACAACGATAGTGTCTATCGCAATAACACTGCCAACCAAAGCGGTTAACGCGCGAGGTTTGTTCTTATAAAAAACAAGCGCGATGATCCCACCGATAGCGGTCGCTGCGAAAAAAGCCGTATTTCCCATGCGAGAGCGTGTCATGACGAGCGCGATAACCATGATAACGAGACACAAACGTATGTACATTTTCCGGCTTAAAATGCCTTCTAATAGCCGTTTTATGAAGACAAAGCGCGAGTCAGAAGGACTAGTGTGTAGTTGAGTAACAATTAAACCTAAGCCCATACATAATGCCATCATGAGATAATTGGCTAAGTGGTTTTTATAGACAAATGAGCCTGTTGCAATCCCTTTCTCGGTAAAGCCAAATACTGGACTTTCTGTGATATCAAGCAGGACCACCATTGCTGCATAGAAAGCTTGCAGGGTGCCGCTTATCACGATCATCATCACGACTTGCTTAAGTCTCTTGCTCGAATTAACGAGAAAAATGGCATTAAAAACCAGCATGGTGTAGGCAATGCCTTTAAATAGCGAAGCTAACGTCATTCGCGAATCTAAGGAAATAAACCCTTCTGGCGCACCGACAAGCTGGTATATTTCAGCGCTTTTGCTTGAAAGGATCGATAACCATTCCCAGTGTATTGGTAGTGTTTGAACAAACACCCACAGTTGAAATGTCATGAGACCGAAAAGCAGTGTTTTGTATTGCTTTAGTGGTTCAAAAGGTAGGTTTCCACGATAAGCGATAATCAGCATTATCGATTGAAGTGCTATCCATATTTCGGCTATAGACCAAGCCCAGTCCCTGTTGCTACCAAGCGGAATTGGCAACCAAACTATAAGTGCAAGAAGGGAGTAGAAAGAGAGTTTTTCAAACGTTGCCATACAAATCGCTCAGAATGCGAATACAAAAAAAGCCCAACAAGTGATGGGCTTTAAAAACAAATACCGAGAGCATATCGGTTAATTTGGTGAGATGACATTCTCACCACCGCCACCTTGGCCACCCACTGCCGGAGCAGAAGGGGGAGCAGGGCCGACTGCAGCAGTTTGTATACCTGCAGCGGTCGCTTCTGCGATTTGAGTCGGATCGACCCCTGCCAACAGAGCTGCAGTTGTAATGTTTTCGCTTGCAACTCCTGCATCACGTGCAACTTGCGCGATTTCCAATGCGCTATCCGGCGCCGCTGTCATTGCTGCTTGAACTGCCAACTGAGGGTCAACCCCTTCAATGTCCAACAAAAGCGTTAAAATTTCGACAGCCAGCTCTGCATTCTCAAACAAGACGCTTTGGTAAGTTTCCTCAGTCGGAACATCACCAAGTTGCGACACGATAGCGTCACGTTGTTCGTCGCTTTCGAATGCAAATGCCATCGAAGACAAGGCTAAGGTTGTCACACCAAAAATGGTGGTTGTAATTTTCATGATTATTCCTTGAAAGTGGTTTCAAGAGTCTGATTTAAAGACTATATCAAAGTTAAGATGATAAAAAGTGGGTATGGCGATACTAGAAAAACGCAATCAGCGAAACGCTTTTGTTTTTGAATGAACCGTCGCAATTGCACTGCAAAAAAATGTACCAGAAAGCACACCCAAAACATTTACGGTCATATCTAACCAAGAGAAGTGACGTGAAGGTATGAGCGACTGGATAGACTCATCCAGCGCAACCAACGCCAATACGAAAAGCGTAGTGAATGGTAACCCAAGGCAAAGATTCCGCTGTGTTGTAAGTCTACAAAGCATACCCAATAAAAGTGCGCCACAAAGATGGAGATAGATAGCTCCGCCAACCATGAGTTCAGTTGCGCGTACCTGATTCCCCAAAATTCCGAAAGATTTAAGAGTAGAGGCACTGCCAAAGAGAAGTACTAAAAAAATCAGTGTTAAAAATGGACCCTTTGAAATATTAGCCACAAGCTTCCACCTGAATTTGGTTGAATGTTAGTAAATTACAAATTCGTCGCTTGCCTTTTGAATAGATGATCATCTGGTTGAGGGCGGGCCGGTAGCGCCACACTGACGAGATAGATAAGAGGTTTTGCAATGAGAGTAACCTAAAGTCTTGTTCAAGAAGTTCCCAGTTTGAGAATCCGAAATTAATTTGAGCTAGCTTCGTCGAAGGGCGGTAGGGACCAAATTTAGATGACAGCAAAAGCAATTCTTGTTTGGACCTGTTTTTGTGACTTTCTCCATTGAGGCTCGCGAGCTCGGAGTAGCTAGGCGACCAAGTTGGACGAAGCCAAGTACTTTTTTCCAATAAGAATTTAGTTCTATCTGTAGTCAATGATGTATTCAAGAACGCGTTCCATTGGGAGAGTTTTGCACTCGTTGTATAGTCATGGGCGTTAGCGCAAGGAGTGTTGATGAGTGAACTAGAAAGCTGTTGGAACAATTGAGATTCAAAAGTTTCAACATTTCGCTGTTGTAAATTTTCGATTAAATTGCGCGCTGCCAATCGATACAGGGAATTATGGAGCTGTGTGGAAGCAAAGACCAGAACCCCTAAACTTGTACAAACAATTAGTGCCGTCAAGACAGTGTTTTTCATTGTAATCTCTAATTTAGCGATAACGAAACTGAGGTCCTCATCGAGATTGTAGTGAACTAATCACTGCCAAAAAGATCTCTTGTGTATACCTTATCAGCGACATCTGCCAATTCAGGAGCCATACGGTTAGAAATGATGACGTCTGACTTGGACTTAAATTCAGAAAAATCTGTGATTACTTCGGAATGGAAAAACTCTTTGTCCTTTAATACGGGCTCATAAACAACGACCTCTATACCCTTTGCCTTTATACGTTTCATTATCCCCTGAATAGATGAAGCTCTGAAGTTGTCGGACCCAGACTTCATAATTAGACGATAGATTCCAACTACACGAGGTTTTCTAGTAAGGATCGATTCTGCGACAAAATCCTTTCGTGTTGAATTCGCATCTACAATTGCCCTGATCATGTTATTTGGTACGTCTTGATAGTTTGCGAGAAGTTGTTTCGTGTCTTTTGGCAAACAGTAACCACCGTAACCGAAAGACGGATTGTTATAGTGACTTCCTATTCGCGGGTCCAACCCCACGCCTTCTATGATTTGGCGCGCATCAAGACCATGTGCCTCTGCATAGGAATCTAATTCGTTAAAATATGCCACCCGCATTGCTAGATATGTATTGGAAAATAGTTTAACAGCCTCTGCTTCGGTTGAGTCAGTAAAAAGAACATCGATATCCGTCTTCTCGGCGCCTTCGATCAAAAGGTTGGCAAAAGTTTCTGCGCGTGCACTGCGCTCACCGACAATAATGCGTGAAGGATAAAGGTTGTCATGAAGTGCTTTACCCTCCCGTAAAAACTCAGGAGAGAAAATGATATTGTCGCATCCGAATTTTTCCTTTACGCGTTTTGTATAACCAACAGGAACTGTAGATTTAATGATCATGGTTGCGTTCGGGTTGATTGATATTACATCGTGAACTACAGCTTCAACAGTTGTTGTATCGAAGTTATTGGTATCTGCATTATAGTCGGTTGGGGTTGCAATAATAACAAAATGAGCACCGCGATAGGCATCTTCTTTGTCTAAAGTTGCACGGATATTAAGTTTCTTATTTTTAAGGAAATGCTCGATTTCATTATCTGCTATTGGTGATATTCTGTCATTGAGCAATTCCACTTTTTCCTTGACTATATCTAAGGAAACGACTTCGTTATTCTGAGCTAGCAAAATGGAATTGGAGAGGCCTACGTAGCCTGTTCCTACAACAGCAATTTTCATATCTTTCCTACATAAAAAGTTAGTAACAAGGGTGCTTATTGCATGAGTAATAAATAAAGAAACTCAAGGAGATTGAGGCCTAAAAAACAGGCCTCATAGTAGGAGTTAAATTGTGTCGATTTTGGTTACCTTAAAGTACTAGAACGGTAAGAGTTATTCAAAAGCCAACTTGGCAATTCTGATTGTGGCACTTTACCGTCTTGCGAAATATTGGTTTGATGATAGGAATGCTGATTCCAAATACGAGTAGCGTTGAGCCATTGACTGTCTTCGGATTCAAATGCTCGAACTCCTGAATCATTACCGTATTTTTGGTCAAAATTATTAGCTACTAAAATCAACTCAGCATTATTGTCACCTTCAAGGTCTACTACAATAGGGTACTCATAAAGTGTTCCACTAGAATTGGGTATGACTAGACGCTCTTTACCCGTATTGCCATCCAATATAGTCACATTATATTGATCTTGAGCGATGACCTCATCGAGACCATCGCTATCAAAATCGTAGGCAGATACACCAACTTTATAGCTAATATCTTCAATAGCATAGGTCCATACAATGTTACCTGAAACATCATACATACGAACATTATCGCTAGAAGAAGAAACAATACCTAACTTAGAATATTCGAGAAAGCTAGAAATTGCTTGAACACCACCACCTTGCTTTGTCAAATCTTCAACTTGCCATTTGAGTGTACCATCGTGTTCATATACAGATAAAAGTTGATGAGAGTCTGAATTTCTTCCAGGAATAGAAGTTACAAATTCTGGTTCATTGTCGTCATCTAAATTTGCGACTGCAGAGAACCAAAAATCGTCATGCTTTACATCAGACCACAATATGTCCCCGAACTTATTATATAATGTAGCATTAGCAAAAACTTCCATATCACCATCTAAGTCATGGTCCAAAGCGATTGGGTCAGGGCCCCAAGATTCGAACTTATACATGAAACCATTTTGGTAGGAATAGACACCATTGGTTAGAAGAATTTCAGGATTTGAATCTGCATCGATATCAGCTACGGCCATATTTCTGACACCAGCCCATTTTATAGTGTCCTTTAACTCTCCTGTGTTACTGACGACGTAGGCGGCTCGTTTAGATTCGTACCCAACAATGATATCTACTATGCCGTCGTTATCAACGTCCGCAATAGCTGGTGAGAATCGAGCATCGGCCAATATGGCACCACTATGATAGTTCCATATATCAGTGCCGTCTTTACCGCTGATCGCTCTTAATACTCCTGTTTTGTACGCGTGTTTTTTAAAGCTGACAAAGACTACGTCTGCTATGTCTTTATTGTTAATTTTTCCGTCATTATTGTCATCATTAAGTTGCCCGGTAACTGGTGTCATGATGACTTGGTCGAATTCAGGCATAAAGCTACTCGATTTCCAATGCCATTTTAGCTTGGCAGATATGGGCTCAGGTTGAAAAGGAAGAGTGCCAGTAAATGCTTCAAAACCTAAATACATAGAGCCTTGCCAGCTATTAGCGACAATACCTACGTAAGAAGAACCTGAAGGTGCTGTAATATCTGCTCTAGGAGCCAAAACCATGCCCTCTAACGCTACACCAGATATAGACAGAGAAGTGGCTTCATGGATGTTGAATATGGTTTTTTGGCGGTGAGGTGTGAAGTCAGACAAGCTAATGTTGCTCAAGGGGCTAAAGTTATCTTTACTTCCACTGATGTTAACGATGATAGTCGAATTTTCAGGAGCACAACTGAGTGCTAGGGTATGTGCCTGTTCTAATTCAAAACCATCAATATTAAAAACTTGAATGTCGCTATTACAGTCTCCAGTTAAATAAATTCCGCCCCACTTTTGGGTCACGGTACCGGTGTTTTCTTCTTCACTCAGACCGTGCGAGTAATCAATATAGGTGCTCTGAAGGTCGGTGAAATCAATGGGCAATTTAGCGTTTCCATTGATTGTTGCACCCTCAGAAAGTCCGAGACCAATTGATTCAGATACGTTGGATATATCACCTTCAACAATAACACTACCCTGATATACACGTCCCCCAGCGTAGGATAGGTCACCGCCAACTATTAGTGAATATTCATTTTCTGGGAAGTCCACATCTTCAAGCATAACACTATAGCCATTGAGATATGCATTATTGCTGATAGCAAGTGGACCCATACTTGCTGAATGTGGGGAAGTGAAGTTTCCGAATACTAAAGCGCTATAATCATTAGTTATCGCGACCGTGTTAGTGCTTAACAACATCAATGTCATGCTGAGTGTTTTCTTCATTGAAATCCCTTAAATGAAATTATTAATATGGACTGCTAAAACTTAATGTTATTGATATAGTAACAGTCATTTTCTGTTTGAATATTACATGGATAATAGTAGGGCGGAGTCTAAAGACTAAAGTTTTGTAACAGATAATATTGGAAGACAAATAAACTTGTGATGACCAATACGCTCCCTATTAGAGGCTTTGGTAATTATGAGTTAATGACTGTTTTTAGAAATTCAACGAGTTGGCTTTCAGAATGTTGATTATTACTCGGTAGTGAGGTTAGCGACATGGCCATCTGATAGGCAGACTCTAAAGATTCCATAGAATCAAATTCAAATACATGGTCCCAATCTTTTACCCATTCTTTTGTTGCGATTTGATGGTCATTTCGAGTTTCTTTGAGTGAACCTTCTCGAGCCATTATTAATAACGGCTTTCCTATCTCCAAACAGGTTAATATGGTACCCATACCCGCATGTCCGATGACCACATCAGCCTGTTCGATTTTTTGTTGGAATTCATTGGGAGGAAAATCTTCATTACAGGTTATATAATCGAACTGTTGTGACGAACGACCGATCTGGGCGACAATATTCTTGAGAGAGTTTTCTTTCGCCCATTGATTGACGATGTCAATCATTCTATCAAAAGGCATTTGTGATCCTACTGTGACAAATATCATAAACAATTGCCCTTAAATGTGTGGTTTTGAGAGCCTAGGTGCTCCCACTGAGTAAGGCAATGTTCAACATGTCTGGAAACTTTTTCTCCTGACAAAGAGATTTTCTCAACGTTAGCAATACTATCTACCCAGATTGTTTTTGCACGGAACAGTCGCCCTAGACGTAAAGCAAAATATCCTGGAGCTGCGCCAGTGGAAATCACGATGTCCGGTCTCTCTTTTATGACAATAATAAGGAGTTGGAAGAATAAAATAACCAATCCAAACTTATCCCATCGAGTTGCATCTCTAACCGTATAAAAATTAGATCCCTCTGGGATATCTGATTTATAGTCGGCCTTTACTGTAACATATACTTGATGCTGACCTTTGAATGCATTTTGTAAGCGTCGTAATTGAACCCAATGACCGCCACCTGATGCTACAGCAAGAATTTTTTTTGGTTTCATTAATACTCTTCCGATGAATAGATTTTGAGAAGCGCACGATTTACAGATTTGCTGTTGAACTGTTCACTAGCTCTGTTAGCGGCATTGTTGATGTAAGTTTTTTTTATATCTGGGTGTTGCAGTAGCATCTTTATGGCATTTGCAAGTTCAAGCTGGTCCTTAGGTGGAATTAGCAAGCCATCATGTCCATTTTTTAATATGTCAGGTATTCCGCCTACTGAAGTAGCTATAACAGCCACACGATTTGCCATTGCTTCGAGAACACCAATTGGAAGGCCTTCAAAATATGAAGGTAATACAAAAATATCTGATTCTAGGAGAAGTTTCTCTTTAGTGCTGCCCTCTACCCATCCAGTCAAACGGACTATATCGGAAAGATCTTTTTCATGACACAGTTGAGAGACGTGTTCAATGTCGCCATCTCCAGCCAGTATTAATTTGAATTCAAAGCCTTGCTTTTTTAATAACGCACATGCATCGATCAGCTCATATAGGCCCTTAGTTCTCCTAAGTCTGCCTAAAAATAGAATTTGATTTGAATTCTTATTGTAGTTAGCATCTATTCTATCTACAGGATTACTAACTACCCTAACATTTGCATTAGGTGATATATCCTTAATAATACCGCCCCAATATTCTGTCAAGGCAATGACGACGTCCACCTGTTCTAAAAAATTGCAAATAAATTTTTGTACAGATGGACTTTTAGATAAATAGAAATTCTTAAACTCTCCACTATGGAGGTGAAAGATTGTTTTTACGCCGAAAAAACGTGATAATTTTAGAATTACTACTTTCCGCCAAAAACTACCCCGGGAAGCGGAGTGAACGTGAACACAACCTACCGAGTCAGAAATCAGTAACTTGAATAGTGAAGTTAGACAATGAATGAATTTCAAAATCATTGAAAGCTTGTTTGGTTTATCATATGAAGCGAGATATTTGATATCAGCTTCTTCAAAAAAACCACTTTTCTTATAGGTGTTGGCGACAGAAGAAATTCCGCCAGGGGCCGACAATTCACTACCTACCATTACGACATATTTTTTAGTCATGGTGTGAAATTTCCATATAACTTTTTACCATCGATTTGTAAGAGAAATCGGTTGTGACTTTTTCTCTAGCATTATTACCCAGTTGGTCATTATTTCTTGATATTACTAACTCCATTTTTTCAGCCAATGATTTAGGGTTAAGAGGCTCAAATAGAAAACCGTTGATATCTTCATCGACCATTTCTGGTGCGCCACCGACGTTTGTTATTAGTACAGGTAGTGAAAGAGACATGGCTTCGAGAGTGGCATTTGAAAATGTCTCGCTTTCAGATGCCAACAAAAAGCAGTCACTAGCTAGAAGATAGGGGCGACAGTCATTAACTTGTCCTATAAATTTAATATTCTCTGCGACGTTATTTATCTTCGCTTTTACTTTTAGAGTTTCTTTATACTCCTTCGATGAACCGCCAACGAACAAGCACGCAACATTGATACCATTTTTCTTTAAATACTCACAAGCTTCAATAATATCGATGTGGCGTTTTTCGATTCTTAACTGTGCAACAGTGCAAAAAGTGAAATCAAACCCTTCAATCGCCAAATTGTCACGTGTAAATGTTACTTCATCTGAACTAACATTAGTATTTGAGAACCTATCAGTGTCAACCCCATTATATATGACACTACTAGGTATACGGCCCAGTAAGTATTTTCTATTCCATATTGTCATCTGACTCTGTGCGCCAAATACAATATGATCTGAGAGGGAAAGAATCAGGCGGTATATCAACATCTGAAACTTCTTTTTAAAACATTCAAAGTATGTTGTGTTGGTCAATGAAACCATTCGCAACTTTTTGCCAAGTGAGAGTTTAGGAATGAAAGCAAAAACTAGTGGGTACATGTTGACTGTAAAAATAGTCTCAATGCGCTTTCTAATTATATAATCGTAAGACTTACGCAGGGCTATAAAAATACTATCTCCCTGACCCCTTAACTTTATGACATCAATGGATTCATCTATATGTCCCTGTAATTCACTAGAGCCTGATATATATATAATACTCACACTCCAGCCTTTTTCTGAGATCCTATTGGCGATGTTAATGATTTTACGTTCACTGCCTCCGATGGAAAGGCTGTTCAAAAGGAATGCAATTTTCAATACCAAGTCCTATTACTTTGAAGATGAAACCAACTAACGCAGAATAAAACCCACATGAAATTATTCTGTTTTACAAATCCACCTCCGCTAAAGCTGTAGATGATTAAAAAAACAATTATTAGGAAGAAAAATAAATAAGATTTGTTTCGTTCAATATAAAATTTTCTAAATCCCATTGATAGAGAGTGAATCAGTATTGCTATGTAAATTGTCGTACCTAAATATCCTAGCTCCAACCAGATATCTACAAATCCATTATGTGCATGCCCTAGGTTATAATAATATTCATCCATTAAGTAATAAGCACTATTGTATTCACCCCAAAATACACCACCAAAACCATGTCCAGTCCAGTGACGCAAAGAAGCATGATAAAGAGCTTCCCAGAGCAGAGTTCTACCAGAACCAGTCATGTCCTTATTGAAAACCTCTGTAATTACCCAAGGTAGAATATAGATTCCAAATAGCACAATCACGATAGTAGATAGGACAAAAATTACTTTCATACCATGATGTATCTTGGTGCTCTGTAGATATAGGCATGAGTATAAAATTACAGGGCAAGATACAAGTAGTATCAAGGCTGTAGAAGAACCAGACATCACAGTGCACAAGATTGAAATTAGAAGAAGACCAAGCACTTTAACGCTATATTTTTTGTCAATTATTGATAGACAAAGAAGTGCCAAGACCAAAATCACCATAAATCTTCCCAAGTGATTCTTGAATCCATAAACACCTTTCCATAGGCCAAAATGCGCCGCATTAGATTCACTACCATGTATTCCAATGCTAGGTATAAAAAGCGCTAAAAAGAGTGAAACCAATGCTCCAATACCGAGCGTAATCGTAATTAGCTTTAGGAATTTCTTTGGAGGGAAATATAAATAAATTCCGTAGGAAACAACAAGGGTTCCAAACATGGCAATGCTTCTAGTAAAGGTCTTTGAAGGTATATCCGACCACATGACAGAGGCGAACATTAACATGACAAAGACCAAGAGGTATCTAGATTCGTAAAAAAAACCACCTAGACTAAATTTCCTTATGATTAATATTGTAGATATTATATATATTATTAATGCAACAAACTGAAAAGATGAGCTTGATCCAATACCTTCTTCTTTTTCAAGGATGAAATTGAAACTTCTTGAGAGGAAAAGACAGGTAAGTAGGAAATATAACTGGATAAGAGTGACTTTTCTTATTTCCAAGATGGCTTAACCCATGGTTGAATTCGTTGATTTTTCAAAACTTACTTACTTCACATTGGATTGTAGGTTTTTATACAATTTTAGTGTCAGTTCTGATATCACTTCTTCATCAAAACTCTCTACCATTTCTCTATTTCCTAATCGATAAGTAATGTCACGACCGGAGATATATTCGAAAATTTTATCGGCCCAATTTTCATCATCACCTTCAATAACGCCCTCAAATCCAAGGTCTCGAAGTTCATTAAAACAACCTACAGGAGACATGAATGTATGATTACCTGAAGCTAAAGCTTGTATTACGGACACTCCAAATCCTTCGTCTTTAGAAGGAAATATATAGAGGTCGCTTGTAGAAAGGTAGCTTTCAACATTGTCAACATGACCTGTAAATTTAATATCCAAATCCAATTTTTTTGCAGTATCACAAATCTCTTGATAGTAATCATCGTTCAAGTAAGGGCCAATAAGGATAACTGCCATTTTTGTATTGAGCTTTTCCTCCAGTAACTTGGCTATTCTAATTGTTGATAACTGATTCTTCCTATCTGATATCTTCCCAATTTGGGATATCACAATTTTGTCTTTTCCAATATGCATTTTTTCTCTTGGTTCATTTCTTTTCTCGTGGCTAAACTTATCTAGATTCACACCTCGATTTATTGGAAAACCTGCAAATTCCCTTGAATGGTTTCTGATGTCTGATGATATAAATACTGCAGCATCCGATAATTTCCAAGATAGGTTGAGTAGAAATCCCATTTTGTAGTTGGAGAATGAGTTTGGGTCATCATGACCAACAAGTGTCGGCTCCTGAACTATTTTTTTTCCTAACAATCTAGCTATTGCTGTTATTAGGAATATGCCCTTTGGCGTTGATTTAAAATGGACGATATCACACCATCGTAAATGGTTAATGAAACTAAACACATTTAGTACCTGAGTGATGGTTAGTAGTTGCCGATTCCTTAGTTTTGTTTTGTACCTATAATATCTTAGTCCTTCATCTATGCCGGTTCGATCAATACTGCTTTCTAGCGCCAATACTCTATGCGAAAACTTGTTCGCGCAATACGGAAGGAAGTTGTGCAAGTTGATCCCTGCACCCGCTTTTTCTGGATATATCTTTTGAATTATATATAGGACTTTAAGGTCGTCTTTAGCGTTTGACATCATCTACTTCTATTGAGGTGAGTTTAACTACTAGAATGTTTAGCATGAATATTATTAGTGAAATTAGAGATATAAGGATAAAGAAATTACCAGGGGCAGATTGGCCATTGAGACATATAGCAGCCACACCTATCCTTGAAGAAAGATTAAGTATCTCCAAATAGAATAGGTTTTTGGTTTTCTTTAATGAAAGTAAATATGGTATTGTTGCAGTGTTTGATATCTGGCTGAATGAAATTATCAGTATAGGTATTAGATATTCACTCCCGTCAACCCATTCTTTTGCTGCCTCAAGTGTCATCGCCATCTGCGTTAAATAGAAAGCTACTATTGAGTAAACCGATGCAAACATAACCAAGAACAGAACGTGCCAATAATAAGTGCCTGATTTTAATTTTTTAGTGTTGCTGTAGTATCGTATCAATACGGGACGTAGTGACTGCATTATTATTATGGCTGGCGTTCTTATAATCTTATCAAATAGGAAGTATGCTCCAATTACAGAGGCGGGATATAGTAACGCACCTGCTATTATTGGGATTTGCTGTGATATAACGTTCAGGCATGCATTAGGTACAGAGTATCTATAAATATATTCAAACTCTTTGTGTCTCTTTAATGAGTTTAATATTCTATTTTTTCTTGGTTTATATTTTATGTCATACTTAATTTTTACGTAAAGATATATAATGACATGTGAACAAATGAAAGATAGTATGATTCCTGAATGAAAATCTTTAAGTAGGTATAGTAGGGATACAAATGCTGTTGCTTTTATGATTTTCGATTTCGATATTAAGTCAAACTTGCATCCATATGTTAAGATTGAATTACTAACATTAAAAATTGTTAGTGAAATCGATCCAAGGTAGATTACAGTAAGTGATACGCCAATTTCAATCTTAAGTTTATCGACTGTAAAAGGTAAAATTGAGAAATATATCACTGTCAAACAGAGCGAAGACGTGATGATTATATCTAATAATTTTAGTACTTCGTTTCTTCTCTTTGCTTTAGATATCCCTTGTTCTAGTCGTAGTGAAGTAAATATTGAAATGATCACTATGTAGGAAGAGAAAATAGCATATGTACCTACGGCCTCTTGGCTATAGTACAAACCAAGAATAAATGTTGAAGTAAACATAATGCCTTGCGCAATAATGTTTCCACTTAGTATTTGAATTATTCCTTTTAAGTACATTTATACATCTTACATTGTTCCTCATCCACTCTTGGAACGATACAAATAATTGGTTAATGACTCTGGTTTTAGTTTGTGATGTGTTGAATATAATCGCGCGGTGTGTGTAGTGTCGAATTTATATTTATTGACTTGTCGTTTTTTTCTTGATTATCACAAGGCGCCAGTAGCTGTATTGACGAAACTACCGGCACCATTAGTCGTATGTGATCGGTTTACAATCTTATATCAACAATTTCTTTGTCGAAGATATGTTTGAGGTCATACACAACAGACTCACTATTTTTCAAAGCACTCAAATCTGATGCGCTCATTTTCTTGAATTCATCATGTGCGACGGCCAAAATAATACCATCATATTTCCCATTGACTGGCTTTTCTACTAATGTGATATCGTATTCACTTCTTGCATCTTCAGCAGATACCCATGGGTCATATACATCGATATTGATACCGAATTCAGACAGTTCATCAATGATATCGACAACTTTCGTATTACGCAGATCTGGGCAGTTTTCTTTGAATGTTAGGCCCATGATAAGTACTTTAGCCTCGTTAACATGAATTTTTTTGCCCAGCATTGATTTTACTAACTGCCCTACTACATATCGTCCCATATTGTCGTTTATGCGGCGACCAGCGGTAATGATCTCTGGATGATATCCAATTGATTCTGCTTTGTGAGTAAGATAATAAGGATCTACACCAATACAGTGACCGCCAACGAGGCCAGGGCGAAAAGGTAGAAAGTTCCATTTGGTGCCTGCTGCCTCTAATACTTCGAGAGTGTCGATCCCCATTTTGTTGAAAATTATAGAAAGTTCATTAATTAATGCAATATTAACGTCTCGCTGTGTGTTCTCGATGACTTTAGCAGCTTCTGCAACGCGAATTGAACTCGCGCGATATGTGCCTGCCTTAATGACCTCTTTGTATAAATTGTCGACAACTATGGCGACCTCAGGATTTGATCCAGCAGTGACTTTAAGGATATTCGTAACCCGATGCTCTTTGTCTCCTGGATTTATCCTTTCTGGACTATAACCAGCGAAGAAATCTTGATTGAATTTTAGGCCTGATACCGATTCTAGTACCGGGACGCAATCTTCCTCTGTTGCGCCAGGGTAAACAGTAGATTCGTAGATAACCACATCACCTTTTTTCAGCACACCTCCCAGCATTTCACTTGCTTTAATTAGCGGTGTTAAGTCTGGTTTTTTAGCAGCGTCTATAGGTGTAGGTACTGTAACGATATAAGTGTTTGCTTCTTTCAGTGTTTCAACATCACAGGTGAATTTTAGTCCCTTAGCTGCTTCTAGTAGTTCAGGTTCGACCTCGAGTGTGTTATCTATACCTGACTGCAACTCTTTTATTCTATGTTTGCTAATGTCAAATCCAATAACGCTGCGCTCTTTGCCAAATTCAACAGCTAGTGGTAGACCTACATAACCTAGACCAATAACCGCCAACTTAAGTTCTTCATTACTATATTTCATTATATTACTCTAACTTATTTAAAATACTACTGAGCTATATACCAAGGCATCGCGAGATTCACACCATCGGCAATCCTAACTTCTGGTTGATATCCGATCATTTCTCTTGCCTTGGTAATGTCGGCTTGAGAGTGGCGCACGTCCCCACTTCTGAATTCTCGATAGATAGGGCTAATTTCATATTTATAATTGTTTTGTTTTAGCGAATTCTTGATTGAAGTAAATAATTCATTAAGTGTTGTTCTATCGCCAAGTGCTATATTGAAAATTTCATTTTTTTCTAGGTTAGAAGTGGCTGCCAGAATATTTGCTTGAATAACATTTTCAATGAAACAGAAATCACGGCTAGTCTCTCCGTCACCATTAATATATACGTTCTCACCTTTTAACATTGCATCAGTCCATTTTGGAATGACTGCAGCGTATGCGCCGTTAGCATCTTGCCTAGGACCAAATACGTTAAAATATCGCAGGCCGACTGACTTGAAGCCGTATGACTTCATAAATACATCTGCATATAATTCATTTACATATTTGGTAACAGCATATGGAGATAATGGCTTACCGATGTTGTTTTCAACCTTCGGTAATGCTGGGTGGTCTCCATAGGTAGAACTTGAAGCTGCATAAACGAAGCCTTTTACATTGCTGTCCTTTGAGGCAGTTATCATGTTCAGCATTCCAGAAATATTAACTTCATTCGTTGTTATAGGGTCGTGCAAAGATCTGGGAACTGAACCTAGAGCTGCTTGATGTAAGACATAATCTGTGTTCTTTACTACTTCCCTACATGTATCCAAAGAACATATATCCCCTTCATAAAATGAGAATCGGCTCCATTGCTCTTTAGATACATTACTTTTTACTTCTTCAAGGTTTTTTTTGTATCCGGTTGAAAAATTGTCCAACCCTGTAACATTTTGATTTAGCTTCAATAGAGTTTCAAGTAAGTTTGAGCCAATAAATCCAGCCACGCCAGTCACTAGCCACTTACAAGGATTTTCTGAAAGTTTGTTGCATATTTCTTCGTATTTAGTCACGAATATATTTCCTCGTGTTTTTTACTGCCCAAATGCAAATTGATGATTATATGTCTAAAGTTGTTTTATGTGTTTTAAGTGTTTTATGTGTTCTATGTGTTCTGGATTCATTTAACAGTATGATTTTTATTTTTATTTTTATTTCTATTTTTACTTTTGTGTTATTAGATTTTGCAGTTTATGCCGTTTGTTTTTCGTTAGTATATTGTGAATACTCGGAGTAGGTATGCCTGCCATTTTTTTGTTGAGTAACTTGATTGATCACTACACCATCGATTGATATTTTGTGCTTTGTGAAAAGAGACATCGTGTGTTTATAGACTGACTTGCTAGTACTATTGGCTTTAAGGACTAGCAATATACCTTTTGTGAATTTACCAATGATAAATGCATCTTTAACTGGCAAGATTGGTGGAGTGTCGAATATGATTCGGTCGTATTCTTTAGACAGTTCATAAAGTAAATTTTCAAATGGTTTGCTACTTAATAGTTCTTGTGGGTTTGCTACTAGCATACCTGCCGAAAGTAGATCAAGGTTAGTTCCCTCAATTGGCTTTATGCAATCATTAGATGATGTGTTCATTACAAGAATGTTTGTTAGGCCAGGAAGGCTTTTTGGAAAGCCAAAACGTAAACCTACAGAAGGCTTTCTCAAGTCGCAATCTATCAATAACACCTTTTCAATGCTTGCGAATGATTGAGCGAGATTTATTGCAGTTGTAGTTTTCCCTTCACCTGGTACAGATGATGAAATAGCGAGATACTTTCTTTCTGCCTTGGGCATACTTAGAAGAATAGAGGTGCGTATAGAGTCGACAGACTCCTGGAATGCCGCGAATTTACTGTTGTTGAATAAGGATGCGTCAATCGGACTTCTCCTGTATTCGCGAGCTTTTACCAGAGGAATCGTGCCGGTAGGTAGTAGGCCCAACTTATTTTCAAAGTCTCGTGCTGAGACCACTGTGTTATTAAAGGCATCAATGACTACTATTAAAAGAGCTGCGAACACCAAGCTAGCAATTAAGGTAAAAGTAACTATAAGTTTTCGATTAGGCTTATATGGTGCCTCAGGAAATAGTGCATGGTCGCTGAATCGTGCGTTTGCTGCACTAAAATCACTGGTAGCTGATGTTTCTTTCTGACGCGCCAAGAACATGTCATAGAGTTTAGCGTTGCTCTCTACCTCTCGTTTTAATGCATCATATTCACTTTTTACAACACTTAGAGATTGAAATTCTTGTTTTTTACTTGTTAACTCTTTCTTTAGCAATTGTTCTTGCTCTTTCGCACTCGATAATTCCTTCTCAACACCATTTATTAACTTGAAGACTAAGCTATTTGCTCTATGTTGAATTGAGGCCAAGCGAGCGTTTGCCTGAATCATTTTGTCGTGTTTCGGGCCATAGCGTTTAGAATGTTGACTCACTTCTTTTTCCGCCTCCGATTCTGCCAATCGAATATCACGGATTTGTGGGTGGTTGGAAATTAGCGCATTGGCGCTCAGCGAGGCAATGTCTGTATCTGCACTGTTTTTCAATTCATTGTATAGAGCCTGGGTCTTGGTTCTTCTATCCGTGGCTTCTGCTATGCGATTGGTAAGATTTTCCAGTTCATTGCTTGTTAGAGCGACAATGCCGCTATCATCAATTAGTTTCTGTTGTTGTAAGAATTCAAGCAACGACTGTTCTGAACTTCTTAGGTTTTGCTTTAGATCGTCTAGGCGTTCGTTCAGCCAACTATTTGCTCTATCTGTTGCAATAAGTTTGGACTCTAAATTGTTTTCAATGAATGCGTAACCGACAGCATTGGCAACATCTACAGCTAGTTGGGGATCTTGTGAGTCAAAAGAAATTTTAACCAACTGAGTTTTTCTGATGGGAGATATTGTTAATTTTGATTTGAATCTCTTCAATACTCTCAGGTTTATGGCTTCATTTTTCTTTTCGATATCTACAGGCTCAAGCTCTTTTGAAGAGAACAGCGAACCAAATACAGTGTTCGAGTGTAGCCAACCATTGATCTGTCCAGTATAGCTAGGATGTTTAGGTTCAATCACTGAAGGGTTAAACTCTGCAACTTGGTCAAGATGCAACTTTTTAATTACCCGCTGCGCTACTTGGTTTGACTTCAAAATCTCGAATTGGGTGAGATAGTATTCGTTGGCACGCGAATCTATACCCACAACCTCCTCGATTGATATCGCTTTAGCCTGTTGTGATTCAATAAGCAGTGTTGCAGTCGCTCGGTATGTGGGTGTAATAGAAAGCGCAACAAGTACTGATATGACTGTACATAGCATCGTAAATAACGAAATAGAGAACCAGCGCTTTTTGATTAGGTGAATATAATATCCAATATCAATCAGTTGGTCTTGTTGTATTGTATTTTCACTGGGGAAGGCAGACATTATTCATTCCATTATTAATATGTCGTACTAAGCGATGTGCTCAAAAGTAGATTGAAACTATTGTGCTAATTTATTAGAAAATAAGTTTAAAAAAGATAAGCTATAATACTCACACCAGAGGGACTATTTCGCCAAGCTAGTTGGGATGATATGCTTCATCTTAGAAAAAGCTCTGTTCGATAACAATGATGTCTCCAGGAGAAATCATGTGAGAAAGGCTCACCTGATTTTGAGGAACATCTTTATCTTCTCGAGTTATATAGATTTTCTTTCTGGCTGCTCTCTCCGTAAAACCTCCCGCAAGAGCAATCGCTTTATCTACGGTGAGACCAGGTTGGTACTCATAGCCACCAGGTTTTTTAATTTCACCGTTTACAAAGATACTCCTGAATCCAACGATACCGACACGAATTTTGGGAGAGACTAAATAATCTCCTTTAAGTCCTGTGATGATTTCTGCCTTGAGTTGCTCAGTCGTTTTTCCAATTGCTATTAATTGGCCGAGATAGGGGTAGTCAAATTCTCCACTGCTATCGATATATAATTCATCAATCGTTAATTCCTCTTCTCCATATACTACGATTTGTATTTTGTCACCTGCGCCAATTGTGTAGTCGTTACTACTTGCGAAGGCACTGAAAGGAAAAGCGAGGATAAATGTGAACGTGATAAGTAATCGATAGATATGTGTCATGTGAACAGTAGCCCTTTCAATAATCAGAAGATCAAGTTAGTACCGAGATACCAAATATTTTGGCTGTATCGGTTTGTTTCAATCGACGAGTCGTTGTCTTCATAACGCCAACCTAATCTTATTTCAGTGTCTTCTCTGAACTCATAACCGAGGTTGAAAGAGGCCGCAATCAGATCGTCTTCTCTTGTGCTTTGTGAATAATCATCGTCGATGCTGTTCAATGCCAAATCGCTGTATACGTTTGTTAGCCAGAAGTGCTTCCAACTCGCGCCAAAACTCGTCTGATTAATAAAGTTGTTGCCTTGATCGGGGTCGATAGCACTTTGTGCAGCGGAAATGGAGATCGTTGAATAGGTTAGTGGTTCCCAGGTTAAATCTAAGTCCCAACTGAAACCGTTAAAGTCTTCTCTGGTTTCATCTTCATAGTTCTTGTCTTGTATACCTAATCTTAGCTTTCCGGTTGTCTTTCCGGTAATGTCCCATTTCGCACCGACTAAATAGTAGGCATCGAGATTATTCTGTGATTGACCATTGTTAGGGTCGCCGAGTTTATATTGACGGTCAGCCAAGTCCACTTCGACCAGTAGGTCGGTGGCCGGAAATACTTTGTAGTAGAAGGCAAGTGAGCCCGCCACTTCATCGTAATCTTTGAATCTTGTGCTGAGTAAGACAAATCCAGCGGCCGTGAGGTCTCGGTAGTTCTCGTATACCTTGTTTTCGTATCTAAGGTTTGATTCAATGCGACCGGTTGAATCTTCGGCACCATATACGTGGGTTACGTTTGCATTGTGTAGGGCGTATCTTACTGGCTCTGTTGCGATTGTGGTTAGCTCATCACCAGCTAAGATCCCTGTCCCTCTGGCTTCGTGAGATTTCTCATAGGTGTAATTTATGCCAAACCCACTTCGTTGGCTTACTTGTATGAAGTTATTAGTGGTTAGTGTGTGGTCAAGGAAATCATCTTCGTCACTGTCAAAATAAGTCCCGGAAGCCAATAGGTAGGCAATTTGATACTCGTTGCCATTTCGGTCTGATTCAAACATGATTCCAGGTTTGACAATCAAAGCGTTTGACGATTCTGGGTCTTCCGAAGATGAGTATCGACCAACGTTGTCGTTGTGCTCTAGATATGCATTAAAAAGAGGAGTGACCTTGATACCGGATTCAGTCGAAAATCCATTATCTTCGTTTGCAATTGCTAAACTGCTGGAACTCAATAACGCCACAGTGATCAGTGTTTTCTTAGGGCAATTCATTACTATTCCTTTAGTAGGCAGTCTTTCCGGTAAAGCCTTTAAATATGGTTTTAAATATAATTTTTAGGTCGAGCCATGTTGACCATGACTGAATGTATTTGAGGTCAAACTCGACACGCTTCTGCATTTTTTCTAGCGTATCCGTTTCACCTCGATAGCCGTTGACTTGAGCTAGACCTGTAATTCCTGGCTTTACTTTGTGTCTTAGCATGTAGCGGTCGACGATCGTTCGATATTCTTCATTGTGAGCAACCGCATGAGGGCGAGGTCCAACGATAGACATACGACCTTGTAGTACATTGAAAAACTGAGGAAGCTCATCCAAAGATGTTTTACGGATAAATGCACCAAAAGGGGTAATTCTCGGGTCTCCTTTCGTTGCTTGTTTAACGACGCTTCCATTATCCATGGTGCTCATAGAGCGAAACTTCCAAACTTTGATAGGGCGTCCATCCAGCCCGTATCTTAGTTGCTTAAAAATAACTGGCCCTGGTGATGAAAGTTTCACGCCAAGCGCAACAGTTAAAAGTACAGGGCTGATTAGTAAAATAATCAAAAACGCTAATACAATATCTTGTGTTCTTTTAAACCAACCGTCAGTTCCATAGAAAGGGGTGTCATGAATACTGATAGTCGGTATGTTTCCGATCGCACTTATACGAGATTGAATTAAGTTATAAACAAAGAAATCAGGGATCAGGTAGGTGTTTGCTGTCGTGTCCGAAAATGCATCGAGATATTTTGTAATTCGTTCATTTGCTTTTAATGGCATTGAAATGTAGATGTGTTGAATGACTCCCTTTTTTGCCATTTCGAGTGCAGAGACCACATTTCCTTTAAAAGGAGCTGGTAAGTCTTTGACATTTAAGCGATTCATTTCTCTGTCATCATAGAACCCGACAACTTTAATGCCTAGCTCTGGGTTATTTTTTATTTCGTTTGCTAACCGTATGCCGTTCTCTGTAACGCCTACGATTATTGCTTCTTTCCGGTTATAACCGTAATCACGTAGTTTTCTAAGAGTCTGTTTTGCGATGAAGCGCCATGTGATTAATAGTATGGGTGTTGCAATTAACCAAGATCCTGTTACGACTCTAGAATAACTTGTGCTCGTTTTTGTGAAGAATGCAATTGCGATAAGGAAGGTGATAGTAAGCAACCATGCTTTACTAATACTCAGTGCTTCATCTTTGAATCTGTAAACTCGCCAGGAGCGATAGAGATCATTTTTTTCTGCAATCAGTAAATATACCAATATTGAGTACGTTGTTAGTAATGCGCTATTTCTGTCGAAGTGACCAATATAGGTGGTCGAGATAAAGTAAAGAGCTAGACAGATAATTATGCAGTCAATAGCTCTGTAGAACACGTGTAGAGCACCATAGTTACTGTGCAATTTTAGAGTTGTATCCATTTTCTTCTATCCTTAGATAAAGTAACTATGGCTGTTTGCACGATTTTTCTACGCTACCGCCCTTGAGTGTCGTTCCCAAAATACGATTCATGCAGGTAATATTGATAGTTTTGCTAATAACGTGGCGTGGATTGCTTATTTATCGGAGCGACACGAACGGCGGAATCTTAACATTGAGATATTGTTCTTTTGTATGGATATTAAGTTTCAAATAGGACAATAAATAAATCCTACGTGAGACCACACATCTGTATGTAAATATGTTGTTTGTTAATAATTAATTTGCGGCGGGGGTTTGTTTAGTAGGGCGTTATTTGATGTCTGGAATTGAAGTGTGTGAACAAGCCCTCATGAAAAGTTGAGAATGTCGCAACTTGCATCTGTTATTTGGTGGTGCCAAACAGCCTGATCATTTTTCGACCAGAGAGGCCCTCTTGTTCTCCTCTTGGGTGAGGTTACGACACATGCTATGTCTTATTCTACGTCGATGGTGCTTCGAGATAGGCAAAGGAAAGTGTTACTCATTGCGTCTGTTAGTTCCTCAATCTTGTATTTTGAAGCTATTGAGGTCTTGGTTTTTTACAAGCGAGTGGGTGTCAAGGATTGGGGTACATGAGTAGGAGAGTCTGATATACCCAAGTATCACAATCCTGCATCTATGGTTTTTGGGTATAAAAAAAGAGCCGTCTGAGTTGTCTCAGCGGCTCTATTTCAATGAAAGCAAATTCTACTTACTTTTGGGCATAAGCTTCGTTGTGTACTGCCGCTACTGCGCGACCTGAAGGGTCTGCTGCATTTTTGAAGCTCTCATCCCACTCGATGGCTTTCGCGCTTGAACAAGCGATTGACGGGCCACCAGGTACACATTCCGCAGCACTTGGAAGTGGGAACAACTCTTCAAAGATTTCACGGTATGCGTAACCTTCTTTCGTAGTTGGTGTGTTGTAAGGGAAACGGAACTGTGCAGTTTCCATCTGTTGATCAGTCACTTTTTCTTCTGCGACGGCTTTCAACGTATCAATCCAGTTGTAGCCAACGCCGTCTGAGAACTGCTCTTTTTGGCGCCATGCGATAGAAGCAGGCAGGTAGTGTTCGAAACACTCGCGCAAAATGTGTTTTTCCATTTTGCCGTTACCACACATCTTATCTTCTGGGTTCAAGCGCATTGCAACATCGATAAACTCTTTATCGAGGAAAGGTACGCGACCTTCTACACCCCATGCCGCCAGCGATTTGTTTGCACGTGCACAGTCAAACATGTTCAATGCGAGTAGTTTACGAACGGTTTCTTCGTGGAACTCCTTCGCGTTTGGCGCTTTGTGGAAGTACAAGTAGCCGCCAAAGATTTCATCAGCACCTTCGCCAGACAGTACCATCTTAATGCCCATCGCTTTGATCTTACGGCCCATCAAGTACATTGGCGTTGATGCGCGAATGGTGGTGACGTCGTAAGTTTCGATGTGGTAAATCACATCACGAATAGCATCCAAACCTTCTTGGATGGTGTATGTCATCTCGTGGTGAACTGTGCCAATTTGGTCTGCCACTTCACGCGCAGCTTTCAAATCAGGCGCACCTTCGAGGCCAACGGCAAATGAGTGCAGTTGAGGCCACCAAGCTTCTGATTGACCATCGTCTTCGACGCGCATTGCAGCATAACGTTTTGCAACTGCTGAAGTGATTGATGAGTCCAAACCACCCGATAGCAAAACACCATAAGGCACGTCAGTCATTAACTGGCGCTTCACCGCGTCTTCTAGTGCTTTCGTAAGATCTTCTTTACTGGTGGAGTTGCCTTGAACTGCCGCGTATTCGTTCCAGTCGCGAACGTAGTAACGGTGTGGTTCAGCATCGCCAGAGCATAGGTAAGAACCTGGAGGAAACTCACTGATGGTTTTGCACACTGGCACGAGTGCTTTCATTTCTGATGCTACATAAAAGTTTCCGTGCTCATCGTGACCTTGGTACAGCGGAATAATACCAATGTGGTCGCGACCAACGAGGTAGGTGTCTTTCTCTTCATCGTAAAGAACGAAAGCGAAAATACCGTTTAGTTCTTCTAGAAGGTCTGCACCCATATCTTGGTATAGCGCGAGAATAACTTCACAATCGGAATCGGTTTGAAAGTCATACTTGCCTTCGTAGCGAGCACGAATTTCTTTGTGGTTGTAGATTTCGCCGTTAACCGCGAGGATGTGTTTTTTATCTGGGCTGTAAAGCGGTTGAGCACCACTGTTCAAGCCAACAATCGCAAGACGCTCATGCGCAAGAATTGCGTTGTCTGAAGAGTAAATACCTGACCAGTCAGGGCCACGGTGGCGCAGTTTTTTAGACATTTCTAGCGCAGACTGACGAAGCGCGGTTGCATCTGACTTAATATCCAGAATGCCAAATACAGAACACATAAATCCCTCTCTTACTTCCCTTTACGACGGTGTGTGCGTCATTAAAATTTCTGTTGCCTCCAATTTGCCAATTTGAAGGAAAAAAGCAACCAGTTATGGAGAAAAAAATAACAAACTCGACATGTGTTTTAATCTCATTCACCAAATTGGAGGTTTTGGTGAATGAAATGTTGTTGCTGGTTGTTTATTGACCAGCTTTCGAGGGCGAATTATTAAAACCCTTTGGATAACTAAAGCAATTGATCTTTCACGTGACGAGCAAAACCGGACCCTGCTTCGTTATAGATGTTGTAGGCTTCATTTACGCCTAGCGCCTTAAGCTGTTCGAGTTCATCGACATACTTGGCAATGGCGGCCACTTTACCTTCAAAGCCCATTTGGTTGATTTGTTCCATTGCAATCGTATTCGCTTGGCTGTTTGGCATCGCAAGTAAGATGAGCTCAATGTGGCGTGAAGATGTCACACGAGACCAAAAATCAGGATCCGTTGCATCGCCGTGAATGACATTCCGATTGTTGGCACAATGACTTGCAACAGACTCTTCACGCGTTTCTATCCCAAGCACTTTCGATGGGATGTCCTTGGCGATCTCGTCATACGCGCCGCTTCCGATCCGTCCCATGCCGAGAATCAGCACCGACGCGTCACCTAGGTCGATTAACTGATCGTTATGGTGGATTCGTTCAGGTGAAGGGTCGCTAAAACGTGAAGACATTGTCGAATAAATTTTGTGGCTGAACGTATTTAGTGGCGCAGAAAGCACAAAAGAAAGGGATACGGCAATGGCGATCGCCACCAAAATGTTCCCAGGCATGATGCCCATTTGATAAGCAATGCCCCCGACAATCAAACCAAATTCACTGTAATTAAAAAGGGTTAAGGACGCGAATAGCGAGGTGCGAACACGAAACTTGAAGCCATTGAAGATAACGTAGTAGAGCAGACCTTTCAGGGGCAACAATACTAGCAGTAATAGGGCTATCATTAGCCCTTGCAACGTTGGCTGCTCAGATAAACCGATATTGAGGAAGAAACAAACAAGAAAGAGTTCTTTTAAGTTAAACAGCGATTTAGCCATTTCAGATGCACGGGAGTGTCCCGCCATCATCATCCCAAGAATCAACGCGCCGAGATCTGCTTTCATTCCTACTGCATCAAAGAAACCTGCCCCTACTACCAGTGCGAGGAATATGGCGTAGAGCACCAACACTTCTCCGTGGTCGACGCGATCTAGTAGTTTGAAAAGGAGAGGGCGTAGTAATGGAAGCGCAAACAAAAGAAGGGCTTCGATGCCCGGTATTTTACCGGATGCTACCGTCATAAAGATAACAGCGAAGATATCTTGCATGATGAGAATGCCGATAGCGAGTGTGCCGTAGGTAGCATTCATTTCACCTTTTTCTTGCAGTGCTTTAATCGCAAAAACCGTACTGGAGAAAGAGAGTGCAAAGGCAATAAGTACGATGTCATTGGTGGCAAGATCGGAAAATGCGGAAAGACCAAGCGCCTTAAAGCCTAATAAGCAGACAGAAAATAGAGCGGTTGTCAGCACATTATGCAGTGAAGCGCCAAGCCAGATCTCTTTATTAAGCAGAGATTTAACATCAAGTTTTAAGCCAATACAAAAGAGAAGCAGTGTGACGCCCAAATCGGCCAGTGATTGGATTAATGGTGTGGATGTGAATCCCACAGCATGCAAGACAAAGCCCGCAATCAAAAAACCGACGAGCGGAGGCATATGACAGCGAAGCATGAGTAAACCGCTGACAAATGCGACGGCTATGATGACGAGATCCATAAGTTTGGTAGTTTCCTTGCGTATAAATGCCGCTTTAAAGCAGTTGCTGAGTGAGAGCAACGGTTTTATTAAAAGAAATAGAGGAAATTCTTAAGATTATGATAAAACAAAGGCAACACAGTTAACCAGTGTTGCCTTTGCAGTTAGACACTAAGCGGATACAAATTGTGTAACAGGCTTAGTCTTCTAGAAGCTTTTGAAGCAAAAGACCATTTAGCATTGCGCGTTTAACAAGGGCAAACGCGCCGAGCGTTGGTGTCGATGATAAACCAGCAGCGACTATTGGAAGCTGTTGATGGAATGCACGCAATGACTGATTCTCTACGCAGCGCTGAATCGCGGGGAATACCACGCTCTTCGCTTCAGTTATCTCACCTGAAATGACCACTTGTTGTGGATTGAACAGGTTGATAGTCATCGCAATGGCTTTACCTAGGTGATTGCCTACCTTGACCAAGACTTGGCGTGCTAGTTCATCACCAGCGACAGCAGCACGACAGATATCAGACACATCAAGGTCTTTTTTGCCTTGCAGCATACTTTCGTGGCCCTGAGCCAGCAGTTGCTGTGCGTGTTCAATGATAGCGGGGTTGGAGGCCACGGTTTCTAAGCAGCCAAAGTTACCGCATTGGCATTTTTTCCCGAGTGGATCAATCTGAATGTGACCGATTTCGCCCACGTTGCGGTTATAACCGAGAAACACCTGACCATTGACGATAATACCAGCGCCAGCACCGTTATGAACGCTCACGAGTAGCGTGTCATAGTAATTTTTACTAACCCCGAAATAATGTTCAGCTAATGCTTGGCCTCGGGTGTCATTCCCGATGTAACACTGCACACCAAACTCATCGCGAATTAAGTCGCTGAGAGGCAATTTGTCGATAGCAATATGTGGCATGTATTCAACAATGCCGCTTTCTGCATCGACAAGGCCAGGAAGGGAAATAGCGACAGCAATCAGTTCTTTGACAAAGTCTTGCTGTGTTGCGAGGAAGGTGTGAAGGTGGTAGAGAAGACCTTCAATCAGCGTTTCTTGATTTGGGTACAGGAATGGTTCTTCATGTTCGGCAAGCACTTTTCCTGACAAGTCGAACAGCGTGATCTCGATGCGTTCACGTCCAAGACGGACTGCTAAAGAGTGGAAAGGGGCGCATTCGGTGGTCAACGAAATAGCTCGTCGACCTCCGGTGGACGCTTGTTGCGCGACCTCTTTGATTAAGCCGCGCTCAAGCAACTGGCGGGTGATTTTGGTAACACTTGCTGGGGCAAGACTACTTACGTCAGCAATTTGGATTCGAGAAATCGGACCTTGTTGGTCGATGAGTCGATAAACGGCGGCACCGTTTAACTGTTTAACCAGATCTACGTTACCAATTTGTCCGCCTGTCATAAATGTCCTAATTCAATGTGTATTCGCCGTTAACTACAGTCGCTTTGACATTGAAATCGCGATCAAACACGGTCAGGTTAGCGACATATCCATTCTTGATAGCCCCTAGCTTGTCATCCATACCGATTGCACGTGCTGGATACAAGGTTGCCATGCGGACCACTTCATCCAAAGCGATGCCTACATGTTCGACAGAGTTCTGTACTGCTTCAATCATGGTCAATGCCGAACCGCCAAGTGTGCCATTCTCATCAACACACTTACCATCACGGTAATATACTTTCTTGCCTACAAAAATAAAGTGATCCATGTCTGCTCCTGCTGGCGCTGCTGCGTCAGTTACAAGAATCAGTTTCTCACCTTTCAATTTTTGAGCAATTCGCACGTTTGCATAGTCAACATGAAAACCGTCAACAATAACGCCTGTGTATACTTCAGGGGTGTCGTAAATCGCACCCACCATGCCTGGCTCGCGACCAGCAATGGGTGTCATTGCGTTAAACAGATGTGTTGCGAACGTAATACCGGCTTTGAAGCCTGCACGTGCTTCAACATAGCTCGCGTTCGTGTGACCAGCGGAAACAACGATACCTGCATCTGCCAATTGGCGAATGTGTGCAGCCGGTGTTAGCTCGGGCGCTAGGGTCACTTTGGTCACAACATCAGCATTTTCGGTGATGAAATCGATCATCGCATCGTCTGAACGACGGATGAAATCAACACTGTGAATGCCTTTCTTAGCGACGTTGAGGTATGGACCTTCTAGGTGCAGACCTAACGCTTGATGTTGGTATTGTTCTTGATAATCGCGAATTGCACTGACAGATGCCTTCATGTCTTCATCAGAAGACGTGATCAATGTAGGCAGAAAACTGGTGCAGCCAGATTTTAGATTCGCTAAATGCATAGTGCGGATCGTATCTGCAGTCACTTCATCGTTGAACATAACACCGCCACAACCATTAAGCTGTAGGTCGATGAAGCCAGGGCTTAGGTAAGCGCCGTCTAAAGAACGGGTTTCAATGCCTTCTGGCAATTCCTTTTCTGGACAAACGTTCTGGATCAAGCCGTCATTCACGATGACAGCATGATTATCCAGCACTTCGCTACCAGTAAAAATTCGGCAGTTAGTCAGTGCGTACATGAATGTTTCCTTACCTTAAAGGTTTTTGATGTTTTCAGCTTCTAGCTCTTGGAAGTACTTAACCGTCTTCACTTTCAGCTCAGCAGTCGAAGGTTCGTCACAAACCATCAGTGCTTTAGGGTGCAATTGAAGCGCAGACACTGTCCATAGGTGATTCACCGAACCTTCAACCGCAGCTTGCAGAGCCAAAGCTTTGTTGTGGCCAGTGATCAGAATCATCACTTCTTGAGCGTCAAGCAATGTACCAACACCAATCGTCAATGCATGTTTTGGCACTTGATTGATATCGTTATCAAAGAAACGAGAGTTAGCAATTCGAGTGTCTTCAGTCAAGGTTTTGATACGAGTACGTGAAGAAAGTGACGATGCTGGTTCATTGAATGCAATGTGACCATCGTTGCCAATACCACCCATGAACAGGTTGATCTTGCCGTACGATTTAATTTTATCTTCGTAGCGCTGGCATTCAGCTTCGTGATTATCAGTGTTGCCGTTCAGCAAGTTGATGTTTTCTTCTTTAATATCAATGTGATTGAAGAAGTTGTTGTACATGAAGCTACGGTAAGATTCTGGGTGGTCAGCAGGGATGCCACAGTACTCATCCATGTTGAACGTCACAACGTTTTTGAAGCTTACTTCGCCTTGCTTATGAAGGTTAATCAGTTGTTTATACGTGTTCAGAGGGGTGCCACCAGTCGGCAAACCCAGAACAAACGGACGATCTTCGGTTGGAGCGAATTTGTTAATAGTATCAACAATATGGCGTGCTGACCAAAAGCCTACTTCATGTGCGGTTTGTAATGGGATAAGTCTCACGGTACACCTCTTAATTAATTCAAATTCAGACTATACAGCATAGTGGTTCTGTATCTTAGTTTTCATCATAAAATAAGTTTTATGAGGGCGCTAGCAAAAAACAGGATTACGTATCGTTTTGAGTGACAAAAATCACAATTGCACCTGTTTTAATTTGCGGGGCGAAATTAATGGAATAAACTCCACCTGACTCACATTGGATAGTAAAAAAAGTCCCATGTTGTCATTACAACTCTGAGAAAGAACCACTATAGGGGGAACACAGGTGAATATTCTCGGTTATTTCCAAAAAGTAGGTAAGGCGTTGATGGTACCAGTTGCCACTCTTCCTGCCGCTGCAATTCTAATGGGTGTTGGTTACTTCATTGACCCGAATGGTTGGGGCGCAAACAGCGTTCTAGCTGCATTCTTGATCAAAGCGGGTGCCGCAATCATTGATAACATGTCTTGGCTGTTTGCTGTAGGTGTTGCCTACGGTATGTCTAAAGACAAAGATGGCGCTGCTGCTCTTGCAGGTCTAGTGGGTATGTACGTTGTTACAACGCTACTGTCTCCAGGTGCTGTTGCTCAAATCCAAAACATTGATCCAAGTGCTGTTCCAGCGGCTTTCGGTAAGATCCAGAACCAATTCGTTGGTATCTTGGTCGGTATCATGTCTGCAGAACTGTACAACCGTTTCTCTCACGTAGAACTGCACAAAGCATTGGCGTTCTTCTCGGGTAAACGTCTGGTTCCAATCGTTACCTCATTTGCTGCAATCATTGTATCTTTCATCCTGATGTACGTATGGCCAACTGTTTACGGTGGTCTAGTTAACTTCGGTGAAGGCATCCAAGGTATGGGCGAATTGGGTGCAGGTATCTACGCATTCTTTAACCGTCTTCTTATCCCTGTTGGTCTGCACCACGCTCTGAACTCAGTATTCTGGTTCGACGTTGCAGGCATTAACGATATTCCTAACTTCCTGGGTGGCGCTAAGTCTCTAGCTGAAGGTACTGCAACTGTTGGTGTAACAGGTATGTACCAAGCGGGCTTCTTCCCAATCATGATGTTCGGTCTACCAGGTGCAGCGCTAGCTATCTACCACACTGCTAAGCCTGAGAACAAAGAGAAAGTAGCATCTATTATGATCGCTGCTGGTTTCGCATCGTTCTTCACTGGTGTAACTGAACCACTAGAATTCTCGTTCATGTTCCTAGCACCAGGTCTGTACGTATTGCACGCATTGTTGACGGGTATCTCTGTATACATCGCAGCATCTATGCAGTGGATTGCAGGCTTCGGCTTCTCAGCAGGTCTTGTTGACATGTTCTTGTCAACGCGTAACCCACTTGCTGTTAACTGGTACATGCTTATTGTTCAAGGTTTCGTGTTTGCAGGTATCTACTACGCTGTGTTCCGTACCGCGATCGTTAAGTTCAACCTGAAAACTCCTGGCCGTGAAGATCTTGATGAAGACGCACCGTCAAACGGCGTTGAAGGTTCTAAAGAGACCGGTATTCTGGCTCGCCAATACTTGAAAGCGCTAGGTGGTCATGACAACCTAACGACTATCGATGCATGTATTACTCGTCTTCGCCTGACTGTTAAAGACGGCGCTCAGATTGATGAGAAAACACTGAAAGCACTAGGTGCGATGGGTGTTGTTAAATTGGGTACAAATAACCTGCAGGTTATTCTGGGTCCATTGGCAGAAATCGTAGCTGGCGAAATGAAAAAAGTTGGCACGACTGAAGATTTGTCTGAAATCAAACTGCCATAATTAAGAAATACTGACTAAATAGTCAATATAGCCGGCCCTTAGCGGGGTCGGCTTTTTTTGGGCCAAATTTGGCCAAATTCGTAGGGTAAATAGAAATGAAAAAGACATTTAAGATGGGAATCTTATCTGTAGCGGTTGCTGCAGGTCTTGCAGGTTGTGGTGCTTTGCCTTCAGGTGCAGCACAACAGGCAACTGTGGATGCATTAGCGGCTCAATTGGACATCAGCTACGCAGTTGAAACCAATCATGGTGCTCAAGAAGGCTTAACCTGTCAGGATATGGGTGCAGAGTGGGCATCTTGTAACAAGGTTACAATGACCATTGTTAACGACGGCGACGCTGTTACTGCTAATGATTGGAAAATCTATCTGCACAGCATCCGTGTGTTTTTGGATGTAGCAAACGAAGACTTCACCATCGAACATTTGACCGGTGATCTTTATGTTCTGACTCCAACATCATCTTTTGATGGTTTCGCAGCAGGCGAAACGGTTGAAATTCCCCTGATTGCAGAATACTGGCAGTTGTTTGAAACTGACTTTATGCCGCGTGCCTATGTGGTTGCTGGTGACGCAACACCAAAGACGATTGCATCGCTAGATACTGAAAACGTTGATGCATTTGTGGCTGAAATTGATGGCAACAAATGGAAGCGTACCCCTGAAGACAATAACATCCTAGCGACAGCAGCCTCCCGCTTTGCGAAAAACAGCGACGTTGCTCAGCTGTCTGATGGTGCTATTGAAGCTTCTATCATTCCAACGCCTCTAAAAACTAAACAAATGCGTGGCGCTTTACATGTTGCTGCGGGTTTTGCATTGAACAACACGGCATTGAATGATGAGCAGTTAGCAGCATTTGAAGATCGTGCAGCGCTGCTGGGTGTGAACGTGGAAGGCGACATCGACCTTAACGTGAACCTAGATGCTAATGCATTTAGCGGCGAAGAAGCGGTGTCTGGCGCTTACAAGCTAGCTGTAAATGCTGCTGGCGTCGAGATTGTTGGTTATGACAGCGTGGGTGCGTTCTACGGCCTGCAATCTTTGCTTGCACTGATGGATAAAGACGACAGCGGTATGCTGCCGTGGGTTGCTATTGAAGATGCCCCTCGTTTTGAATACCGCGGTGTGATGGTTGATGTGGCGCGTAACTTCCATTCGAAAGAAGCCATGCTGCGCACTATCGATCAAATGGCGGCATACAAGCTGAATAAACTTCACCTTCACCTTACCGATGATGAGGGTTGGCGCTTAGAGATCCCTGGTCTTCCGGAACTGACTGACGTGGGTGCAAACCGTTGTCACGATCTGTCTGAAACCTCTTGTTTGTTGCCGCAACTGGGTTCTGGCCCGACAACAGATAATTTTGGTTCGGGTTTCTTCTCGAAAGCGGATTACTTAGAAATTCTGCATCATGCAAAAGCGCGTGGTATCGAAGTGATCCCTGAAATCGATATGCCAGCTCACTCACGTGCCGCTGTTGTTTCGATGGAAGCGCGTTACACCAAATATGCCGCTCAAGGCGATCTGATGAAAGCAGAAGAGTTCCGTTTGATGGATCCATTGGATACATCGAACGTGACGACTGTTCAGTTCTACGATAAGCGTAGCTTCATCAACCCATGCATGGATTCGTCTCTGAACTTTGTGGACAAAGTGATTACAGAAGTGAAAGCCATGCACGCGGAAGCAGGTATGCCGCTATCAACGTGGCACTTTGGCGGTGATGAAGCGAAAAACATTAAGCTGAATGCCGGCTTCCAAGATCTTAATGCAGCAGAGCCTGTTTCATGGAAAGGTAACATTGACCTTAGCCAGCAACATAAGCCATTTGCGAAATCACCTGTTTGTCAAAAAGCGATTGCTGACGGTGTAGCTGCTGATTTCGGTCATCTACCAAGCTACTTTGCAGAGCAAGTGAGTGAAGTAGTCGCTAAGCATGGCATTGAAAACTTCCAAGCTTGGCAAGATGGCCTGAAATACTCTAAAGATGCTTCAGCATTTGAAACAGACAACGTGCGTGTGAATTTCTGGGACGTTCTTTACTGGGGCGGCGACGCATCAGCGTATGAGTGGGCAAATAAAGGGTATGACGTGATTGTGTCTAACCCAGACTACGTCTACATGGACATGCCATATGAAGTGGATCCAAAAGAGCGCGGCTACTACTGGGCAACGCGTGCAACGGATACACGCAAGATGTTTGGCTTTGCACCTGAGAACTTGCCTCAGAACGCGGAAACCTCTGTAGACCGTGATGGTAACGGCTTCAATGGTAAAGGCACTGTTGAGTCTAAAGGTATCCACGGTCTGTCAGCACAGCTTTGGAGTGAAACCGTTCGTACCGATGAACAGTATGAGTTCATGGTATTCCCTCGTGTGATTGCAGCAGCAGAGCGCGCATGGCACAAGGCGGATTGGGAACTTGATTATCAAGTCGGTAAAGCGTTTAACCTTGAAACTAGCTACGTGAACAAAGACGCTCAGCTACAAGACTGGACGCGTTTTGCGAATGTGATGGGTCAACGTGAGATGGTGAAACTGGACGCAGCGGGTATTCAATACCGTATTCCTGTTCCTGGTGCGGTGATTGAAGCAGGTAAACTGCACATGAACATCAGCATGCCAGGTCTGCCACTTCAGTACTCTGTTGATGGCGGTCAATCATGGATTGACTACTCTTCGCCGGTGGAACTGTCTGACTCGAAGAATGTGAAAGTACGTGCATTGAGTGCTGACAAGCAACGTGAAGGTCGTTCAGTGTCTCTATAACGACACTCAAAGACTCAGAAGCCCGCTATATGCGGGCTTTTTTTTCGTCTCGACGTTCTGTTGTGGTTGAGTAAATAGCCGTGATCGTGGATCATTGGCGTAATTTCAGGTAGTTCTTCCTACGAGGTATTTTTTGATGAGTGAGTCTGAGGCTCGTCCAACCAACTTTATCCGTCAAATCATTGATAAAGATTTGGCTGGTGGTGTTCACACAACAGTTCATACGCGTTTCCCACCGGAGCCGAATGGTTACCTTCACATTGGTCACGCAAAGTCGATCTGTTTGAATTTTGGTATTGCTAAAGACTACCAGGGTCAATGTAACCTGCGTTTCGACGATACTAACCCAGAAAAAGAAGACATCGAATTTGTTGAATCTATCAAAAGCGATGTGAACTGGTTGGGTTTTGATTGGAGCGGCGAAGTTTGTTATTCGTCTGGTTACTTCGATCGTCTGCACGGTTACGCGGTTGAATTGATTGAGAAAGGTTTGGCTTATGTTGAAGAGCTAAGCCCAGATGAAATCCGTGAATACCGCGGTACGCTAACAGCGCCAGGTAAGCATAGCCCTTACCGTGACCGTACTGTGGAAGAGAACTTAGCACTGTTCGACAAGATGAAGAACGGTGAGTTCGCAGAAGGTAAAGCGTGTCTGCGTGCGAAAATTGATATGGCTTCGCCATTCATGGTGATGCGTGATCCGGTATTGTATCGTGTACGTTTCGCACACCATCACCAAACGGGTGATAAATGGTGTATTTACCCAATGTACGACTTCACGCACTGTATCTCTGATGCGATAGAAGGCATTACACATAGCCTGTGTACGTTGGAGTTCCAAGATAACCGTCGTCTTTACGATTGGGTATTGGATAACATCACCATTGAGTGCCAACCACGTCAGTATGAGTTCAGTCGCCTGAATCTTGAATACACAGTGATGTCTAAGCGTAAGTTGAGTCAGCTTGTGAGCGAGAACTTGGTAAACGGTTGGGATGACCCACGTATGCCTACGATTTCTGGCTTGCGTCGCCGCGGTTATACGCCTGCTGCGATTCGTGAATTCTGTAAGCGCATTGGTGTGACTAAGCAAGAAAACACGATTGAAATGAGCTCACTAGAGTCATGTATTCGTGATGACTTGAATGAAAATGCGCCGCGCGCGATGGCAGTTCTAGATCCAATCAAATTGGTGATTGAGAACTTTGACGGTGACATTGAGCATTTGTCTGCACCGAATCATCCAAACAAACCAGAGATGGGTGAGCGTAGTATTCCGTTTAGCCGTGAGATCTGGATTGAAGCGGAAGATTTCCGTGAAGAAGCGAACAAGAAGTACAAGCGCCTAGTGCTAGGTAAAGAAGTACGCCTGCGTAATGCTTACTTTGTGAAAGCTGAGCGTTGTGACAAAGATGCTGATGGTAAAGTAACAACGGTTTACTGCACTTACGATCCTGAAACCTTGGGTAAAGACCCAGCAGACGGCCGTAAAGCGAAAGGCGTTATTCACTGGGTATCTGCGGATGCGGGTGTACCTGCTGAAATTCGTTTGTACGATCGTTTGTTTACATTGCCGAACCCTGGCGCTGCCGATGATTTCGCAGCAACCATTAACCCTGAATCACTGACAGTAGTTCAAGGTTATGTTGAGCCAAGCCTAAAAGCAGCAGTTGCCGAGCAAGGTTACCAGTTTGAGCGTATGGGGTATTTCTGTGTTGATCGTAAAGACAGCACTGACGATGCGCTGGTATTTAACCGTACCGTAGGTCTTCGTGACACGTGGGCAAAAATTGACGGGTAATTAAGTCCCGTAAACAAAAACCGGAGCAGATGCTCCGGTTTTTTTATGTCTATCGTTCAGTGACAAACGACTGAAACGGTATTGTTGAGACTATCTAGCGTCATGAAGGCTATCGTCTGTCTTGCAATCACCTTCGATACAGTGTCCGTAGAGGTACAAACTGTGGTTGGTGAGGCGAACGTTATATCGAGTCGCGATTTCTTTCTGACGTGTTTCAATCACATCATCAGTAAATTCAATTACTTTACCACAATCTAGACAAACCAAGTGGTCGTGGTGATGCTGTGTCGCAAGTTCAAAGACTGACTTACCACCTTCAAAGTGGTGGCGCGTGACAATGCCTGCATCATCGAATTGGTTTAAGACACGATAAACGGTCGCAAGGCCAATTTCCTCACCAATATCGATGAGTTTCTTATACAAGTCTTCGGCGCTGATGTGCTGACAGTCCGGTTGTTGCAGGACTTCTAGGATTTTTAGTCGAGGCAACGTGACTTTCAGTCCTGCGTCTTTCAGTGCCTTGTTATTATCTGACATCCGGTTCTTCCTACGTAATTGCTTTTCCCTGTGTATTTATGAGAACGGGAAAAATTGTTTGTTAGCGTAACAAATGTGGTACGGCCTCGCTAGTGCATGTCGATAAATAACTGACCTAATTGGTTGGTTTTGCGGCTTGTTGTTCGGAAACAAAAATGGCACGATAAACTGGTTAGACCAGAAAGGGAATTACTGTGTACAAATACTATAAACCAGGGATCGTTAAATTTGCTCTCAACTGCTGGCCGCCGTTTTGGGGCGCAGGGATTAAGATCATCGAAATCAGTGATGACTTTCGTTTTGTTCGTATCCGATTAAAACTACGCTGGTGGAATAAGAACGCAAACCGTACCCAGTATGGCGGCAGCATTTTTTCCATGACAGATCCTACTTATGCTTTGATGTTGATGGGGATACTCGGTGAGAGGTACTTTGTTTGGGACAAAGAAGCCGATATCAATTTCATTAAGCCTGGCGCTTCTGATTTGTTTGCTGAGTTTGTGATCCCAGAAGAAACGATCACGTCGATCCAGCGTGCAACGGCAAATGGCGACAAGGTGTTCCCCGAATTTGTCGTCAATGTGTTAGATGCAAATGGGGAAGTGGTGAGCCGAGTAAGGCGAGTTCTATACGTGCGTAAGAAGCCCAAATATCGTGATAAGCCAGAGGTACAGTCATAAAAAAACGCGCCATCGGGCGCGTTTTTCTGCTGATTGGAAAGATTAACCTTCCAATTCTGCCAAACACATTTCTTCATGGATTTGTTTAACCCATGTTTCAACACGTTGCGCAGTCAGCTCTGGTTGGCGGTCTTCATCGACACACAAACCGACGAAGTGGTTGTCATCAACCAAGGCTTTTGAAGCTTCAAATTCATAGCCTTCAGTTGGCCAATGACCAATGATAGTGCCACCCTTCGTTTCAACGATGTCACGAATGGTGCCCATCGCATCACAGAAATACTCTGCGTAGTCTTCCTGATCACCACAACCAAAGACGGCAACGAGTTTGGTTGAGAAATCAACTTGCTCAAGCTCTGGGAAGAAATCATCCCAGTCACACTGTGCTTCACCGTAATACCAAGTTGGGATACCGAGTAATAGCAGATCGAAGTTGTCGATGTCTTCTTTGCTGCTTTTTGCAATATCCTGAACATGGACCAGTTGTTTGCCCAGTTGTTTTTGAATCATCTTGGCGATAGCTTCAGTGTTACCTGTATCGCTGCCAAAGAAGAGACCTACGCTCGCCATAATAGAGAATACCTGTTTTCTGTTAGTCGAGATGCAATATACACATCTCACATTCTAAAGTGTAGAAGAAGGGGAAGCCTTCTTGCTGCTAACGGTAAAGCCCAAGCAATCAGCCTATGCCTGCACCTTCCCAGAATAACTGGATCACGCCTTTGGTAATAAAACCGGCGCATCCTAAGAAAAGTACCAGCCAAACTATACGTCGGCCAAATGGTGGTACGTTTCCTTCGTTTAATACGTCCTTAATTGCCATGCCGATGAAAAAGAAGATAGCTGCAAAAAGCAGATCAAGCCCTATCTTTTCGAGCAATTCAAAGTGCTCGTACAGCATTTCCCTCTCCTTTCGGAAACTATTTCGTGGCGCACTATATCACAACTCAGATGCGTCTGTTAACGCTCTGACTTTGTTAAAAAGCGAGTGATCACACGCGCTACTGCGTCAGGTTTTTCTGCATGTAACCAGTGGCCAGTATTGGCAATAACGTGCGCTTTTGCCTGCGGAAATTGGCGTTCTATTTCTTCGCGGTGTGCTGCTGAAATATAGTCAGAGTCTGCACCTTTCAAAAAGAGAGTGTCACCATGGTAGTGACCACTGGCTGGCCACCCAGTGATATCGTCATAGTTTCTTTCCAAAGCATCGACATTAAAGCGCCATTCAAATTCGCCATTGTCTTGCTTAGCTAGTGATTTCAGCAAGAACTGTCTCACGCCTGGCTCTAGGATATGATCCGAAAGGATCGCTTCCGCTGCTTTTCTGCTGGTGATTGGCGAGCGCATAGATGCATTCAAACCCGCGAGTACGGCATCATGTCGGCGTTCTTGATAGGCCACTGGCGCGATATCCATGACAACTAATTGATCTGTCATCTCAGGGTGAGAGATCGCGAGCATCATGGCGACTTTCCCGCCCATTGAATGACCGACGACAGAAGCGCGGTCAAGCCCTTGTTGCGTCATAAAGTCTTTGACTGCATTTGCTTGCGAAACATAGTCGACGCTCTGTGAGCGAGGGGATTGGCCATGGTTCGGCAGGTCAACTTGATAGACTGTGTAATGCTCGGCCAAAACGCGAGCAAGACCGCCCAGATTGTCCAAGCTACCAAAAAGTCCATGGATCAAGAGCAAAGGTCTTCCTTCCCCTTGGATCTTGTAGTTTAAAAACACCGTTGTTTTCTCTCAATATGAATCGTTTGCCGTAGAGTATACCTTTCTAACTCTGTATAATCGCCCTGTTGAATTGTAATTAGGACACGATGATCAAACGATGAAGACAATTGAGGTTGATGAAGAGCTATACCGGTACATTGCCAGCCAAACACATCACATTGGTGAAAGTGCATCGGATATCCTGCGCCGCTTATTGATGGCACCGCAGATGGATCAACAACCCGTTGCGACTTTGACTCCCGCGAATAAGCCTAAGGGAATTGTTGTCAGCAAAGATGCGGGAAAACAAGACTCTGTGGATCGCGTGAAAGAAATGCGTTCATTGTTGATCTCTGACGAGTTTGCCGCGCAAGAAAGAGCGATTGGCCGCTTTATGTTGGTTCTATCAGCACTTTATCGTATTGACGGACAAGGATTTGCAGAAGCAACTGCATTGAAAGGCCGCACGCGAGTTTACTTTGCTGATAATGAGCAAACGCTTCTTGAAAGTGGTAAAACCACCAAGCCTAAGCATATTCCGACCACGCCTTTTTGGGTGATCACCAATACGAATACCGGTCGTAAGCGCCAGATGGTTGAGCAGCTGATGACTAAAATGGGTTTTGCGAGCGACATTACAGAAAAAGTCGTTGGTGAGATCTAAATATCGCACTTAGTACCAGTAACATACTGATTGTGAATAGTTAAGATTAAATAGAGGCTCTGTCATTGACGAGCCTTTTTGTATTTTTAGAATTTAGATTTCCGGAAAGGATGCGAACACATGGCGAGCTTCGAACGTGCAGGGCAACGTGCCCAGCAACAAGATCTGCATAATATTCCTCTACTGGTGTCGAACTATTTCCAGTTGACGCCAGATCCAACTAACTCAGCGCACAACGTTGAGTTTGGTACGTCTGGTCATCGCGGAAGCGCAGACAAATCTACGTTTAACCAACATCATATTCTTGCTATCGCCCAAGCGATTGCCGATGTGCGTTCAGAGCAAGGGTTCACTGGCCCACTGTTTGTTGGTAAAGACACGCATGCCTTGTCTGAGCCTGCGTTTTGCTCTGTGGTAGAAGTACTGATTGCCAATGGCGTGAGTGTTGTCGCTCAAGAGCACGGTGGCTATACGCCTACTCCGGGTATTTCGTACGCCATTTTGGAACACAACAAAGCCAATGCGCATCAAGCGGATGGTATTGTTATCACGCCGTCGCACAACCCTCCTCAGGACGGTGGTATTAAGTACAACCCTCCGCATGGTGGACCTGCTGAAGGTGAGTTGACGAAAGCTATCGAGCAACGCGCAAACGCATATATTGCAGCAGGTCTTGAGGGCATTCGCCGAGTTAGCTATCACGATGCTACCTCAAGTGCATTGTTTGTTGAGGCCGATCTCGTGATGCCTTATGTGCGCGAATTGGGTCAGGTTGTTGATATTGAAGCGATCAAAAAAGCAAACCTTCATATTGGTGTGGATCCGCTAGGTGGTTCAGGTATTGATTACTGGAAAGCGATCGCTGCTTACTATGATCTAGATATCACCCTTGTTAACGATGATATCGATCCCTCGTTTCGTTTTATGTCGCTAGATAAAGACGGTGTGATCCGCATGGACTGTTCATCGCCATCTGCGATGGCGGGTCTATTGGCCTACAAAGATCAGTATGATCTGGCATTTGGCAACGACCCAGATTTCGACCGCCACGGTATTGTGACGCCATCAGGCCTGATGAACCCAAACCATTACCTTGCTGTTTGCATCGACTATCTCTATCAGCATCGTCCTCAGTGGAACGAAGGTGTTGGTGTGGGCAAAACCTTGGTATCGAGTGCCATCATCGACAAAGTGGTTGAGAGCCTAGGTCGCAAACTGTGTGAAGTACCCGTTGGCTTCAAATGGTTTGTTGATGGCTTGTACAGTGGCGAGTTGGGCTTCGGCGGTGAAGAAAGCGCAGGTGCTTCTTTCCTTCGTATGGATGGTACGCCATGGTCAACTGACAAAGATGGTATTCTTCTTTGTCTGCTTGCTGCGGAAATTACGGCAGTAACGGGTAAAAACCCTCAGCAGTACTACGACGAGTTGGCAGCGAAATTTGGTGCGTCTTGCTATGCACGTATTCAAGCACCGGCAAACACTCAGCAAAAAGCGGTGTTGAGCAAACTGTCTTCAGAGATGGTGACTGCAGAAACATTAGCGGGTGATGTGATCACTGCGAAACTTACTCACGCTTCTGGAAATGGTCAAGCGATCGGTGGGCTGAAAGTGGTGACTGCATACGGTTGGTTTGCGGCACGTCCATCCGGTACTGAAGACATCTATAAGATTTACTGCGAGAGCTTTAAAGGTGAAGAGCATCTTTGCCAGATCCAAGATGAAGCGCAGAAAATCGTGAGCGATGTGTTTAAAGCTGCTGGACTATAAGTTTAAGCCATTAAACCGTTAGGACTTAATGATAAGAGCCACCGATTGCCGGTGGCTTTTTTAATGGCAGTTTGGCCAAGATTCGGGAACCACAAACCAGCGTTTACCATTTTCATCGATGATGTGCTGAGCGCGAACGAGAGGAAGCTCGAGTGCAAACGGTTCGAGTTCATCGAATCGAGGGGCTTCCAGCCATTGGTGACGTTGTAAGTGGTAAAAACGTAAGTCTTCAGGGAGTTGGCTAGGCCAGCACCAATATCCAGAGACCGATTCAGCAGTGACTGAAGGAAATGGGATTTCAGGCTCTAGGATGAACGGATTGGTGTATAGACGTCCTTGCATCAATAATTTTCTATGCTTGATCGGCAGCTCAGGGTACTGAGTTTGATAGGCTTCAGATTCCGAAAGTTGCAGTTGCTGGTGCGCCATTTTTTCATATTTCTTTGCTAGCGTGTCTTTTGCATTGGGCCCGTGCCAATCAGTGGCAAATGCTAAGTAGAACTTGATAGCGACCTCCCAATGCTCTAGCTCTCCAGCTGGATTTTTCACTACAAAGTCAATGGCTCCCAGTGTTCGACCATCTTTGGTGACTTGGATTTCTTCAGTGACGAGTTGGTACTTAGGGTGAGATTCAATACATTGGCTTACCAGCCATTGATAATAAAAGCCGATGCGATGCCCACCTGTATAGCCAGGCCAGATTGCGGGTACTACATCAGACCAAAAATCGTCATCAAATGAATGGGAAGATATTTGCACTATTGGCGGTGCGCTGGATATCCATTCTATGTCTCGGGTGACTTGTGCTTCATCGGCAAACATCACGAGTTTCCATAAGGTATTGACTGTGTGTGAATAAACAGCTTATCGGAATGTCGGTTCACCTGCACGTCAATGGTAGGTAGAATGGCCAAAAGTTATCGCTCGATTAAGGATTAAACATGAACAACCTAGCACTTGAAGCCATTCTTAATGAGTTTTTGAAACCCAATTTGATTAAAGATTACTGCCCTAATGGGTTACAAGTTGAAGGGAAGCCTGAGATCAAAAAAATCGTTACTGGCGTGACGGCTTCACAAGCATTAGTTGATGCTGCTATTGAGCAGGGTGCTGATGCAGTATTGGTTCATCATGGCTATTTTTGGCGTGGAGAGCCTGAACCCATTCGGGGCATGAAGTATCGTCGTATCAAGGCGCTGGTGGAGAATGGAATTAACCTCTATGCATATCATTTGCCGTTGGATGTACATCCGGACGTCGGTAATAACGCGCAGTTAGCCCGATTATTGGGTATTGATGAATGTGGGGGGTTAGAAGATGGTAATCCACGTTCAGTGGCTGTTTGGGGTGAGCTTCCTGAGCCGTTGTCTGCGAGTGAGTTTGCATCTCTTCTTGAGAAAAAATTGGGCAGAAGACCATTGTTTATTGATGGTGGGCAAAAAGGTCAGATCAAACGCGTTGGCTGGTGCACCGGTGGTGGACAAGATTATATTGATTTAGCGGCGAGCAAAGGAATGGATGCGTTTGTGTCCGGTGAGGTGTCAGAAAGAACGACTTTTTCTGCAAGAGAGCAGGGATTACATTATTTTGGTGCGGGTCATCACGCTACAGAGCGTTATGGTATTAAGGCATTGGGAGAGTGGTTGTCGGAACATCACCAGATGGATGTCACCTTTATTGACATCGATAATCCCGTATAGTGCTCTAAAGAATAGAGGCGCTTGAATCACAACTTTCTGTGATTCAAGCGCAAAAAAAAACGCCGCATCAAGCGGCGTTTTTTGTTAGCAATGACGACTAATCAATCACGATCTTTCATTGGTTGAAAATCGCGTTGGTCATAGCCCGTGTACAGCTGACGCGGACGACCGATACGGTTTTGAGGGTCGCTATGCATTTCATTCCAATGTGCAATCCAACCGATGGTACGAGACATCGCAAAAATCACGGTGAACATCGAAACTGGAATACCGATAGCCTTCAGGATAATGCCTGAGTAGAAATCGACATTCGGGTACAGCTTCCTCTCGATAAAGTACGGGTCAGAAAGCGCAATGCGTTCTAGTTCCATCGCAACGTCCAACAATGGGTCGTTGATATTCAGCTCATCAAGAACGTCATGACATGCTTGGTTCATTACCGTTGCACGTGGGTCGTGGTTTTTGTATACGCGGTGACCGAAGCCCATCAAACGGAACGGGTCTTCTTTGTCTTTTGCACGCTCAATGAACTCTGGAATATTTTCGACCGTGCCGATTTCTTCCAGCATCTTCAGACATGCTTCGTTTGCACCGCCATGAGCAGGGCCCCAAAGTGATGCAATACCTGCCGCGATACATGCGAATGGGTTAGCACCAGAAGAACCTGCGAGACGAACCGTCGATGTTGATGCATTTTGTTCGTGGTCAGCATGTAGTGTGAAGATCTTATCCATTGCACGAGCAACAACCGGATTGACTTCATACTCTTCACAAGGCGTTGCGAACATCATGTGTAGGAAGTTCTCGGCGTAATCCAAATCATTTCTTGGGTAAATGAAAGGTTGGCCTAAAGAGTACTTGTAACACATGGCTGCTAGCGTCGGCATTTTTGATAGCAGACGATATGCAGTGATTTCACGGTGCTCATCGTTGTTAATGTCGAGTGAGTCGTGATAGAACGCAGCGAGGGCACCGACCACACCAACCATAACAGCCATAGGGTGTGCGTCACGACGGAAGCCATGGAAGAAGCTCGCAATTTGCTCGTGCACCATAGTGTGACGAGTAACAATCTTACGAAACTCTTCGTATTGCTTGCGGGTTGGGACTTCCCCATACAGAAGGATATAACAGACTTCTAAATAATCAGCGTTATTGGCTAGTTGATCAATTGGGAAGCCTCGGTGCAATAGAACGCCAGCGTCACCATCAATATACGTAATTTGTGACTCACACGACGCTGTTGCAACAAAACCTGGGTCAAACGTGAAATAGCCATTTGCGCCCAAAGCACGTACGTCGACAACTTCTGGGCCGACTGTGCCCCCTTTGATCGGCAGTTCGATAGGTGCTTTCCCTTCAATATTGAGGGTAGCTTTCTTATCTGCCATAACATTCTCCTTTGTTATTATATAATCCTATCCCGGATACGGACCCCGTTGTTGTACCGATCGCTGCATTAGATGTCAATTTACAGAAGTGATCTTTGTCGGGTGTGCGGAAGTATCAAAAATATGTGCGTATTAAGTTAATGCTCTGTTTCGGGATTTCCGTCAATTTTATTGGTTTGTGTTTAAATGTTACGGGGCATATACTCTGCGGCAGGTCTCTGGATATTACATAATGCCGGGGCGTTTCGGGGCTCAAATCGATATTTTCTCTGCGTAAAACGGAGCTTGATCTGCAGTTAATAGCAGAAGCCTTCGTAAAACGTAATTAAAGATGTTGCAGGTCTGGCGCGATCGCGAAATGTAAATTCAGAGAGTGTTATAACAATAATTGCTCAATGGAGCTGAGTGGGCCATATCGTGAAAGTAACAAAGCCAAGACCGGTAAACCTCGACCTTCAGACCATACGCTTCCCCATCACAGCGATAGCGTCTATCGTGCACCGTGTATCAGGTGTTATCACCTTCGTTTCGGTCGCCATCCTTCTTTGGTTATTAAGCCTGTCACTATCTTCTCCTAGCGGCTTCGACGCTGCAGCAGACATTGTCGATAGCTTTTTTGCCAAGTTCATCCTGTGGGGCATCTTGACTGCACTCGCATATCACATTGTTGGTGGCATTCGTCACTTGCTGATGGATATGAAGTACTTTGAAGAACTCGAATCAGGAAACATGAGCGCGAAAGTCGCATTCGGCATCACTGCAGTGCTGTCTGTTTTAGCGTGGGGGTTAGTATGGTAGGACATGTATCTTCTTTCGGCAAAAACGGTGTTCACGATTTTATCTTGATCCGTGCTACTGCCATTATCATGACGCTTTACACCTTTTACATGGTGGGATTTTTTGCGTTCGGCCCTGAGCTAACTTATTTGAGTTGGGTGGAGTTCTGGGGTCAGACAAGCAATAAAGTCTTTACTATGCTAGCGCTGGTTTGCGTGCTTATCCATGCGTGGATTGGCATGTGGCAAGTGTTGACAGATTACATTAAGCCGACACTGCTTCGTGCACTGATGCAGTTTGGCATCGTCGCCTTGCTTTTTGTCTACCTGTTGACTGGCTTTTTCGTTTTGTGGGGTGTGTAAGTGAGTATTCCAGTAAGAGAATTTGACGCAATCGTCATCGGTGCGGGTGGCGCAGGTATGCGTGCCGCACTTCAAATTTCTGAGCAAGGCCTTTCCTGTGCTTTGCTTTCAAAGGTTTTTCCAACACGTTCGCATACAGTGTCTGCGCAAGGTGGTATCACCGTTGCTTTGGGTAACTCCCACGAAGATAACTGGGAATGGCACATGTATGACACCGTTAAAGGGTCTGATTACATTGGCGACCAAAATGCGATCGAGTACATGTGTAAAACAGGTCCTCAGTCAGTTATCGAGCTTGAGAAAATGGGCCTACCATTTTCACGTTTCGAAGACGGCAGCATCTACCAACGCCCATTTGGTGGCCAGTCAAAAGCATTCGGTGGTGAGCAAGCCGCTCGTACCGCTGCAGCTGCCGACCGTACGGGTCACGCCTTGCTTCACACGCTTTACCAACAGAACATCAAAAACAAAACAACGATTTTTTCTGAGTGGTATGCATTAGATCTTGTGAAAAACCAAGACGGTGCCGTGGTTGGCGCTACAGCGATGGACATGGAAAGTGGCGAAATTTGTTACTTCAAGGCCAAAGCAACAGTTCTAGCCACTGGTGGTGCGGGTCGAATCTATCAATCGACAACGAATGCTCACATCAATACTGGCGATGGTGTTGGTATGGCGCTACGTGCTGGCGTACCAATGCAAGACATGGAAATGTGGCAATTCCACCCAACAGGCATTGCTGGCGCGGGTGTTCTCGTTACCGAAGGTTGTCGTGGTGAAGGTGGTTACCTCTTGAACAAAGACGGCGAGCGCTTCATGGAGCGTTATGCACCAAACGCCAAAGACCTTGCAGGTCGTGACGTTGTTGCACGTTCAATGATGGTAGAGATTCGCGAAGGTCGAGGCTGTGATGGTCCTTGGGGTCCTCACCTTAAGCTTAAACTCGATCACTTGGGTAAAGACGTACTTGAAGCGCGTCTGCCGGGTATTCTTGAGTTGTCTCGTACCTTTGCTCACGTTGACCCAATCAAAGAACCGATTCCTGTTATCCCAACGTGTCACTACATGATGGGCGGCATTCCTACTCAGATTTCAGGACAAGCGATTAAACAAGACCCGAATGGCAACGACGTTGAAATTCAAGGTTTGTTTGCATGTGGTGAGATTGCGAGCGTCTCTGTTCACGGTGCAAACCGTTTGGGTGGTAACTCGTTGCTTGATTTGGTGGTATTTGGTCGTGCAACAGGTCTACATCTTGGCGAAACGCTGGCTGCACAAGCTGAAGCACGCGATGCGTCTGAGTCTGATATTGAAGCCTCTTTGGCTCGCGTAAATCGTTGGAACTCAACGCAGAAAGGCGAAGACCCAGTTCAAATTCGTAAAGACCTTCAGTCATGCATGCAAAATAACTTCTCGGTATTCCGTGAAGGTGATGCGATGGCGAAAGGCTTGGAAGAACTTAAAGTTATCCGTGAGCGTCTTAAAGAAGCACGTTTGGATGACACATCAAGCGAATTCAACACCCAACGTGTTGAGTGTCTAGAGCTTGATAACTTGATGGAAACTGCGTTCTCAACCGCTGTTGCGGCGAACTACCGTACAGAGAGCCGTGGTGCACATGCTCGTTTTGATTTCCAAGAGCGTGATGATGATAACTGGCTATGCCACACCATCTACAACCCTGAAACCGAAGCGATGACTAAGCGTGATGTCAACATGGAACCGATCCATCGTGATACGTTCCCGCCTAAAGCGCGTACTTACTAAGGGAGGTAGATAATCATGAAGCTGAATTTTTCTGTATACCGTTACAACCCAGACGTAGATGACGTGCCGCACATGAAAGGGTACACCCTTGAAGTGCCTGAAGGCTCGGACATGATGGTGCTTGACGCGCTAATTTTGCTCAAAGAGCAAGACCCGTCGCTTTCATTCCGTCGCTCATGCCGCGAAGGTGTTTGTGGCTCGGATGGTATCAACATGAATGGCAAGAATGGCCTCGCATGTATTACGCCATTGTCAGCGTTGACTGACAAATCTAGCATTGTGATCCGTCCTTTGCCGGGTTTGCCTGTGGTTCGTGACTTGGTTGTTGATATGGCGCAGTTCTATCAAAACTATGAACGTGTTAAGCCGTATTTGATTAACGAGAGCGTTCCTCCGGCTCGCGAGAACTTACAATCGCCGGAAGATCGCGCCCACCTTGATGGACTCTACGAATGTATTATGTGTGCATGTTGTAGTACGTCATGTCCGTCATTTTGGTGGAACCCAGACAAGTTTGTTGGACCTGCAGGACTGCTTGCTGCATATCGCTGGTTGATTGACAGCCGTGATACGGCGACTGATGATCGTTTATCCGATCTGGACGACGCTTTTAGCGTTTTCCGTTGCCATAGCATAATGAACTGTGTAAATGTTTGTCCTAAAGGATTAAACCCAACAAAAGCAATAGGCCACATTCGCTCAATGCTACTTAAACGCGCAGTGTGATACTGGCTTCTGTACCTACACAAATCAAAAATTTAGGCTCCTCGAAAGGGGAGCTTAAAAGGAACGCCGGCTAACCCCCGGTCGTAGCAATAGTTAACTAAGTGGTTAAGGGATAACAATGCAAAATGGCGTGATGAAGGCTTGGTTAGAGTCTTCTCATTTGGCTGGCGCCAATGCAACTTACGTAGAAGACCTCTACGAACTGTACCTCAGTGACCCCGAGTCTGTAGATAGCGAATGGCGCGCAGTGTTCCAACAACTGCCTGCTGTGAATGGCAACGCACCAGAGCAACCCCACTCACGAGTTCGTGAATACTTCCGAAGGCTAGCAACCGAGACAGCGCATTACAGTGCCTCAGTCAGTGATCCGGATGTCGACGCAAAACAAGTTAAAGTATTGCAGTTAATCAATGCTTATCGTTTTCGTGGACACCAACAAGCAACATTGGACCCATTAGGTATTTGGCAACGTGAACGCGTTCCAGATCTGGATCCTTCCTTTCACTCTCTCACCCAAGAAGATTTCGAAGAGACTTTCAATGTAGGTTCTTTTGCCATTGGGCAAGAGAGCATGAAACTTGCCGATCTTTATAATGCGTTGAACAAGACCTATTGTGGGTCGATTGGCGCAGAATACATGCACATTACTGACACCGATGAAAAACGTTGGCTTCAACAGCGCTTGGAATCTGTTGTCGGTCAGCCCGAGTTTTCAGACGACGAGAAAATGACGTTGCTTGAAGAATTAACGGCTGCGGAAGGTTTGGAGCGCTACTTAGGTGCCAAATTCCCGGGTGCGAAACGCTTCTCTCTAGAAGGCGGTGATGCGCTTATCCCTATGGTGAAAGAAATTATTCGCCAAGCGGGAGCGAACGGCGCTCGTGAAGTTGTCGTCGGAATGGCTCACCGTGGTCGTCTGAATATGCTGGTTAACGTTCTCGGTAAAAAACCGTCAGAACTGTTTGACGAGTTTGCGGGCAAGCATGGCGAATCATGGGGTACGGGTGATGTGAAATATCACCAAGGTTTCTCTTGTGACTTTGCAACCCCTGGTGGTGATGTTCACTTGGTGATGGCGTTTAACCCATCGCATCTTGAGATCGTTAACCCAGTTGTTATTGGTTCAGTTCGAGCTCGTCAAGATCGTTTAGGCGATAAAGACGGTTCGACTGTATTACCAATTACAATCCATGGTGACTCAGCGATTGCAGGCCAGGGCGTTGTTCAAGAAACGTTCAATATGTCACAAGCTCGCGGTTTCCGCGTGGGTGGCACGATTCGCATCGTCGTGAATAACCAGATTGGTTTTACAACGTCCAACCCGAACGATACGCGCTCGACGCAGTATTGTACGGACATCGCAAAAATGGTTCAGGCTCCGATCCTGCACGTGAATGCTGATGATCCAGAGGCTGTCGCGTTTGTTTCTCGCCTCGCGTTAGATTATCGCAATACCTTTAAACGTGATGTTGTGATTGATTTGGTCTGCTACCGCCGCCATGGTCACAATGAAGCTGATGAGCCGAATGCAACTCAGCCTCTGATGTACCAAAAAATCAAAAAGCACCCAACGCCACGTAAGATTTATGCAGATGTGCTGGTTGATCAAAATGTTGCTGACCTAGAAAAAGCGACTTATCTCATCAATGAATATCGCGATGCACTTGATCGTGGTGAGCATGTTACAAAAGAGTATCGCCCTATGGCGTTGCACTCTGTGGATTGGTCTCCATACCTAGGGCATGACTGGACTGTTGAATGGCCGAATACGTTCGACATGAAACGCCTAGTTGAGCTTGGTCATCGTGTTACCCAATACCCAGAAAGTCATAAGCTTCATAGCCGAGTTAGCAAACTTAATAACGATCGTATTTCGATGGTTAACGGTGAAAAAGCCTTGGATTGGGGTATGGCAGAAACTCTTGCTTATGCAACGATTGTCGATGAAGGCAAGCGCATTCGTATCAGTGGTCAAGACGCAGGCCGTGGCACATTCTTCCACCGTCACGCCGTGCTGCACAATCAAACTGACGCAAGCACCTATATCCCGCTTTCCAATGTTCATGACAAACAAGGCCCATTCCAAGTGTTTGACTCTGTTTTGTCTGAAGAAGCGGTATTGGCGTTTGAATATGGCTATACCACCGCAGAGCCAGGCGGCTTGACGGTTTGGGAAGCACAGTTTGGTGACTTCGCAAACGGTGCTCAAGTTGTTATCGACCAATTTATTAGTTCTGGTGAGCAGAAATGGGGCCGCATGTGTGGTTTAACCATGTTGCTACCGCACGGATATGAAGGTCAGGGCCCAGAGCATTCATCTGCTCGCTTAGAGCGTTACTTGCAGCTTTGCGCAGAGCAAAATATGCAAGTGTGTGTGCCGTCTACGCCTGCACAGATTTACCACATGATTCGTCGCCAAGTGCTTCGCCCTATGCGTCGTCCACTTGTTGTGATGTCTCCAAAATCATTGTTGCGTCATCCATTGTGTACTTCGTCACTAGAAGATCTTGCTGAGGGGAATTTCCAAAGTGCGATTGGTGAAGTAGATGATCTGGATGCAGCTGCAGTGAAACGTGTGGTTCTGTGTTCCGGTAAGGTTTACTACGACCTGCTAGAAACCAGACGCAAAGAAGAAATTAAAGATGTCGCCATTGTGCGTATTGAGCAGCTATACCCGTTCCCGAAAGAGGACTTGCAAGCTGTGATTAGCCAATTTGTGAATGCAAAAGACTTTGTGTGGTGCCAAGAAGAGCCTCAAAACCAAGGCGCTTGGTATAGTAGCCAGCACAATTTCCGATTGGCCATTCCGGCGGATGCCACGTTGAGTTATGCGGGACGCGCAGCGTCTGCATCGCCTGCTGTTGGTTACATGTCTGTGCATTTAAAACAACAAAAAGCGTTGATAGAAGACGCGCTTACCTTGAATTAAGAACTAGAAAATTAAGGAAAAAAACGATATGACAATCGAAATTCTGGTTCCCGACCTACCTGAGTCTGTTGCAGATGCGACAGTTGCAACTTGGCACAAAAAACCAGGCGACGCCGTTTCACGCGACGAAGTTTTGGTCGACATCGAGACCGATAAAGTGGTTCTTGAAGTGCCTGCACCTGAAGATGGCGTGTTGGAAGCTATTATTGAAGAAGAAGGCGCCACGGTGCTTTCAAAGCAGCTTATCGCTAAGTTAAAGGCGGGCGCTGTAGCTGGTGAGCCTACACAGGATGTTCCAGCATCTTCTGAATCATCGCCAGACAAACGCCACACGGCCGCGCTGACTGACGAGCAAAATGACGCACTTAGCCCAGCTGTACGTCGTCTACTTGCAGAGAACAATCTGAACCCTGACCAAGTTAAAGGCACAGGTGTTGGCGGTCGTATCACCCGTGAAGATATTGATGCGTTCTTGAAAAATGGTTCTGCTGCCCCGGCGGCGGCTGCCCCTGCTCAAGTGAAAGACGAAACGCCATCATTGGGTCACCGCAGCGAAAAACGTGTCCCTATGACACGTCTTCGCAAGCGTGTTGCTGAGCGTTTGCTTGAAGCGAAGAACAGCACTGCGATGCTAACAACGTTTAACGAAGTGAACATGAAGCCAATCATGGACATTCGTAAGCAGTACAAAGATGTGTTTGAAGAGCGTCATGGTATCCGTCTTGGTTTCATGTCTTTCTACGTGAAAGCCGTGGTTGAAGCGTTAAAACGCTACCCAGAAGTCAACGCATCTATCGATGGTGAAGAAATCGTTTACCATAACTTCTTTGATGTCAGCATGGCTGTTTCAACGCCACGTGGTCTGGTAACCCCAGTTCTTCGTGACTGTGATCGTCTTGGCTTGGCAGACATCGAAAAGGGCATCAAAGAGTTGGCTATTAAAGGTCGTGACGGAAAATTAACTGTCGAAGATCTGACTGGCGGTAATTTCACGATTACTAACGGTGGCGTATTTGGTTCGCTGATGTCTACCCCGATCATCAACCCACCACAAGCTGCTATTCTTGGTATGCACAAGATCCAAGACCGTCCTATGGCGGTTGATGGTAAGGTTGAAATCCTTCCTATGATGTACCTTGCTCTTTCTTATGATCACCGCTTGATCGACGGACGCGAGTCCGTGGGTTTCTTGGTTACCATTAAAGAGCTTTTAGAAGACCCAACGCGTTTGCTGCTTGACGTATAAGTAGTCCGGCTTCTGTCGGTAACAGGGGACATGACGTCCCCTGTGTGGAAAGCAAATTAGACCTATAAAATGGAAAATAGACACGGATAGAACATCATGAATCTGCACGAATATCAGTCAAAACAGCTGTTTGCTGAATACGGGCTGCCTGTATCAGAAGGGTATGCTTGTGACACTCCTCAAGAAGCAGCCGAAGCTGCTGACAAGATTGGCGGCGACAAATGGGTCGTTAAATGCCAAGTACACGCTGGTGGCCGCGGTAAAGCGGGCGGCGTAAAGCTTGTTAGCGACAAAGAAGAAATTAAAGCGTTTGCACATAACTGGCTGGGTAAAAACCTAGTAACTTATCAAACAGATGCAAATGGCCAACCTGTAAGCAAGATTTTGGTTGAAGAGTGCACAGATATTGCTAAAGAGCTTTATTTGGGCGCGGTTGTAGACCGTGGCACACGTCGCGTTGTTTTCATGGCATCTACTGAAGGTGGTGTGGAAATCGAGAAAGTTGCGGAAGAAACGCCGGAGCTTATCCACAAAGCTGCCATTGATCCATTGGTTGGTCCTCAGCCATACCAAGGCCGTCAACTTGCATTCAAACTAGGTTTGCAAGGCGATCAGATCAAGCAGTTCACCAAAATTTTCATGGGCATCGCTCAGTTGTTCATCGAGCGTGACGTTGCGCTTGTTGAAGTTAACCCATTGGTTATCACTGACCAAGGAAACTTGCACTGCCTAGACGCAAAACTGACTATCGACAGCAACGCTGTATACCGTCAGCCAAAAGTACGTGAAATGCACGATCCTAGCCAAGATGATGCTCGTGAAGCGCACGCAGCTCAGTGGGAACTGAACTACGTGGCACTAGACGGCAGCATTGGCTGTATGGTTAACGGTGCTGGCCTTGCAATGGGTACGATGGATATCGTAAACCTGCACGGCGGTAGCCCTGCAAACTTCTTGGATGTTGGTGGCGGCGCGACGAAAGAGCGTGTAACAGAAGCATTCAAAATCATCCTATCTGACGATAATGTAAAAGCCGTTTTGGTGAACATCTTCGGCGGTATTGTACGTTGTGACCTGATTGCAGACGGCATCATTGGTGCGGTTGAAGAGGTAGGCGTTAAGGTACCTGTTGTTGTTCGCCTTGAAGGTAACAACGCAGAACTTGGAACTCAAAAATTGGCCGATAGCGGCCTGAACATTATTGCTGCGACCTCACTGACTGAAGCAGCTGATAAAGTTGTTGCTGCAGCGGAGGGCAAATAATGTCTGTTTTGATCAATAAAGATACCAAAGTTATTTGCCAAGGTTTTACCGGTGGGCAAGGTACGTTCCACTCTGAGCAAGCGCTTGAGTACGGTACGCAAATGGTAGGTGGTGTTTCTCCTGGTAAAGGCGGCACAACACACCTAGGTCTTCCTGTGTTCAACACAGTGGCTGAAGCAGTAGAAGCAACGGGTGCGACTGCATCTGCTATCTACGTTCCAGCACCATTCTGTAAAGATGCAATCCTAGAAGCTATCGATGCAGGCGTTGAGCTTATCGTGACTATCACTGAAGGTATTCCTACTTTGGACATGCTAGAAGTGAAAGTGAAGCTAGATCAAGCTGGCGTTCGTATGATTGGTCCTAACTGCCCAGGTGTTATCACTCCAGGCGAATGTAAAATCGGTATCATGCCGGGTCACATTCATAAGCCGGGCAAAGTGGGCATCGTATCGCGCTCAGGTACGTTGACTTATGAAGCTGTTAAGCAAACGACTGATGAAGGTTTCGGTCAATCTACTTGTGTAGGTATTGGTGGTGACCCAATCCCAGGTTCTAACTTCATCGACATTTTAGAAATGTTCGAGAAGGATCCTGCGACTGAAGCGATCGTTATGATCGGTGAGATCGGTGGTACTGCAGAAGAAGAAGCTGCTGCTTACATCAAAGACAACGTGACTAAACCTGTTGTTTCTTACATTGCTGGCGTTACCGCACCTCCAGGTAAGCGCATGGGTCACGCTGGTGCGATCATCTCTGGTGGTAAAGGTACTGCGGAAGACAAATTCGCAGCACTTGAAGCGGCTGGTGTGAAAACAGTTAAGAGCCTTGCTGATATCGGCAAAGCACTGCGCGAGAGCACGGGCTGGTAATATTACGAGCACGCTATCTTCGGATAAGCTGAAAGTTCGGATAAGTTGAAAGATAAAAACCGCTCTTTAGAGCGGTTTTTTTGTGTTTTGAGCCTAGTAGTTAGGTTGATGAGTGATGAAATTTATTCAACCTGTTTGCGAAACTGACTGAGAAAGAAAAGAAGCCCTGCAACAACGACAACAGAAGGACCTGCGGGCGTGTCTTTGAACCACGAAAGGGCAATGCCTCCGACGACAGATATCATGCCTATACCACTGGCTAGCATCGCCATTTGCTCGGGGCTGACAGCAAAGCGTCGTGCGGTGGCGGCAGGGATGATCATGAGCGAGGTAATAATCAACGCACCAACGAACTTCATGGCAATGGCAATGACGAGTCCAACCATTAACATTAAGATAAGCTTCAAACGGTCAACGTTGTACCCATCGACACGTGCCATGTCTTCATTCACTGTAATCGCAAGTAAAGGTCGCCAAAGTAGATAAAGCGCGATGGATACAAAAGCGCAACCTGCAGCAATTAGGCTAAGGTCAGCAAAGGTCACTGATAGCAAATCACCGAACAGGTACGACATAAGGTCGACGCGTAAATCATCAACGAAACTGATAGAAACCAATCCGAGTGAAAGGGAGGTATGCGCTATGATCCCGAGTAATGTGTCGGTCGATACGCTACTTTTCCGTTGAAGGGCAACAAGCAAAATGGCGATTGTTAAACAACTCGCGATCAACGCTAGATTGAGGCTGACTTGCAGCATGAATCCGAGGGCCAGCCCAAATAAAGAAGCATGTGCGAGGGTGTCACCAAAGTACGCCATTTTTCGCCAAACCACGAAAGAACCCAAAGGGCCAACAGCGGCGGCTATCAAAATGCCTGCAAACAGGGGCACGGCAAGAAATTCAAACACCTTAATGATCTCCGTGCTGACAAGGACCTACAGGATTACCAGATAAATCGTGGTCGTGATTATGATGGTGGTGGTATAGAGCTAATTGTTCACTCTCTTTTCGACCAAAAAGTGCCACATATTCTGGGTGCGTTGAGATGGCGTCTGGCGCACCAGAGCAGCAGATGTGATGTTGCAGACAGATAACCTCATCGGTTTTGGCCATGACCAAATGCAAATCGTGAGAAACCATCAATATTCCGCAACGAAGTGTTTCTTTGAGTTTGGCGATCAGGCTATATAACTCTAGCTGACCCGCGACATCTACACCTTGTACGGGCTCATCAAGCACCAATAGATCAGGCTTCTTCAATACGGCACTCGCAAGCAAAATGCGTTGCATCTCACCGCCAGAAAGAGTGTGCATGTTGGCATGCAGTAACTTAGTCGCGCCTACCAAACTCAATGCGTCTTGAATGCTCGAAGCTGTCGCTTTTGGGCTCAACTTAAGAAAACGATCAACGCGCAATGGCAGGCTCTCATTAAGTTGCAACTTTTGGGGAACATAGCCGATGGTGATATTTCCTTGCCGTACAATGGTCCCCTCGCTTGGCGAATTTAGCCCAATAACGGTTTTTACTAGCGTAGATTTACCTGCACCATTAGGGCCGATCAAGGTGGTGATTTTATCTCTATGAAGAGAGAACGTGACGCGATCGAGTACACTTCTGCCATCAAAGATGACCGAGACGTTATTTAGCGTTATCAAGGATGCGGACATAAATTGAGCATGATGTTTAAATTGAAATGTTATAATATTACATTTCTTTCAGTTTTTAAATGTTGGCCCTAAAACCATGAACGCCGTACGTTATATGCAATTCTTAACGATGATTCTGTTTCTTTTTTCTGTTGGGATCAAAGCTTCGCCTCTCAACATTGTCACCACGATCAAGCCGATTGGGTTAATCGCGCATGATATCGCCGGCGAGTATGCTGACGTGGATGTTTTACTTCCTGATAATGCGTCACCTCATGACTACGCACTCAAGCCTTCAGATGTGAAGAAACTACATCAGGCAGACCTGATTGTTTGGGTCGGTCCAGAGTTGGAACTCTTCCTTGAAAAAATGCTGAATGGCCATACGAATGCACTTCGACTCTCGACGTTTGAAGGCATGCCTGTGCGCTATTTTGATGAGGGAGGCCATGATCAACACGATGGGCACGACCACAGTCATGACGGTATTGATGGTCACCTTTGGCTTGGCCCAGAGCAGAGTAAAGTTATCGGTAAGGCAATACAAATCGCTCTCTCTGACAGTGATCCTGAGCACGCTGCTCAATACCAACAAAACTACGACAGATTTTTGGCCGAGATTGAAAGTGTGCAGTTAAGCATTGCTGAAAAACTTAATAGCAACCCCTCAAAAGGCTACTACCTATTTCATGACGGGTATGGCTATTTTGAAACCGCATTTGGTTTGAAACCAACAGGGCATTTGACTATCAACCCCGATAGAAAGCCTGGAGCGAGGACATTAGTCTCAATCAGAAGTGCCTTAATGGATCATCAAGCCCAATGCGTATTTACTGAGCCTCAGTTCAATCCGGGTCTGGTCGAGAGTGTCACCAAAGGGACAAGTGCAAAAATCGCAGTGCTTGATCCAATGGCGCAAGACTTATCATTGAAAGAAAATCGCTATGTGGACTTTCTTGCTGCTTTAGGTAACAGCTATATTGATTGCTTTGCTCGGTAAGTCTAATAGAGCCGAACGATCCCTGCGGCGATCCCTGCGGCGATGCCTGTAATGAATGAGTAGTGGGGTTATTTGGGTCGCTTGCGGCTCAAACATGCCCTTGTGATATGCATCGCATAGGTGTTTTTGATCAACTAAACTTTCACGGAAAACTGCGAAGATATTGAAACATCACAATAATATTTAGTTAAAGATGTTTTCTCGAATTCACTATCGTATCGCTGGCTCAATATGGACGTTTTTTCTCTTGTTGGTGTTGTCTATTACACCATCAAAGGTTATTGCGTCTCCTATCTTCTACGCTTTTCCTTTTTCCAGCCCAGATGATGTCGACAAGGTTGTCGATATTGAATATGTGCCCAATCATGGTGTTTGGTTGCTCGATAGTGATGGTGCGGTGAGCTTTTATGATGGCGTTCACTACCATCAGCTTTCCGATTTCATTTCGCTTCCCGAAAACAGTATTTCTCGTATTGAGATGTTTGATAACTCCTTGTGGTTTATCGCCAGTCGCACACTTTTTCGTTTTGATGTTGCTGCGAATACACTGGTCGAAGTTCCACTCGGAGATGGCGTTTTAGCCTCTGATATACAGGTTTTTCAGCACACCTTGTGGGTATCAACATCCTCAAATTTGTATCAATTTGTTGAGGGAATAAATGCCCCTAAAGACCTTGGTCATTTGCCGTTGAAGCAATTCTTCGTCAGTGAGGATAACTTAATGGGTTTAAGTGCTTCAGCACTGATTGATATGGTTTCAGAGCAGTTATTGTATCGGTTAGAAGAAAATGAAGTAATTTCAGCGCATTACAATAGGCGTACTTTATGGATAGGTTTTGACACTGGCCTGGTGCAAATTGTCGATGGGAACATAGTTTCACGGCATTTAGACGGCTTGACGATATCCGCAATCACTGAAAATAGCGACGGCTTATGGGTTGGAACGAATCAGGGGCTTTACCTTAGTGAGGGTAGGGACAGTGATGCGGTCAATTTGTTCATGATTGAAAGCAACACCGATGACCAATTCAGCCTTTCGGGAGACAAAATCACGGATATTGATACTGGGAGGGCTGGAGAAATGTGGATCTCTACAGATTCTGGATTGAACTACCACTCTCCCCGTTCGAAAGATATTCGTCGATTCGCGCTGTCACAGCATTTCCCAGACTGGGGATATACTTCTATTTCTTCTCTGGTGACCTTGCATGGCAAGCATTACATAGGCGCTAAAAGTAAGGTGATTGTGCTTGATGAGAACCTTGACCTTCTTGATTCAACCAAGCTTGATTTTACTATCGAAGAAATGGTTGCCTTGTCTGATTCCCTCTGGGTTGCTTCCGCGTCTGGCTTGTATTCTTTGAATCCGCGTACATTGAAAACCAGTATGGATAATGTACCTGAAAGCCTCAAAGGGATTGCCTTTGATAACATTGTTGCAGATAGCCACTCGCTTTGGTTGGTGACTGAACAACAAGTCTTCCGTTTTTGGCCGGATAGCCAAACTGTTATCAATTTTGGCGCTGATTGGTCGGCACAAAGAAACGCGCAGTTAAATGCCGTGCTCGATCTTGATGAAAAAGGATCGTGGCTGGGTGCAAGCGATGGCCTTCATTTTTATTTTGATGGGCGATTTCAGCAAAGGTTGTCTCGAGAGAGCATTGGCAGTGTTCTTTCTGTTAGTTTGGGCAAGAAAGATGACCTTTGGTTACTGACGACAAAAGGGGTCTATCAATATCCGATTGACGGAGCCAGAGAGCCTGAAAGGGTGTTTGGCAGCCAGCCAGACGCGGATGAACAGTGTTTAGCGATGTCCGAAAACTTTGCATATGCCATCACGACGAAAGGCATAGAGCGCTTCGGTTTGATATCGGGACAACTGCACCATATAGAAGCTGGGCATCGGTCATCATTAGCTGCTAATAATCGGGAGCTATGCGCTTTGGTCAATGAGTCGCTATTGGTTGCAAGTGATTATGGTGTCTTCTTATTACCTGCTAACAAACTAACAGAATTGTTTGATGCCCCCTTACGCACATCAACCATAGGGTCAGTTTCTGTTAATGGGAAGCCGTGGCGATTGGGTGCCATCACGTTAGATCAGGTTTCTATACCAAGTAAGTCATCGGTGATGTTCGATATTGGGAAGATGCCTTTTCGACAATATGAGGGGTTGATTTATCGCTTAGAGGGGGCGAGTGCAGAGTACTGGAATGAAACTAAAGATCAGCATTTGCAATTCAGCGCTTTGGAGTCAGGCGCATATAGATTGATGATAAGAGAGCGTTCACAGGGCGGGCAAACAATTGAACGTGCATTGATTACCTTGGATGTTGTTTCTCCCTGGTATCTACGCTTAGGGGCTGTATTACTCGTCATTATGGCATTATCGCTGTTTGTTATTTGGTACTACCGTCGTAAAACGGAATTGGTGAAATTACACAACCTCCAACTTCGCCATACCGTGCATCAAAAAGTCATTGAGATTGATAGACGTGAATCGTTGATTAAAAAGACAAGCCAGGATCACGCAGAAAAGACAGCAATAGCTAATACGTCTGAATTTGACGTGCTACACGATGGGCACTTTTGGCAATTTCTACAATATGCTGATGCGAAAGATAAAATGGGAATAGAGACGTTAGAAAAGAAAGAGGGAAAATGCCTAGAACAGACGCAATGGCAAAAGGATGTTCTAGAAACGATTTCCACCCACTTTCATGATCCAGATTTCTCACTTGCTGTATTGGCGAAAGCGTTTTTCACATCGGAGAGAAGCTTGCAGCGACGTTTTAAATCAGAGTTTGGTTATACGTTTAAAGAAGCGCTCATTTCTGCACGTTTAGCGAATGCGCAACGCATGCTGTATCAAGGTGATAAAATAGTTAATGTCGCCATAGCTTGTGGTTTTAATGAGCCGTCTTACTTCACGAAGTCATTTAAAGCAAAGTATGGCTATACGCCATCGCAATTTCGAGAGAGATGTGAAAGTCGAGAAGTTTGATTTATACAACAAGAAGGGATGCATGAAAAAAAAGAGCGTGGTATAGCCGACTGACTATACCACGGGCGTCAAAGACACCTTCGCTTGCTGCCGGAGGTGTGTGGGAGTCCCTCACACCGTCTGGAATTAACTTGAGTTCATTAAAACGGTTCATCCCTTTCTCGGCATAGTAATTTCCCGCCATTATTTCATTCCGATTAAAAACCTCGATATTTTTTGGACTCAGTCCAATATTTATCGTCAACAAAAACACACTAATGCCAATTAATTGACGAAATTAACGATATTGGTAGGGGGTTGTTACTTCATTTTTGCTTTCACTTGGGTCTTGAAATTGGTCAATCTCGTTGAGATTTTCACGAGATTGACAATGGATTTGACGTATTTGACGAGTGGCGTTTTCTTCATTGTGCAACAGCCAAGGTTTTATTGATCAAAAACAACTTTCCTATTGCAACATTTTGCAATACTTTGCTCGTAAATGTTTATGATTCTCATTTGGGTTGTGATTATGAAGCTTTCGGAGCTAAAACCGGGTTTGAGCGGGCAGGTAGTGTCATTGTCGAGTGTGCCTTCTATACCACGCAAGAAGTTAATGGCTATGGGGCTGTTGCCAGATACGGATGTTCAGGTTATTCGCCTTGCGCCGATGGGGGATCCAATACAAATCCGTGTCCTTGGTTGCGATATTGCGCTTCGAAAGAGTTTAGCCAATCAAATTGAGGTAACGATGCATGCAAAGTAAGCAGTTACTAACCGTTGGTAACCCTAACTCGGGTAAAACCACACTGTTTAACCGCTTGACTGGGAGCCGACAAGAGATTGGCAACTGGGCAGGTGTCACGGTTGATAAAAAAACCGGCACTGCACTCCTTGGAGAAGACGCATGTGCATTGACGGACTTACCGGGCATATACACATTAGACAATGCCGATGGTGAGAACAGCCTTGATGAGTCAATCGCTATTTCTGCGCTATTTTCATTGCCTAGTGATTTGATCATTAACGTGCTTGATGCGAGTTGTCTCGAAAGAAGCTTGTACCTTACGCTGCAGTTACGTGAGTTAGGACGACCAATGGTTGTCGTTTTGAACAAGATGGATATCGTTAGCCAACAAGGTTTTCATCTCGATACAGAACGACTGGCTCAAGCATTGGGTTGTCCTGTTATGAGTGTCACAGCGACAGACCCTTTGTCAGTTAGTGCGCTGAAAGTCGCCCTGTCTGAAACAATTAATAGTAGTGAACCTCTTTCTGCGATCTCGCTGGATTACGGTATTGATGTGGAATCTTCCATTTCTACGCTGTCTGTCGGTTTGCAGCAGCAAGGCGCAACGTATGAAAGGGCTAAATCGATTCGCCTTTTGACTGGCGATCGTGCGTTACTCAATCAAATGGCGGTCGAAACGCACACCTTGCTAAATAATGTGCGTGAGAAACAACTTGAGAAGGTCGACGTCGACCTCGTTATCGCGAATGTGCGCTATTCGAAAGTCGCTGAAATCTGTCATCAGTGTAAAAAGCAGATCATCCCGCTTAAAGCGCGTATTACCGATGCGATAGACAACGTCATTTTGAGCCGCTATTTTGGTTTACCCATCTTTTTCCTCATTATGTATTTGATGTTTATGTTTTCGATAAACATAGGCAGCGCTTTTATTGATTTCTTTGATATCAGCACCGGCGCATTGCTGGTCGATGGTGCGCATTTCTTATTGGATAGTCACTTGCCAGTATGGTTGGTCACCTTGTTGGCTGATGGCGTAGGGGGTGGTATTCAAACCGTCGCAACCTTTATCCCCGTTATTGCCTGTCTCTATCTGTTTATGTCTTTGCTCGAAAGCTCTGGTTACATGGCTCGTGCTGCCTTTGTGTTGGACAAAGCGATGCAAAAAATCGGCTTGCCGGGCAAAGCATTCGTTCCATTAGTTTTGGGTTTTGGGTGCAATGTTCCGGCGATCATGGCAACGCGAACGCTTGACCAAGAGCGGGAGCGCCGTCTGGCAGCGGCAATGGCACCTTTTATGTCATGTGGCGCTCGTTTGCCAGTCTATGCCCTGTTTGCAGCGGCTTTCTTCCCTGAAAATGGCCAGAACGTGGTGTTCTTACTTTACCTTTTGGGTATTGCGATGGCGGTATTTACCGGCATGGTGCTTAGACGCACAATCTATCCAGGTGATAGTGATGCATTTATGATGGAAATGCCGCGCTACGAATGGCCTCGTTTGAAAGATGTTGGACTTAAAACTTGGCACAAGCTAAAACGTTTCGTGTTGGGCGCAGGGAAGACCATCGTGGTCGTGGTGACCGTGCTGAGCTTCATGAACTCTCTGGGTACTGATGGATCTTTTGGAAACCAAGATTCAGAGAACTCAGTGCTGTCTAAAGTTGCTCAGACTGTGACCCCGATATTTGCGCCAATCGGTATTCAAGAAGATAACTGGCCTGCCACCGTCGGTATCATTACCGGGATCTTTGCAAAAGAAGCTGTCGTAGGGACGCTAAACAATCTCTATGCATCGCCAAGTGATGCAGACGTGTCTGACTATGATCTTCTTGCGAGTTTACAAACGGCACTGCAGACAATTCCCGAAAACCTGTTAGGACTTAACTTTTCTGATCCTTTGGGACTTGATGTTGGTGATTTACCCGATCAACAAGCTGTGGCAGAAGAGCAAGATGTTGATTTGAGCATCTTTGCTAACCTAAGCGTGAATTTCACAGCGGCAAGTGCCTTTGCATATTTGGTGTTTATATTGCTTTATACACCGTGTGTGGCAGCAATGGGTGCATACGTGCGTGAATTTGGTCGTCCATTTGCTGCGTTTATTGGCAGTTGGACCATGTTGCTCGCTATTGTCTGTTCAACATTGGTTTATCAAGTGGGCATGATTTTGGAAACGCCAATGCAAAGTGGCGTTGCCATTGCGGGCAGCCTGATGGTGATGTGGGCAGCGATACATTTGCTTAAACGCCAAGCTAAGCGAGAGTTGGTGGGGAATGCACTGGCATTATGATTCTTGATGATCTTCGTGACTATATCAGCGCAAACCCTCAATGTACGCTGTCAGAGTTGGCAAAACATTTTTCACTGTCAGAAGATGGCATTGATGCAATGCTAAATGTTTGGGTCAAAAAAGGTCTGCTAAAAACAACGATATCTCAATCTAGCCGAGGTGTTGAACGTCGATATCAATGGGTGATAAACCAAGAATTAGGTATCACTGTGATTCAGTGAAATCTGAAATACACCGATGACGGGCTAAGTGATTGGCTTCGTGATCATGATATAATCGACGATAGAAAAAGCGCAGTGAGATAATGACTGCGCTTTTTTTTGTCCAGCAAGAGGGCAGCAATATGTTGGCACGCTATGGCTGGTTTTTAAGATATTTCCCAGAAGCAATTTTACGATGTTGCCGGTGAAAACCCGTCGATTTCATTAAGGTGTGCTTTCCACATTTCAACAACCGCGGCTTGGCTTTCATCGTTTCGTGTTATTCCTTGAGTGTTACCCCAAACGGGAGCAGGCCAAGCAGCGTCATCTTGAAAGCGAGCAATATGATGTACATGCAGTTGAGGCACCATGTTTCCTAACGCCCCCATATTTAACTTGTCAGCGTTTGTGTGAAATTCGAGCTTCGCTGCCAATAGTGAGGATTCACGCATGAATTGCTGTTGGTCTGTATCGCTAAGATGGTGTAGTTCAGTGACTCCATCGACTTTGGGTACCAAAATTATCCAAGGCCCTATGTTTTCTTTGCTGAGCAAAATACGGCAAAGTGGAAAATCACCCAGCCAAGTCGTATCTGCCTCTAAACGCGGATGAAGCTCAAACGTCATTTTGTTTTCTCTTCTTTTTCAAACTCACTCAAAATTACTGTCAATTTTCATAAATGTAAACCAATGACAGAGATAAAACTCTGTGATGATGGAATGAAATGGAATTGCGCAATTGTCATAGAAAAATCACAAAAACCGACACCTATCGGCGATTAAGACATCGTTTTTCTGATTTCGGATTAGGCTAAAGAGAATGAAGGTGACGTTGAAAAGGCTGCCAAGCCTGCATCGTGGGAGCAAGCATGGATTACATAGAAGTGCTGGACTTTTGGTTTGAAGACGCAGAAGCGCCACAAACCAATGACACTATCAAAGCGATGTGGCTTTATGGGGACGAAAGTTCGGATAACTTCATTCGTGAACGTTTTTTGCCTTACGTGAGCATGGCGGGTGAGGGTAAGCTCTCTCAATGGCTTGAATCACCACTTGGTGCACTTGCTCATATCATTTTGTTGGATCAGTTCAGTCGACGAGTCTATCGAGGGCTGAGCGCGGCTTTTCGCTATGACGAATTTGCGCTTGCGTTGTGTAAGCGAGGGCTAGCGATGGGGCAGGACCAGAGTCTGCTGCCAATTCAAAGGGTGTTTTTCTACACTCCGTTACAGCACTCCGAATACGCGGAAGACCAAGAAGAGGCGCTGTTTAGATTCAGTCAATTGTGCCAATCAGCGGAGCCGTCTGAAGCGGGCTTATTTGAGAATTTCTTCAGGCAGGCACGGAATCACTACGAAATTATACAGCGCTTTGGACGCTTTCCTCAGCGCAACGCATCGTTAGGTCGCTTGTCGACTGAGAATGAAATGGTGTGGCTTGCGAATGGTGGCGCGAAATTGGGACCTTAGCTTCATATTGCGCAATGGTAGATAAGTCCACATCGCGGTTAGAGCCAAACAATCAATGTGAACTAACAAACAACCTCAACGCTCAGAGAGATCTGACATCAGGTAAAGGTTGCTTGTGTTCGTCTCGTTTAGCGAACCATCGGCATCACTCGGTTTCTACCCCGATGTTTGGCGTCATACAATGCTTCATCAGCCCTTGCTAAAAACTGGAAGCCTTGCTCTCCCATCGCGCGTTCAGCAATGCCAAAAGAGGCGGTAATTGAGTTGATTTTTTTCCCTGTGCGTTTGTCTGTGACAGAAAGACGCTCCAAGGCTTTCCGCGTTTTCTCAGCAATTAACCAAGCCCCTTTTATAGAGACATCGGTAACCAGCACTGAAAACTCTTCGCCGCCAAATCGATATACCGTTGCCACTTCTTGCATATTTTGTTCAAGCTTGTTCGCTACGATCTTGAGGACACCGTCGCCCATTTGGTGACCAAATTCGTCATTGAACAGTTTGAAGTGATCGATGTCGACCATGATAAGACAAACGTTATTGTTATTATGAACATGTTCGGCAAGTGCCAAATCAAAGGCGCGTCTATTGAGGCAGCCTGTTAGTGCATCATGGGTAGCTTGCTTACGGTAGTCTTCCAACTGTTGCTTGAGTTGTTCGATTTCTGTTCTTTGTGCTTTTACATGCAGTTGGTACTGCTCGGTTGCCGCGAGGAGATCTTGCGAGCCTTGTAAAAGATCGTGGGTGATTTTTTTACTTTCATTTCCTTGAAGATTGCGATTCTTTACGCCTTCCAATTTGGTAACGGAAGAGTTCAGAATGTCTTGGAATTCTTCAGTATTGGATACGGTTGTATCCATGCTACTACCAAGGTCTGCGGCTAAATCCTGTACTTTTTGGCGGAACGTATCGAGTTCTTTCGTTGCGTCATCAAGTAAATACGTTTCGATGAAATCGTCACATTGTTCGACGGTGCAAAGCCCGTCCTTTTTTACGATGGCATCAACCGCGCGATTTAGGGCGGGATGGGTACCAGCACAATAGGCATACCACAATGAAAAGTAGTGCGGTGTAGTTGGTACTTTATATTTCACCATCAAGGGTACTGCGCGTTTAAATACCCTTGTGGCTTCAATCAAAGCATATTCATTCATTCCAGATTCTCACTTCCATGTCAAAGCTATCAGTAATGATATGCACAAACCGTACGCCGTGTTAGTTGAGAACGAAAAAAGCCCCAATCTTTACGATTGAGGCTCTCATTTTGTGAACAGGGTTCAGATTTTTGTTTACATGCGTTCCAGCGTGTTGATACCTAGAAGGCTAAGTCCTTGCTTGATGGTTTTGGCTGTCAGCGCAGCAAGTTTCAAGCGGCTTTGCTTTGTTTCACCTTCGGCATTAAGTACTGGGCAAGCTTCATAGAAGCTAGAGAAAGTACCTGCAAGCTCAAAGAGGTAGCTACACATAATATGTGGCTGACCTTCGCGTGCAACGGATTGAACCGCTTCTTCAAATTGCAGCAATTTAGACACCAATGCTTTTTCTTTTTCATCAGCGATGATGATGTTGCCTTCAACCGCGTTTGCATCAATGCCCGCTTTAGCGAAGATAGAAGCCACACGTGTATAGGCATATTGCATGTAAGGCGCAGTATTACCTTCAAATGCCAGCATGTTATCCCAATCAAAGATGTAATCTGTAGTGCGGTGCTTAGAAAGATCAGAGTACTTAACTGCTGCCATGGCAACGGTTTCAGCGATGTTTGCTTTTTCTTCCGCAGACATGTCTGGGTTTTTCTCTTCGATCAGTTTCTTTGCACGCACCTCAGCTTCATCTAACAGATCAGCCAAACGCACTGTGCCGCCAGCACGGGTCTTAAATGGGCGACCATCTTTACCCAACATCATGCCAAATGCATGGTGCTCTAAGCTCATTGATTCTGGGATATAGCCAGCTTTGCGAACAATAGTCCAAGCTTGCATCAAATGCTGGTGCTGACGGGAGTCAATGAAGTACAGCACACGGTCGGCATTGAAGGTTTCGTGACGGTATTTGGCGCACGCGATATCGGTGGTAGTGTACAAGAAACCACCATCACGTTTTTGGATGATGACACCCATAGGCTCACCGTCTTTATTCTTGTATTCATTAAGGAATACAACGGTTGCACCATCGCTTTCTTCAGCCAAGCCTTTTTCTTTTAGGTCAGCCACAATACCTGCAAGCATGCTGTTGTACATGCTTTCACCCATCACGTCTTTGTCAGTCAAAGAAACATTAAGACGGTCGTAATTGCGTTGGTTTTGCTCAAGGGTGATTTTAACCAGTGTCTGCCATTTCTCTTTGCAGTACTCATCACCACTTTGAAGGCGAACTACATAATTACGTGCCGTTTTGGCGAATTCTTCATCTTCGTCGTACAGTTTCTTCGACTCACGGTAGAAACCTTCGATATCGCTAAGATCCATCGAAATATTGCCACCTGCCGCTTCATGGCGCTCAAGGTTGGCAATCAACATACCAAACTGTGTGCCCCAATCACCAAGGTGGTTTGCGCGAATAACGTTATGACCCAAGAACTCAAGGGTGCGAACGACGGCATCACCAATAATGGTTGAACGAAGGTGTCCAACGTGCATTTCTTTCGCTACGTTAGGCGCAGAGTAATCAACGACAATGTTTTGTTTTTGATCTTCAGCAACACCTAAACGGCTGTCAGCCAACGCGATCTCGGCTTGCTGGCCTAACCACTCAGGGCTCAGGAAGATATTGATAAAACCTGGGCCTGCAATTTCAGTTTTCGATGCAATGCCTTCAAGGTCCAATACATCCAGTACTTTTTGCGCGAAATCACGAGGATTACCACCAAGCTTCTTTGCTACGCCCATGATGCCATTGGCTTGGTAATCACCAAATTGTGCTTTTGCCGATTGACGTACTGCAGCTGGGCTGCCTTCTGGTGCACCGGCGGCGACCATAGCTGCCGATACTTTTTCATTGAGAAGGGCTTGAATATTCACGTGTTTACCTTAATTTTGATACCCGATTGACTCTAGCATGACCTTCGGCCATGACGGTGAGCTTACTGGCAATGGTACTAAAGCAAAAATCCGTCAACGATACCCAATGAAAAGCGCTCATTGCAGGGCATGGTTGACGGCTTTAATACCGTGCGTTCAGCACCGAAAACGGGTGCAGATTGATAGGCGTAATAATACCCACAAATAGATGTAGTTTGAAACCCATATACGGTGAAATACCGTGATTTCATTGTCGCTGAGTCTTGTTCATTTTCTTGCAGTGTGTTTCTGGAGAAATTTCACTCATTCGATACGCAATGGTAATACGTTTCTCGCAGTGGGATACTTGGCGTGATTTTTTGACTAACTAAGAGATTTCCATGTCAGCACTAACCGTTGATCGCCTTCTTTCTTCACTTGAACCTTTTAGTCATCGTTTAACGGCGTTGTTAGAAACGCTGGGCATCGATCTTACACCGTATGAAGCCGACCATATAGCGCTTCGCGTTAACGACATTGGCCTTGCCAAAGAGCTGCATCAAGCTTGGTTAATTCACGGTGAGGAAATATCCGTGAATAACATCAATGGTCGTCCCATCGTAGTCATTAAGACGCGTGATGCTTTATCGTTTGGAGAGTGGGAAACACGCTGTGTTGAGCTACCGTACCCGAGTGAAAAAATGTATCCAGAAGAAGGGTGGGAACATGCAGAGTGGGTTATTCCGTCTGACGCCACCACTCCTGAAGCGTTATTGGAGGATATCTTCTCGCTGTTTCCGTCACTTCAATCACATTGGGATGAACTGAAAGATAAAGGCGTAAAGGTGAAACTGAGTTCGCCTTCAGGCGAGGGAGAGCGCTTGGCTAACCCTACCGTGGCATTCAAGGCAAATGGCGTGTGCGTCAAGCTGCATCCGGTAACGCTAGAACAAGTGATTGAGAGTGAACAGTAGAAAAACGGATTTTCAATTAAGTAGAGGGGCAAATAGCCCCTCTAACTATATGTATACAAGTGCGATGCGGTGTTTACAAAATTACGGTCTTGTTGCCGTACACGAAGACTTTGTCTTCCAGTACCAAACTTAATGCGTTGCTCAATACCGTTTTTTCGACGTCACGTCCTGCTTTTACCATGTCTTCAGCGCTGAATGTGTGGTCAACGTGCTTAATGTTTTGGTCGATGATAGGACCTTCATCGAGATCATTGGTAACGAAGTGCGCCGTCGCGCCAGTAATTTTCACGCCGCGCTGGTATGCCTGATGATAAGGGCGAGCACCAATAAACGCAGGTAAGAAGCTGTGGTGAATGTTGATGATTTGACGCGGGAAGCGTGCAACAAAGTTTGGTGTCAATACACGCATAAACTTCGCCAACACGATGTAATCAGGTGAATATGAATCGATAATGTCGATGACCTGATTCTCATGCTCTTCGCGCTCCACGTTTTCATGACTCACAAAGTGGAACGGAATATCGAACTTCTCAGTTAATGCCGCAAGGGTATTGTGGTTACCAATGACAGCAGCGATATCAACTTCCAGAGAGCCATCATAGGCTTTCATCAAAATGTCGCCCAAGCAGTGAGATTCTTTGGTGACAAGAATGACAACACGCTTGCGACGTTTAGCGTCAACAAGGCTACGATGGCTGCCTGCTGGTAATGCCTGATCGATATCCATTAAGAAGGTTTCATCTTTAAAGATGCCTTCAAGCTCTGTGCGCATAAAGAACTGCCCAGTGCTGTGATCAACGTATTCGTTGTTATGGATAATGTTGAGTTGATGTTTGTAACAAATGTTGGTGATTTTGGCGATGAGGCCTTGCGCGTCCGGACAATCCGTCAGCAGAGTCTTTCTTTCCATAGAAGCGTGAATCTCGCGAAGTCAAAGTGGTGCTGTAAAGCAAATACGGTTTCCATTTGTTTTACGCTGAATTTTCCATTAGGTCAAAAAATCTGGGTTGATGGTTTGGGTAGACGGAGAGATTGCCCTCGTTTTTTCATCTTTATGCTCTCACTCTTAAACCTTTCCCGCTTGATGAATGGCAGCGTGATGGGTTTGTTGGCATAATGCAGTCCTTTCCAATACTGTACATATGACCAATGATTTCGAAGGTTTTCTCCACAACAGGTGCGCTCGCGAAAGCGATTAAAGGCTTTCAGCCCCGCCAACCGCAAACAGATATGGCGATGGCTGTCGAGCGAGCGATCAAAGATAGCTCACAGCTGGTGGTAGAAGCGGGAACAGGTACAGGCAAAACCTACGCCTATCTCGCGCCTGCACTGCTTAGTGGCAAGAAAACCATCGTCAGTACGGGGTCGAAGAACCTCCAAGAGCAACTTTTTCATCGTGATTTACCCTTGATGATGAATACCTTAGGCTTTACGGGACGTGTGGCGTTGCTAAAAGGGCGTTCCAACTACCTTTGTCCTGAGCGATTAGGGCATCAAGTGGTCGAAAGCCATGATGGACAGGCGGATCCCACGTTACTCACTCAGCTGATTAAAGTGCGTAGCTGGTCGTCTGAGACAAAAACAGGGGATTTAGGGGAGTGTGATGATTTGGCGGAAGATAGCCCAATCATTCCTACCATTACATCAACGAACGACAATTGCCTTGGCAAAGAATGCCCAAGCTACAAAGAGTGTTTTGTTGTCAAAGCCCGTAAAAAGGCGATGGATGCTGACCTTGTCGTGGTGAACCACCATCTCTTCTTAGCCGATTTAGCCATCAAAGAGACTGGGTTCGGCGAATTGATCCCAGAGGCGGAAGTGTTCATTTTCGATGAAGCCCACCAGATCCCAGACATTGCCAGCCAATACTTCGGTCAAAGCCTGTCTAGCCGCCAGATCCAAGAACTCGCCAAAGATATTCATATCGCTTATCGCACTGAATTACGAGATACCAAACAGCTCGACAAAGTCGCCGATCGCTTGTCCCATTCGGCATCGGATTTGCGCATTGTGCTCGGCGAGCCCGGCTTTCGTGGTAACTGGCGTGAAATTAGCACCTCTCCAGCAGTCGCTCGTGAGTTGGTGAGATTGGCAGATGCACTCACGCTTGCGTACGATGTGATCAAGCTGTCGCTTGGACGCAGCCAGTTGCTCGATGCGGCATTTGAGCGCACAACATTACTAAAAGCGCGATTGGAGCGACTCAGCGATACCACGATTCCTGGGTATTCCTATTGGTATGAGTGCAGCCGTCACCATTTTAGTTTGAACATTACGCCGTTGTCTGTGGCGGAAAAGTTCCGCGAACAAATTCAGATGCAGCAGGGCGCGTGGATATTTACGTCAGCGACGTTAGCGGTAAACGATGATTTTAGTCATTTCAGCCATCGCTTAGGGTTAGAGCCCGCTGAGCAATTCACACTACCAAGTCCATTTGACTATGAAACTCAGGCTATCTTGTGTGTGCCTCGGTTCTTGCCCGAGCCAAACAGTTACGGGCTGGCAGATAAGCTGGTGGACATGTTGGCGCCGCTGATAGAACAAAATAACGGTCGCTGTTTTTTCCTTTGCACGTCTCACCAAATGGTACGCGATTTGTCGGAAGGATTTCGCGAACATTTTGATTTGCCTGTGTTGGTGCAGGGTGAAATGTCGAAACAGAAGCTATTGGCTGAGTTTATCGAACTTGGGAATGCGTTACTGGTGGCGACAGGCGCGTTCTGGGAAGGGATCGACGTTAGAGGACAAGCGCTGAGCTGTGTTATTATTGACAAATTACCGTTTATATCGCCTGACGATCCTCTGTTGAAAGCGCGAATTGAAGACTGTCGCCTGCAAGGTGGAGACCCGTTCTCTCAGGTTCAAATCCCTGACGCGGTGATTACATTAAAGCAGGGCGTTGGTCGGTTGATCCGCGACAGAAGCGATCATGGCGCACTGATTATCTGTGACAATCGTTTAGTGAGCCGTCAATACGGCGAGACATTTTTGCGCAGCTTGCCGCCTATCCCAAGAACGCGAGATTTAGCAAAAGTCAGTGAGTTTCTCATGGCTATTGATGCTAGCGAGAAAGACGCTAGCGATGAACGAGATGAGCAATAAGCGTTATTAAGGCGCATGTAAACAAAAGAAACAATTAACAGACATAAATAACTACGATGTTGCTCAAACTACAGCGACACCCGAGGCGTAAATGACTTCTAAAATTCTTGCCGTCGATACGGCAACTGAAAACTGTTCTGTGGCATTAAAAGTGGGTGACGAAACGATCGCTCGCTGTGAAATTGCGCCACGTGAACACACCACGAAAATCTTACCAATGGTTGATAGCGTATTGGCAGAAGCCGGCTTGACGCTGAATCAATTAGATGCGTTAGCATTTGGTCGTGGGCCAGGAAGTTTTACCGGTGTGCGCATTGGTATCGGTATTGCGCAAGGACTAGCGTTCGGTGCGAACTTGCCAATGGTGGGGGTTTCTACTCTGGCAGCCATGGCGCAGCAGGCGTATCGCCGTCACCAAGCTGACCACGTGCTTGCAACCATTGATGCACGCATGAATGAAATTTACGCAGGTGGCTTTCAACGTCTTGATAACGGTGACTGGACAACGGTTGTGGAAGAAGCGGTATTACCTCCGGCACTGTTCAATCCGCAACTGGCAAATGCCTCATGGTTTACGGCAGGAACAGGCTGGCAGGCCTACCCAGATTTGATAAGCCAGCTACACTTAGAAACAACAGATAGCGGCGTTTTGTATCCAGAAGCTGAAGACATGCTTATTCTTGCGTATCATGCGCTTGCGCGTGGTGAGGCTGTGGATGCAGAACATGCAAGCCCTGTTTATCTGCGTGACACCGTAGCGTGGAAAAAGCTACCTGGTCGCGAATAATTCTGCATTTTCGTTTGCAGCTAGGATAAAACGAGCCGAGAAGAGCAGCCATGGTTTCAATTCAAGGACTACCGCAACCGATTCAGCGTCCAGCGAGTGCAGGGCGTAAAAAATCACAGAAGGCGCAAGCAGGAGCTGAGGTTACTCAGCCAACGGTTGTTGCCAAAGCGGTGAGTCAAGGAATTCGCAACCCAGAGCTCGCACAAGACGCCCACCAACAGATCCATTATGATTTACCCGATGGTCGAAGCCGGCATGCGCTTCTCTCCTACATGGAGGTGAAGAATCAAGCGAGGCGTGAGGAAATTATGGCAATGTTTGGTGTGGACGTATTTGTATGAATGCGGGATAAATTCAACTCCTCGTACCACTTAATTAACCTCGTCTGTGATAGGCTTCGCGCCCTCTGAAAACAGAGCGAAGCCGATACAGCTTTCAGCAGTGCATCATGGTATTAGAACAAAAACAATTTGCAGTGAGGTTTGGGAATCTCGCCGCGCAGGTTTGTCTGTCTGAGACTCAAAAGCCTATTTTGCTAATGCTTCATGGCTGGCAAGACAATAGCGGAAGTTTTGAACCTCTTGTTCCCCTGCTAACCGAACATGTTGACCTAGTGATGCCTGACTGGCCTGGACACGGCTTGTCTGATCATAAAGGTGCCGACAGTTTTTACCCTTTCTTCGACTACGTGGATGATTTGCACCAACTGATTTTACAGTTGGGTGATAGAGAGATCTTCCTCGTTGGTCATTCATTGGGCGGATTGGTTGCTTCATGTTGGAGTGCCGCGTTTCCAGAACGTGCGAAGGGGTTGGTGATGATTGAGGCACTTGGCCCGATGTCTGAACGAGACGACAAAGTGGTTGATCGTCTTCGTCATGGCGTCGAAAGTCGCCAAAAAATTAAAGCACCGAGAAGTTTGCCGTCATTGGATGCGGCGTTAAAGTTGCGCCGTGGCATTAATAAAGTATCCATTGAAGATTTAACCCCTTTGGTGACCCGTGGCATTCAGCAAGTGGGTGAAGAGTGGCGTTGGAGACACGACGCCAAGCTAAAGACAGAATCGATTTATCGTATGTCGATGCACCACGCGGAACACCTCATCAAAGGCATACAATGTCCAGTTCTCGCGATTATTGGCGACGACGGATATCCAGAATTACGCAGCCCACTCGCTGAACAGCGCAAAGAGTGGTTTAAGGATTTGACCGTTGAAATGGTAAGAGGTACACACCACTGCCATCTTCAAAGTCAGGAGAAAACTGCTGCGTTGATCATTGATTTTGTGACAAAGCTACATCTCACAAAGTGTGGTGATGTTAATTGATTGTTACTCGTGGTCTAATTGGGTGTTAAAACACTCGTTTGAATTTTTGCTTCTGACGTGGGCCAAGACCCGCGATATTAAATAGGAGAGATCAAGTGGATAAGGTTTGGCATAACCGCTACCCATCAGATGTACCAGCGGAAATTACCCCGAACATGTACCCATCTTTGGTAGAAATGTTTGAAAAGTCGGTTCAAAAATATGCCGACCAAACTGCCTTTATTAACATGGGGCAGGTCATGACTTTCCGCAAGTTGGAAGAGCGCAGTCGTGCATTTGCGGCTTACCTGCAAAACGATCTTGGTCTGAAAAAAGGCGACCGTGTCGCTGTGATGATGCCTAACTTGCTGCAATACCCTATTGCGTTGTTTGGTATTTTGCGCGCTGGCTGTGTAGTGGTTAACGTTAACCCGCTATACACCCCGCGTGAGCTTGAACACCAATTAAATGATTCAGGCGCTGCCGCGATCGTTATCGTGTCGAACTTTGCTCACACGCTTGAAAAAGTGGTTGATAACACGAGCGTTCGCCACGTGATTCTGACCAGTTTGGGCGATCAGCTTCCTCGTGCGAAAGGTACAATCGTTAACTTCGTGGTGAAGTACATCAAGAAGATGGTGCCGAAATACAGCCTGCCACATGCTACCTCAATGCGCCTTGCTCTCAAGAAAGGCCGTCGCATGCAGTACGTGAAACCGTTTATGACGGGCGACGATATTGCGTTCCTGCAATACACGGGCGGTACGACAGGCGTGGCAAAAGGCGCGGTGCTGACGCACAAAAATATGCTGGCGAACGTGGATCAAGCCAAAGCCATGTATGCGCCTGTACTTCAAGAAGGGCGTGAACTCGTTGTGACTGCGCTGCCGCTGTATCACGTATTCGCGTTGACAGTGAATGGCTTGTTGTTCATTGAGATGGGCGGTCAGAATCTGTTGATCACCAACCCTCGTGACATCCCAGCTTTCATTAAAGAGCTAAAACAACATCCGTTTACTGCTATCACAGGCGTGAATACCCTGTTTAATGCCTTGCTGAACAATGAAGATTTCCATGAATTGGACTTCTCTAAGTTGAGTCTGACCGTCGGCGGTGGTATGGCCGTTCAACGTGCAGTGGCTGAACAGTGGAAGAAACTGACTGGCAAACACTTATTGGAAGGTTACGGCCTAACCGAATGTTCACCATTGGTTGCTGCCTACCCGTATGACTTGAAAGACTACAATGGCTCAATTGGCTTGCCAGTGCCTTCAACCGATGTTCGTATTGTTGATGATGAAGGCAATGTTGTGTCTAACGACCAAGTTGGCGAGCTTCAAGTTAAGGGCCCTCAGGTGATGCAAGGTTACTGGCAGCGTCCTGAAGCGACCAAAGAAGTGCTGACTGACGATGGTTGGTTATCAACGGGCGACGTGGTGAAGTTTGACGAAGATGGTTTCTTACATATCGTTGACCGTAAAAAAGACATGATTTTGGTGTCGGGCTTCAACGTATACCCGAATGAAATCGAAGACGTCGTTGCGCTGCATGGCAAAGTGTTGGAAGTGGCCGCGATTGGCCAGCCACATGAAACCTCAGGCGAAATCGTCAAGATTTGCGTTGTAAAGCGTGACCCAAGCTTGACCAAAGAAGAGTTGTTGGCGCATTGTCGTGAGCATCTTACGGGCTACAAAGTGCCTAAGATTGTCGAATTCCGAGAAGATTTGCCGAAAACCAATGTCGGCAAAATTTTGCGTCGCGCGCTGCGTGAAGAGCAAGAGGCGAAACAAGCAGAAGCATAAACCCCTCGTGCGCTTTGATGTTGAAGGGCGTACAATAAAGGGCATATGCCTTTGAAAACATGCTGGCTTATGCCAGCATGTTTGTTTCTGGTCCCATACCCACTCAAGCACCTTCTGTTTGCTTGTGTATCGCCGCGATTAGGTCAGGCTCTCGGGCGTCAAAATTAAATACGGATGACAGTGTGAACTTTGAAATAGTAACTGAAGTATCTCAACTCGAACGAGTTTGTGAGCAAGCGAGAAAGGTTCCAGCAGTGATGTTGGATACAGAGTTTGTTCGCACTCGAACACTTTATCCAAGATTGGGTCTTATCCAACTTTATGATGGAGAAACCTTGTCTCTGATCGACCCTATTGAGCTCGATGACATGACTCCGCTTTGGGCACTGCTTACAGATGAATCCGTCATTAAAGTGCTACATGCTTGCAGTGAAGATTTGGAAGTGTTCCATCATTATTCTGGTGTCATGCCAACGCCAATGGTCGATACGCAGATCATGGCGGCATTTTTAGGTCACGGTCTGTCTACGGGTTTCGCTGCCTTGGTAGAAGAATACTTGGTGGTGACACTTGATAAAGGTGAAGCGCGAACTGATTGGTGTGCCCGCCCGCTGTCAGACAAACAACTTGAATATGCCGCCGCTGATGTGTTCTACCTGTGGCCTTTGTATCACCTACTTGCTGAACGTATTGAAGCTGCGGGCTGGCAAGAAGCTGTTATACAAGAGTGCAATCTGATTGTTAGCAAGCGCGGAAAGACAGCGGATCCAGAAAAAGCCTATTTGGATATCAAGAATGCATGGCAGCTTCGTCCTAAGCAACTGGCTGTGCTTAAAAAGCTGGCGAGCTGGCGTTTACAAGAAGCTCGTCGCCGAGATTTGGCGCTGAACTTTGTGGTGAAGGAACTTCATCTTTGGAAAATGGCGCGTTTTGATATTCGTTCATTGGATAAAATGGCTGATGAAGGGTTTGACCGATTTGAAGTTGAGCGTCACGGTAGCCGAATGCTACGTATGGTTTCAGACTTGGATTCAATGCTTGAGTCGGACTACCCAGAAACCATCGTGCGTCTCGTTGACATGCCAGGCTACAAGCAGATGGTCAAAGACATCAAAGACCAAACCAATGCCGTCGCGGAAAAGCTGGGTGTAGTGCCTGAGTTTATCGGGTCGAAAAAACAAATTCACCAAGTGCTAAAGTGGGCTTGGATAAATGAGCAAAATCCAGAGAAAATGCCTGATTTGCTTTCTGGGTGGCGTAAAGCTTACTTGGAAGAACGCGTTATGCCTTTGCTCAATAAACCTTAAGCAGGGCAGAACAGCAGCATAAAAAAACCGGCGAAAGCCGGTTTTTTTATTGATGCTTATTTGTCTTCGTCAGGCAAAGTGACGTTGAGCTCTAGAACAGACAAATCGTCATCTCGTTGTTCGAGAGCCACAGAGACTTGCTCTGGAGAAATATCAACGTACTTACGGATAACGTCAAGGATATCCTGTTTTAGCTGAGGCAAGTAAGTGGGCTCTGAACACCCGGCGCTGCGACGTTCGGCAACAATGATTTGCAAGCGTTCCTTCGCAACCGATGCAGATGCTTTCTTTTTCGGACGGAAAAATTCCAGCAGTGCCATGTTCTATCCTCCAAATAGTCGTTTTAGAAACCCTTTCTTCTCTTCTTCCAAGAAGCGGAATGGGCACTCATTGCCGAGTAGGCGACTGATAGCGTCGGCATACGCTTGTCCGGCATCGGATTCTTCATCCAAAATGACAGGTTCGCCTTTGTTTGACGCATGCAAAACAGATTGGCTTTCTGGGATAACACTCAATAGAGGTATACGCAGAATCTCTTCCACGTCAGCGACGCTTAGCATCTCACCGCGGTTAACGCGCACTGGATTGTAGCGCGTCAGGAGAAGGTGAGTTTTCACTGGGTCCTCACCGTTTTCAGCGCGGCGAGACTTGGAATCCAAAATGCCTAGAATACGGTCTGAATCGCGTACTGAAGAGACTTCAGGGTTCGTGGTGACAATGGCTTCATCAGCAAAGTATAGCGCCATCAGGGCGCCCGCTTCGATACCTGCTGGTGAATCGCAGATGATGAAATCGAAATCCATCGCTTTAAGGTCGTCAAGAACACGGCCCACACCTTCTTTCGTCAAAGCATCTTTATCGCGCGTTTGAGAGGCGGGAAGTACATAAAGATTTTCAATGCGCTTGTCTTTGATCATTGCCTGATGAAGGTTTGCTTCACCATTGATAACATTAACAAAGTCATACACTACGCGACGTTCGCAGCCCATGATGAGGTCAAGGTTACGTAGACCAATATCAAAGTCGATAACTGCTGTTTTCTTCCCAGCTTGAGCAAGGCCAGTTGCAATGGCTGCACTTGAAGTGGTTTTACCCACGCCGCCTTTGCCTGAAGTGATTACGATAATTCGAGTCATTCCTCAATCCTTTGGATAATTACAGTGTGAGGGGTTCAATGTTTAAAGAGTCTTCTTTGAGTGAGACTTTCACCGGTTGAGCTGCGTATTGCTCTGGGATGGATTCACTCAGCCAGTATGTACCAGCAATAGATAACAATTCTGATTGCAGGTTCTGGCAGAAAATGTGGGCTTCTTTTTGACCGCTAGCGCCCGCTATTGCACGTCCACGAAGTACGCCATAGATGTGAATACTGCCATCTGCAATGATCTCTGCGCCAGCACTCACATGGTTTAGCACGACCAAATCGGCGTTTTTTGCATAAACCTGTTGGCCTGAACGAATCGGCGTTGTGACGACTTTTGTCGGCGTTTGAATAGGGTCATTGACCCGAGTTTGGTTTGCCGGATTCATCACAGCGAGTCCCGCGAGTTTTGCCGCTTCACGGTAAGTATTTTGTTTGCACCCTGTGACACCAACAACCAGCATGCCAGTCTGTTCTATCGTGGCTTTCAATGCCGAAAAGTCAGGTTGTCGATGCAGTCTTGAAATATCGACCACAACGGGTGCGCCGTCGAAGAATGCCGGTGCTTGGTTCACCTTATCGGAAAGAATCTGCATAGCGCTATCTAAGTCGTCATCTAATAAATGAAGGACAGAAAGCGTAAATGAACTGCCTTTGAGCTCAGCGTTTTTGGTCATTAGATGTTGTCCTGATGGCAGTTGTTTGCGCTGATTTTACGCGTATTAATGTGTCTCGCAATGGGAATAATGCCTCCTTGCAATGTAACGATTGGGGCGAAATATCTGTGTAAAGAACAGATGGATACACTTTTCCGCTTCATCCCCAAAAATATGAGGGACGCACGCATTATCAGACTGTGTTCAGCATGGTATATTCATGGAAACTTTGCGGCAAGCATGAACGCCGTTTGTGGCGTTTTAATCGTCGAATTCATAACAAATATCTAAGCGATTTCTCTTTATTGCGAAATCGCAACACTGTGAGGTACAAGGTGTATTGCGCAATCTATAAGAGCAGTAAAAAAGAATCGACCTATCTTTATGTAAATCGTAAAGATGATTTAGGGGATGTACCTCAACAATTGTTACAAACTTTTGGGAACCCTCAGTTCGTTATGATGGTCAACCTAGATAAAAGAGAGAAGCTTGCGATTGCGGATCTTTCCAAAGTGAAAGAGAGTTTGCAGAACGAAGGTTTCTATTTGCAACTGCCACCACCACCTGATGGGGCACTGCTACATATTCGAACAAAAAACACCAAGTTATAAAGGAGCGCTATGCGTAAAGGACTGATAGGGATACTCATTGGGGCTGCATTGTCTTTGTCAGCACCCGTGTTGGCAGAAAAGCCCAGCTTTGATGAGTATGTGACGGGTCTTAAGCAAGAAGGCTCGGCGAAAGGGATCGATGCTCAGTTACTTGAGCAGGCATTTGATGGTATTCGTTATCGAGAGAGGGCAGTCAAAGCCGACCGAAATCAGCCTGAGAAACGACTCACGCTGGATGAATATATCCCGCGCGCGGTACCTGATTGGAAAGTGAAAAAAGCCCGTCGTTTGTATGACGAACATTATGATGATCTAAAACGTATTGGTGAAGAATACGGCGTACAGCCTCGTTTTCTTGTGGCGCTTTGGGGGGTTGAAAGTAACTTCGGCGCGTTAACGGGTAATTTTAATGTCGTCGAAGCATTGACGACATTGGCTTATGACGGTCGACGTGAAGCGTTTTTCCGCAAAGAAGTGTTTTCAGCATTAACTATTTTACAAGAAGGCCACATAGCGCCTAATGACATGAAAGGGTCATGGGCGGGGGCGATGGGGCAATGTCAGTTTATGCCGAGTTCCTTTATTTCATTTGCTGCTGATGGAAACAACGACGGTAAAAAAGATATTTGGACCTCGAAACCAGATGTATTTGCGTCATCTGCTAATTATTTAAAAAATGCAGGATGGGATGATGAATACACTTGGGGACGTCAGGTAAAAGTCCCAGAAGGCATTGGCAAAGAAATGTCAGGTTTAAGTCAAGATAAAGCCAAAACTTTGGCAGAATGGCAGGCTGTTGGTGTGCGTCGTATGAATAATGCAACGTTGCCGGATGTCGATATAAAAGCGTGGTTGATCCAGCCGGATGATGAATATGGGCGTAGTTACTTGGTCTATGGGAATTATCAAAGCTTGATGAAGTGGAATCGCTCTCACTATTTCGCTATTGCAGTGAGCCATTTAGCCGACAGAATTAAGCATGGATAAGATTTCTTCGTATGAAGAATAGCGTTATACCTTGTATATCACATGGTCTTTTATTGGTGATTAGACGATGAGAATTCAGTCAGATAGATACAAATAGATACAAGGTGAGAGTGATAACAGTTAGACGACGTAAGAAAATAGCATCATATGAAACAGTAAAGTGATGGTGCGACTAACAATGAAAAAAGGGGCGTAAGCCCCTTTTTTCATTGTTCAACAAAAACGAGAGGTTTTTGTTGTGACAATAAACATTCGATTACAGTAGGAAATCTTCGATTTTCTTACCGCTGTCTAGTGCTTCTTTAATTGTCTTTGGCGTACGACCTTGACCAGTCCACGTTTTTTCTGAACCGTCTACATCGATGTACTTATATTTAGCTGGGCGAGCAGCACGCTTTGATTTTGGTTTAGCACCACCCAGAGTAGCCAACAGTTCCTCAGGATCAATACCGTCTTTGATCAGCATTTCACGGTATTTCTCAAGTTTCTCTAGACGCTCTTTTTCCGCTTCATGAGCTTCTGCTTCAGATTCTTCGCGCTCAGCGACGACAGTTTGAAGTTTCTCAAGAGCTTCTTGTAATTGTTCTAGGGAAAGTTCACGTGCAACGGCACGAAGGCTACGTAGATTCAATAATACTTTCAGTGCGTCAGACATTATGCCTATCCTATTCTCTGTTTATAATAATTAGCTTCGAGGCTAAGAGTAGCAAGAATTATTAATTCTATGCAATATTTGTTTAATTAAATATTGAAACATTAGATATCGAAATTAAAAAAAAGTGCAAATTGAATTAAATCGCATCATTTACTTAGTACAGAAGTTGTTTCATTTTTGTAGAATGTACAATAAATCTGTCAGGCGTGTTTAGCTTTGTGTGCGATCAGAGAGCGGGAAAGGAAACTTGTTTGAGAGTTGTAAATGCAATGGTGTGGATGTGTAAAATCATTGAGATGGATATTGCAATGTCTCTCATGTCACCTACAATACGCTGGCATTATGCACGTAGAGGTGCGTGATTTATCAGTAACACGTTTTAGGGTGATGCCAATGAGAACGTGTGAAAGGAAATGACGCCGAAGTAAGCTTTGCCTATCAAGCTGTCTTGCTGGGGTTGTAATCGAAAGATACAACACTGCCATAGTATTGGGATTTAACTATGGAGCGCTACTGTAGGGTTTAAGAATGCGTTTAACCATCATTCTATTTCAGTGGTTTCCGTTTCTGCAGTAGATCTCCAACCTCATAGGTTGATATAGAGATCATGAATTTAGTCGATTTTTCCGCGTCATCATTATCGGTATTGCCCGCGATTCTCGCGCTGGGCCTCGCCATTGTTACTCGTCGTGTTTTGTTATCTTTAGGGCTGGGTATTCTTTCAGGCGCTGTGCTACTGAATGACTTTTCTATCTCGGGAACAGCATCTTATTTATTCGGTCTTATCAAAGGCTTATTTATTGCCGACGGCAGTATTAATAGCTGGAACATGAGCATCGTTGCTTTTCTTGTCTTGCTGGGTTCTATCACCGCATTGATTACCCTTTCCGGAGGCACGCGCGCTTTCGCTGAATGGGCTCAGACACGTGTTAAAAGTAAACGTGGTGCTAAATTGCTCGCGGCTTTTCTCGGTGTTTTCATTTTTGTCGATGACTATTTTAACAGTCTAGCCGTGGGTGCAATCAGCCGCCCCGTTACTGATCGCTTCCATGTTTCTCGTGCGAAATTGGCATATATTCTTGATTCCACTGCGGCACCTATGTGCGTCATCATGCCAGCCTCTAGTTGGGGGGCTTATATCATTACGATTGTTGGTGGCATTCTTGTTAGTCACGGTGTCACAGAGTACAGCCCACTAAGTGCATTTGCGCATATGATCCCAATGAACTTCTATGCCATTTTTGCGCTGCTGATGGTGTTTGCAGTGGCATGGTTCCAAATGGATGTTGGCCCGATGCGTCGCTTTGAATACCAAGCATCAACTGGCAGTCGTCTTGGCGATGACGAAAATAGTGATACTTCACTTGATGATGAGTTAGGTATTAAAGAAAGTGACAAAGGCCGAGTTACAGATCTCATTGTGCCGATTATTGTGCTGATTGTGGCGACCATGTCTTGGATGGTTTACTCAGGTGCACAAGTTTTAGCGGCCGACGGTAAAGCATTTTCTATCCTCGGAGCGTTTGAAAATACCGATGTAGGTATGTCTTTGCTGTACGGGAGTGCAATGGGACTGTTCGTGGCATTGGTGACTGTGTTTAAACAGGGTATTCCAGTATCAGACGTGGCTCAAACCGTTTGGGTTGGCTCTAAATCTATGTTTGGTGCCATCTTAATTCTGCTTTTTGCATGGACAATCGGCAGCGTCATTGGCGACATGGCAACGGGTAAGTTCTTGTCTACCTTGATTCAGGGAAATCTGTCACCACAACTGTTGCCTGTTATTTTGTTCTTGTTGTCTGCAGCAATGGCATTTTCGACAGGAACTTCTTGGGGAACCTTCGGCATCATGTTGCCTATTGCCGGTGATCTATCTGCTGCGACAGATATTGCGTTAATGCTGCCTATGTTGTCCGCGGTACTGGCGGGTGCAGTATTCGGTGACCATTGCTCGCCGATTTCAGACACGACCATTTTGTCGTCAACCGGTGCGCGTTGTGGCCATATCGATCACGTATCTACGCAACTGCCTTACGCACTGGCTATTGCCTTGGTGGCGGGCTTGTCCTACTTGGTCTTAGGCTACACGGATTCGCTGTCAATATCGTTGCTGGCGGGTATGTGCGCGTTTGTATTGGTTTGCGTATTATTTGGTTGGCTATCTCGTCGCCCAGGTAAGCTGGCTTAACATCTATTCGAAAAACCTCCCAGTCGGGAGGTTTTTTTGTATCATTTCGCGGCTTGCAACGCTTTTAGCCCTTCGCTTTTTTCGGTAGCATGCCAGCGTCTTTTTCTCGGGAGAGCCCAATGGCCCAGCTGTATTTCTATTACTCTGCAATGAACGCAGGGAAGTCGACGACACTTCTGCAATCGTCATTCAATTACCAAGAGCGTGGCATGAATCCGCTTATCTTCACTGCTGCCATTGATGATCGCTATGGGCTGGGTAAAGTCAGTTCACGTATTGGCCTTCAAGCCGACGCGCAATTGTTCTCACCTGAAGACAATATTTTTGCTGCAGTGAGCGACATCAACAGCAATCAAAAAGTCGATTGTTTGTTGGTAGACGAGTGCCAGTTTTTGACGAAAGAACAGGTTCATCAAATTACCGAAGTGGTCGATAAATTACGCATTCCAGCATTGTGTTATGGCCTTCGCACTGACTTTCTTGGTGAGTTGTTTGAAGGATCGAAATACTTACTGGCGTGGGCAGACAAATTGGTTGAGCTTAAAACTATTTGTCACTGTGGACGCAAAGCGAACATGGTTATTCGAACTGACGCTGATGGCAACGCCATTGCCGATGGTGATCAAGTGGTGATTGGCGGCAATGACCGCTATGAGTCTGTTTGCCGCGTACATTACAAAGAAGCGTTGGGTAAATAGGCGCAGCTGAAATCCAGCATCTACAGGTTGTTTGGGTATATTCAGTTTCAAAACAAAGAATAAAAAAGCGGCGATTATCGCCGCTTTTTTTGTGTCTGAGTCAGCAATGGCTGTGCGTGAACTATTACAGTCGAGATGCCAGTGGAATGATGGAGACGCGATCGCCCACTTCCGCATTATCAACATTCGGTGCGACTTCAATTAAGCAGTTGGCCTCACTCATTGAACGCAAAATACCCGAACCCTGTGAGCCCGTAGATCTGACTTCTAGCTGACCATTGGTGCTGATGCTGTATATCCCACGTGTATATTCAGTGCGACCGCGGCGCGAGCGGATACGCTCTTGTGTAACAGCGGATAGCGTTTCAGGCTGCCAGTATGCATCGCCTTGCATTTTACGAATGGCCGGCTCAACGAACTGTAAGAACGTCACCATCACTGCGACAGGGTTGCCTGGTAGCCCAAAGAAAGGCTTATCGCCTAGTGTGCCGAAGGCGAGCGGTCTGCCAGGGCGCATGTTGACGCGCCAGAAGTTAATGTCACCCAGTTGGTTTAATACGGTTTTGATGTAGTCTGCATCGCCTACAGATACGCCGCCGGACGAAATTACCATGTCGGCTTGCTTTGTTGCAGCGAGGAGTGTGTCGTTCAGTGCTGCTTCCGTGTCTTCAATGATGCCGAAATCGCGGATCTCGCAACCGAGTTTGGTGAGCATGGCTCGTAGCGTGTATCGGTTCGCATCATAAATGCAGTGAGATTTTGCTGGTGTACCTGGTGCTTGTACTTCATCACCGGTTGAAAATAGGGCAACCTTTATCGGTTTGAATACTTCAGCGCTATCAAAACCTAGCGACGCCATCATTCCCAGTTCTGCTGCTCCAATGCGCTTTCCGGCATGAAAAATCGTCGAACCTTTTCGAAGATCTTCACCCGCTTGACGCACATTTTGCCCGGCACGGACAGCACCTTTATCGGTATCGAAAGACACTGTTCCGTTATCGTTGCTTGCCTGTTCACGCATGATCACCGTATTTGCGCCTTCAGGAACGGGCGCGCCAGTCATAATACGCACACATTCTCCTGCTGAGAGTTTTTCAGCATAGTGGTGACCTGCAAACACTTCACCCACGAGACGATAGGTTTCGCGTTCAATATCGTCACTGCGAATGGCATAGCCATCCATTGCCGAGTTGGTAGAAGAAGGCACGTTGACGGGCGCGACGATATCTACTGCGAACACGCGATTAGGCAGTTCACTAAGGCCGCATGTTTCGGTGTTTTCAGACACCGAAATCGCGGCAAGGATTTGGCTTTTGCCATCTTCCATAGACAGCATGGTTGGCGACAGAGAATCGCACGTGGCGGTTTGTGCGTGATGGCTTTCCATCCAACGATGAATAAACCCCACTAAACTTCCAATGTCATTGATGTCTAGACGGGGCAGGGACGTTGATGAAAGCGCGAAAGAGGGTGCAGAAGAAGGTGGCTCATCGCAAGCGATCGCCACAATGTTTGGATCTTCCGGGTGAAGCCAAGGCTTTTCAAGTGCCCAGCGGTGAAGTTCTATCTTGGGGAAAGCCTGATGCTTAAAACCTTCTACTAACACTAAATCAGCGTTGTTTTGGTCAAGTTGACCAAGCAATTGATTGAGCGTGCATTCGTCATCAGGGGTTTCCGTCATTAACGCGTGGCGATAGCGAGAGCTGATGAGCATTTGCGTTGCGCCTGCTTTGCGAAGGCGATAACTGTCTTTACCCGGTTTATCGACATCAAAATCATGATGCGCGTGTTTGACCATGGCAATGCGAATGCCTTTCTCGACCAAGGCTGGAATGAGCTTTTCCAACAGGGTCGTTTTACCTGTCCCACTGAACGCAGCAAACCCTAAAATGGGCAGTGAGCAGTTGGACAAGCTCATGAAATAGCTCCGTACTTCTCCAATTCATCCGGGGTGTTTAAGTTGATGAAGGCATCATGCTCATCACTGAAATCAACAAAATGAGTGGTACAAAGATCGTAGAGCATCACGATTTTTCGGTCACCGTTAGCGAGAAAGCGATCGAGGCGTTCAAAAATATCGCGCTTCATCATGGTCACGACGGGTTGAACGGATTCGCCATCATGGGCAACCACAATCTCGGTCTCTTCATTAATCGCAGAGACCATTTTTTTAATCAGATTGTGTGGCAAGTTGGGACAATCACAAGGCACAAAGCCTAACCATTCACTATCAAGGTGTGACATCGCAGCATGCATTCCGCCGAGTGGTCCAGGAAAGCCTTCCAATACATCACCAAAGACTGGACCATATTGCTGATAGATTTCTTGATTGCGGTTAGCGTTCACCGCAATGTCAGCACCTTGCTCTTGCAGTCTGTGATGAACGTAATCAATCAAAGGTTTCTGATTCAGGGTCACAAGTCCCTTATCTTGGCCACCCATGCGGCGAGCTTGGCCGCCAGCGAGAATGACCCAAGTGGTGTCAGGATGCGAAGGCATGATTGTCCTTGTCGATAATATTGAGTTTAGGTTTATGGATTAGACGCTGATTTTCAATCCGCCATTGTTGATTGCAGCATTCCGTCAATTTGTTGGGATGATGGCTAGTGATCACCAAACTGGCGCCACGTTCTATCAAGTCATCAATCATATGCTTTTGCGCATCAATGGCATCAGGATCTAGGTTAGCGCAAGATTCGTCCATCAGAAGGATTGAAGGGCTGAGTGCCCAAGCGCGCGCCATGGCGACCTTTTGTTTCTCTCCGCCAGATAGTACGGAGATATGTTCGTGGCTTAAGGCTTCTAGCCCGATTTTGCGCAAGGCTTGCATTGTAAGCTGACGTCGCCGTCTTTGACAGAAATGCTTGCCCATCAAGCCATAGGCGACATTTTCAGCCACTGTACCATCAAAAAGGTAAGGGGTTTGATGCATGTAAACCACGCCACTTTGACCTGAAAACCCTGCTAGTCGTTGTAACCATGAAGGACGTTTTAGATTCAGTGTACCTTTGGTTGGCTTTTGAATGCCGGCCATGACTTTCAACAAACTGGTTTTGCCGATACCGTTTTGTCCGGATAAATAGATAGCATCCCCTGGGCAGACCTTTAATGAGGGGATATGAAACAGCAATCGATGCTTATATTTCACAGAAAGGTCGATGGCTTCCAATGTAATTTGACTCATCATTGCCCCTGATTATGTCCGTAAATGGCCGTTTCCGCGGGCAAAGCTGATGAAGAAATTCATCGTCAAAGCCAGCAACAACAGGACCATGCCAAGTGCGACTCCCTCTGCAAAAGCGCCTTTTGATGTTTCTAACGCTATGGCGGTGGGAATGTTTCGGGTGTAATTGAGAATATTGCCGCCAACCATCATTGAACAGCCAACTTCAGTGATAATGCGGCTAAAAGCGGTGATAACAGCGGCAAGAAGAGGGAATCGAATCTCCCACATTAAGGTCATCATGGCTCGGGGAATAGAAGCGCCTAAGGTGTAGGCGGTTTCCCATGCCCGTTTGTCACTATTTTGAAAAGCTGCATGCATCATCGACACCAAAATCGGTAAGCTGATGAGGACTTGCCCCAATATCATCGCTTTTTGTGTGAATAGCATTTTCCAGTCACCCATAGGGCCTGCCCGTGACAAAAGCATATAAAGCAATAGCCCAATGACCACAGTAGGAACAGACTGGAGCGTGTTCACGATGGACAAGATGATCCACTTGCCGGGGATCTCCCAATAAGCGAGCGCAAAGCTAAGCAATAGGGCGGGCACGATGACCAACCCAATCGCAACAAGGGACACGGAAAACGATACCCCGACAATGCCCCATAGCGTGGTATCACCACTAAATAGCAGTGCGGCGGCTTGTCGAGTTGTTTCCAGCATGTCCATTAGCCTGCATCCGCCACGAACAGTTGCTGACCGTTTACTCTAAAATCATTAATCATGGCTTGCGCTTTTGGGTTAACCAGCCAATCACTTAGCTCTTTTGCACCTTGGTAATTGAGGTCTGGATAGCGGCTAGGGTTGATCAGAATAACTTGGTAAGGGTTGAATAAGCGTTTGTCGCCTTCAACGAGAACACCAAGTTCCAGCTTGCTTTGATACGCCAGCCAAGTACCACGATCGGTGAGAGTGTACCCTTGAATTTCATTCGCCATAGTGAGGGTGGGGCCCATTCCCTGACCAACGGCCTTGTAGGCTGAAAATTCCGGTTTAACAGAAGCCGCCTGCCAAAGAAGGAGTTCTTTTTTGTGGGTGCCGGAATCATCCCCTCGTGAAACAAAGTGCCTGTCCGTTTCTGCCACTTTTGCTAATGCGGCAGTGACATCTTTGATGCCTTTGACCTTTGCAGGATCGCTGACTGGGCCGACAAGTACGAAATCGTTATACATGAGTCCTCGTGGAAGAACGCCGTAACCTTTATCCACGAACTTGGCTTCTGCGTTTGGTGCATGAGTCATCACCAAATCCACGTCGCCATTCTCCCCCATTTTTAAGGCTTTACCTGTGCCAGCCGCGAGCACTTGGACGTCGTAGCCTGTGTCTTTTTTAAATTCAGGGAGGAGGAAATCCAGCAAGCCTGAGTGATAGGTGCTGGTGGTGGTTGCCAGCCGAACGAGTTCTGCTGCGCTAACAGTTCCGGAAACGGAAAGTAGAATTGAAACCAGTGCGAACATTTTAGTTATTTTCATTGAGTTCATTAGTCTTCCTGACGATGGTTATTTTGATTTTATGACCTCATCAATGAATGAGGGCAAATATAGACTAAGCAACAAAAATGCCAAATTTTCCGCCTGTGCATCAATAGGTTTAATTAACTGAAAATTAAAAGTATTTCTGACTATCTGATGACTTGTAGAGCTGAGTGCAATGCATTGAACTGTGGCGAGTCTCATAGACTGAGTCAAAATGTCCCATGTATGATGGCAGGCAAGAAACGAATAGGGATGTTCATAAAATGAAGGATGCGTTGCAGCAATTTGGTTTCTCTGCCTTGGTGGTTGATGACGAACCCGGCATGCGAGCGATCTTGAACAAAGCGTTGTCTAAAAAGCTCACTCAGGTTGAAACCGCATCGTCTTTGGAAGAGGCTGAAGCCCTGCGCAAGCGGAATCACTTCGATTTACTCATCGTGGACATTAACTTGCCAGGACGTTCTGGTATTGATTGGCACGAAGCGTTTGATGATGATGAGCGTCGTAGCGACATTATTTTCATGACGGGTTATGCCGAACTGGAAACCGCCATTAAAGCGCTTCGAGCAGGCGCTTCAGACTTCATTCTCAAGCCTTTCAATCTGGAGCAAATGCTGCAATCAGTGCAACGTTGTCTCGATAAACGCATGATTGAGCGTAAAAATATTGCGCTTCAACGTGATGTCGCCCGTTCGTTTCCCATCGATATTATTGGCGAAGCGCCCAAAACACTCGCCATGCGTGAAGTTATCTCGCGCCTTGCGCCGTCTCCCGCTGCGGTATTAATTGAAGGTGAATCGGGCACAGGTAAAGAACTCGTCGCGCGCGCACTTCATGGTATGAGTGGTCGTTCGGGGCCTTTTGTTCCGCTTAACTGCGGAGCCATTGCGCCAGAGCTATTAGAAAGTGAGTTGTTTGGGCATGTTTCAGGCGCGTTTACTGGCGCGCGAAAAAACAAAGATGGCCTTTTTAGAGTGGCAGACAAAGGCACCTTGTTTCTTGATGAAATTGGCGAGATGCCATTATCCATGCAGGCGTCTTTGCTGCGTACGTTAGAGCAAAAAACCATTCGTCCTGTCGGTGCTGAGCGTGAAGTCAGCGTGGACGTGCGTATTGTCGCCGCGACCAATCGAAATTTGCATGATGAGGTCGGGGAAGGGCGTTTCCGAAAAGACCTTTTCTATCGTTTGAATGTGTTATCAGTGGAATTACCACCACTGAGAGAGCGTGTTGATGATATCGGATTGCTTCTCAATCACTTCTCCGATGTGTTGGCGCGGGATCTTGGGCTAAAACCCGTCGTGTGGTCAGAGCACGAGCTAGCCGCAATGCGATATTACGATTGGCCGGGCAATATTCGAGAACTGAAGAATACCGTCGAGCGAGCAATATTATTGGGTAAGCCAGATCTTCGCCATTGGCAAGGTGACTCGCTCTTATCGATAAGTGACAACTTAGACGAGCATCAAACGCAATTAGATCAGGAGCGTCACGAAGAGGGTTATCCGTTAGTTTGGCCTTTAAAAGAGGTGGAGCGGGCGCACATTGAGAAAGTTGTTGGTGCGCATGAGGGAAACAAGTCCGCGGCGGCACGACAACTTGGTGTGGCGAGAAAAACCTTGGAGCGAAAATTTAAAGAGTGGCTTGATGAATAGGGTTATCCCTTGTTGGGTGCGATGGGGGATGAAGGGAGTCAGCGATGAACTTGATTAACAAGTGGCGACAGCGTTTTCGAACCATGGTGCGTTACCGCCTGTTGGTGCTGACATCCGTGCCCATTATCATTACGTTACTCGCACTCATCGCACTGACCATGTATTGGACGGTCGCTTATTCGTGGAAAAATGCCTTGTCAGGCGTCAAAGCAGACCTTGCTGTCGCCAGCAACAGTATGGAAGTACTGCAACGAGAACAACGTAGCCAATTACATGCCATCGCCGATTCATATGACTTTCAAACGCAAATTGCCCGAATAGCTGACAAACCGGAAAAGATATTGAGTTGGGCGCAATCGCGTGCAGATAAGTATGGCGTGGACTTCCTTGCTGTATATCCTGCCAGTGATATTGACCGATTGCCGCAAAGCTTGAGACAACGAATTTTGAACGGCAAAGAGCAGACATTTTTTCAAGTGATGTCTGCGATCGAACTGGACTCGATTTCCCCCGATATGTCTGCCCGCGCTGAGATCCCGCTGTTGCAGGAAAACATCAAGGAATCACGCGGTTTAATTAGTCGCACCTTGTTACCTCTTTACGATGTAAACGGACGATTAGAATGGATTGTGGATGGAGGGTTACTGCTCAACAACAGTACCGTCTTGGTAGATAGGATCCGTGACCTCGTATTTCCTCCGGGAAAACTGCCCGAGGCCAGCGTGGGAACCGTCACCCTGTTCATGGATGATATCCGTGTGAGTACCAATGTCCCCTTAGACAGTGACAATCGTTTTGGGCGTGCCATTGGGACGCGAGTGTCAGATGAAGTGCGCAATACTGTGCTGCTTGATGGCGATGAGTGGGTTAATCGCGCATACGTTTATGATGCGTGGTACATCTCTGCGTATAAGCCCATCCGAGACTTCAACAATACGGTTATTGGCATGCTTTATACCGGCTACCTTGAATGGCCGCTGATCAGTCGATATCTCACCAACCTCATTGAACTTGGGGTAGGGATTTTGCTAACGCTTCTCATCTCAGGGCTACTGGTTTATCGCGGTGCCAAAGACTTATTCCGACCTATTGAGCGTATTCACCGTGTGGTTCATCTTATGCGCTTTGAACAAGATGCGAGGATCGGCAAGTTGGGTTTAGACCCTCAGCACGAACTGGCTATTCTCGCTCGACAGTTCGATAGCATGCTTGATCAGCTAAAAAAGCAAAATGAAGCGATTCGACAAAGTGCTTTAGAGCTGGAAGATAAAGTTAAACAACGAACAGCCAGTTTGCATGAGAAAACCGAAGAGCTAGAGCACAACATCAGCTTGCTAGAGCAAACTCGAAACAAGCTGTTATTAAACGAAAAACTGGCAGCACTGGGAGAGTTGACTGCCGGGATCGCGCACGAAATAAACAACCCCACCGCGGTTATTTTGGGCAATATAGAGTTGATGGAGTATGAGCTGGGTAAGCATAGTGATCTTATTTCGGAGGAGATGAGCACGGTGCTGGCGCAAATCGACCGTATTCGAAATATCACGCGTAGCCTGTTGCAATACAGCCGCCAAGGGGGCGTTCAAGATACTGTCACTTGGCAACATGTGAATCCCGTGATTGAAGAAAGTGTGGTGCTAGTGCGTTCGGGCACAAAAAAACAAGATGTCGACATCGAGACCGAACTCAATGCCAAGTGTTGTGTGGAGATCAACCGTCATCAGCTTTTGCAGGTGCTGGTTAACCTACAGATGAATGGCGTTCATGCTATGAACGATAAAGGTAAGTTAATCGTGAAATCTGACGATTGGGTAGATATTCGAGGTGTTATACAAGGCGCTAAAATATCTATTCAAGATTTTGGCTGTGGCATTGCAAATGAAAACATGACCAAAATATTTGACCCCTTTTTCACCACGCGTCGATCTGGTACAGGGCTTGGATTGGCAGTCACCCAAGGTATCGTCAGTGGCTTGGGCGGGGAAATAAAAGTGGATTCGCAATTGGGCGAGGGTACGACATTCACGCTTTACTTGCGTGAAAAAATCCAAATGGGTGATGAAATCACGTCATTGAACGTTGTGGAGTAGCGGTAAAGTCAGCCTACTCTGCAGCCCACATTTGTTTGCCAGTATGCGCAAAGTGATAGCCCCCAAACTGTTCACTTTGCTTAAGAGTCGCGACGTCATCCAAATGATGAACTAGTTGCTGAACCAATGCGCGAAAGTAGATGTTTTTGGGGATGACGAGTTCAAACGCCTCGTTGGCGATAGGGTGAAATGCTAACCCAAATTCGCCAGCACCACTTTGGCTACCAAAACCAATGTCAGCGGCACCGCGGGCGATGGCGGAGCCAAGTTCACGCTCGCTCAGGCATTCAACCACGGTATTCAGTTGATCGCGGGTTGTTCCGTTTCGAAATAGCCATTCATCCATAGCACGCGCACTTCCTGCGCCGTCTTGTCGTCCTGCCCATCGCCACTTATTGTCGATAAAGTGATGTGGGTCTTCGAGTTTTTCGAGCATTTCAGAACGCATGATCAGCCCTTGCTGACGTTCAAATGCGTGAAGCAGCACCCAATTTCTATGACCAGAGTACTGTTGAATCAACGCTGGGTGACGCAGTTTTGCTTCTTCTGCATTTCCCCAGTGAATGGCGCAGATATCAACGTGACCTTTTTCTAACATCGCGAGGCCTTGTTTGGTGCCGGTCGCGGTATAGCCAACCAGTGCTGTGCTGCCAAGAGCCGCCGCCATCTTGCTTACAATGTGCTGAAGCAAAGGGTCATCAGAGCCTGCAATGAGTAGGCGATCGTTGAAGACACCGTTGTGGCTCGATTCAATCAACCAACGGTCAAGTAGGCTTTTAGGGAATAGCCATTTTCCAGTGACCTTGGTGGCGGGTAATACGCCATCGTTAGCAAGGCTATAAACTTTCTTTTCGTTCAGATCGAGGTATTCTGCGACCTGACGTGCATTCATAAAGGCCGGAAACTCACTCATCACGACCGCCTTTTACATCAAATTCGATATTCTCAGCCCCGTTAAACACCTGAAAGCGGTGGCCTTTGGCGCGGGCAATCATAGTAATGCCTAACTGCTTGGCGAGATCGAGCCCCATTTGGGTGATACCGGAACGTGACAGCAACACGGGAATTCCCATTTGCGCCACCTTGATGACCATCTCCGAGGTCAGTCTTCCCGTCGTATAAAAGACTTTGTCGCCCCCCGTTTCGCCTTCAAGCCACATCTCTCCCGTCAAGGTATCAACGGCATTATGTCTCCCAATGTCTTCGACAAAGGAAAGGATTTCTGTATCTCTGCATACGGCGCAGCCATGCACGGCGCCTGCGGCTTTGTAAGTGTCATTGTGGTGGGTGAGTGCTTCGAGTAAGCCATAGAGCATAGATTGTTTAATGTGTGGGCGAGGAAGCTGAAGGTTTTCTAATTTCTTCATGACGTTACCGAACATGGTGCCTTGACCACACCCTGAGGTCACCGTTTTCTTCGATAAGGTTTCGTCTATGTCTTCGTTCTGTTCGCTTGTGACAACAGCCGCTGATTGGGTTTGCCAATCAATAATGACGGAATCGAGCGCACTGACATCTTCAATCAACCCCTGATTCTTCAAATACCCTAACACCAACATGTCAGGGCGGGCACCGAGTGTCATCAGCGTCACGATCTCCTGCCAATTGAGGTACACCGTTAACGCTCGCTCGCACGCGATTTGCTTGGTCATGGTTTCTCCATACTCGTCATGAACCATGACATCGATGGTTTGGGGGATCTCTGATTGCGTGGTGATGATTTTTGGGTGAGGCATCTAGCCGAGTTCCTTGTGACTGAAAATGAGAATGCTTGAATCCATAGGTTATTTGCAAAACCTGTTCCAACCCTTTGTGACTGGTATGTGTTTTGCTTTGTTGGGTAAATAGCAACCACAGCAGCAAGCGCAGCATCGGCTAAATCTACGTTTGGAATATGCTGCGGACATGACAAGGAGTGATGTGTGCCTGTAACAATCAAAGACCCTCAATACTGGCTCATGCAATTTGATCTGGTGTCGCAAGAAGTTGATGTTGGTCGTTGGAAAACCAAGCGTTGGTCGATCGCCAACTTGCATCTGCCGCGTGAAGAGGCAGAACGAATCGACAGCCAAATCTCTATGCCTCTAGAGCTTTATAAGGATGAGAGAACCGACTACCGATTCAACCTCAGTTCTCGCGACCCCCACCTGTTTTTTGTCTTTGACGTTCAAGATGATGAATCCTTAAAACCTCTGAAAGTGACCGCGGCACAATCCTGTGCAGCGAGTTTTATGGATGGCGATTACGTGGTGCTTTCTGAGCCGATGCCACTGCCGATTCAAGCATGGATGGAAGCGTTTATTGGTCGTCACGGTGAGTTACTAGAAGTGCGTAAGAAGAAGCGTCGTGGCGCGGGGAGGGCGAGTGGCAACTGATTCTTTTTTGCACCGATGGAATAAGCGAAAACAAGCGATTGCGGAAGGCGAATCCAGTGAATTGAATGCCGAATTGCCGTTGAGTGACCAAGCTGTTGTTCGGGGCAAAGACATGGTAGTGACCACTTTGGATGATGCATCGGATGTTCTTAGCGATGACAGCCATGACGCCCTTGACGTTCGAGCCTCCAGTGATCACATGGATGACGCTCAAGAAGAAGCGATATCAATGCCGGACATGGATGATGTTGCACGTTTGAAGCAAGGGGATTCTGCTGCGTCTTTTCTGGTTAAGGGCGTGTCTGCGGAGATCAAAAAAGCAGCGCTGAGGAAGTTGTTTCACAGCGAGGCTTATAACGTGCTGGATGGGATGAATGATTACGATCTTGATTACTCGAATAAAGCGTCGCTTTCCGCTGAGGTAGCAGCGAGTTTGCGTCAATGGACGAAAGAGCAAGTCGACGATTTACCCGACGACGCTTCTGAACAGCTTGATGCTGAACACAATCCTCATCAAACCGTGATGGAGGAGGAGCAACTTCCTCAAGAAGATTCTGAGAAGGCTTCCGAACATGGTGAGACAAATAGTACCCATGGAGATAATGGGGACAAATTGTCCAATGATGCGGGACAAAATGTCCCAATAGATAATGTGGATAATAATTCAGGCGGATCCTGACTCCTTATTCGTCATTTTATTTCCTTCAAAACTGGTTCACTACTTGCTCTATCAATGAGGTCACAGGCAAAGGATATGCTAACCCCTTGTCTGACAACGCCTTACCACATTGGCAATGGCCTTGAGTTAATCAAAACGCATTGATAACGCCGATGTAGGAAATCAGTCCACGAGGTGCTAACCAGGACGGTTAGTTACCATGGCATTCGAGACGAAGGCAAAGAAGACAATGTCGACAAAAAACAATATAACAACATTGAATCAACTCGTTGAAATAACAACGGACGCAGATGGCCGTGCTAGGCAACATGCACTGACCGCGACGGTAACGTTGGGGAATTTGATTCCACCAACGGTCACTTTTGCAAGCCGAGGTTTAGCCTTGGTCATTGGTGATGGTGTCGATGTGGCTGCATTTGCCTATCAAGTACACACTAACTCAACTTCTCTGGGGAATATCGATCAAGTCGCGGACAACTTGGTGCTGGTCTGTACCGACGACACATCTATTGAACTGCCCGAAGGTATGGCATTTTTCTATGCGCGAGAGGCCGAGATTAGCGGCTTTTTGGGGGCATTTGATGTGTTGATTACACACACAATGATGAAGCAAAACCTCGCCAATATTGCGAAAGGTAAACCGCAATTTGATGTGGTTATCGACCTATCAACGAACGGTTTCCATCCTGCAGAATTGCCGCCGCTTGGTTACTATGCTGTGGGGCGTGGTCTAGTGAGTGTCGCTGATGCGTGTGACGCCTTGGCGGACATGACTGGCACATTCGATAAGCCTAAATTTTTTCGCTTGGACACAGAACGATGTGCCCATTCGGCTCGTGGCCTCGAAGGGTGTACGCGCTGCATCGAAGCATGCCCGGCTGATGCATTGAGCTCGGTAGAGCAAGCGATCACCATTAATCCTTATCTCTGTCAGGGAATGGGCTCTTGTGCGACTGCATGCCCAACAGAAGCCATCAGCTACGCGTTACCCGATCCTGATAACACGCAACATTTCGTTTTCCAGCTCATCTCTCAATACCGTGAGCAAGGCGGAAAATCCCCCGTTATTTTGTTTTACGCAGAAGCCTCTGAAACGGAGCTTGCTCAGCAATTGGCAGAGTTGCCAAGCCGCGTTATTCCTGTTCGCTTGGAAGAACTAGCCTCTGTCGGGATTGATACTTGGTTTAGCGCACTGGCGTATGGTGCATCTCAGGTAGTGCTCGCAACCTCTCCATTGCTACCCGCTAAAACGGAGGCAGTGTTAGTACAAGAGGTGGCGAATGCGGTTACGTTTCTTCATGCGTTAAATCACGCCGAAGAGCGTATTTCAATTACCCCTCTTGCGTCCCTCACTCAGCAGCACCTCTTTGATGACGTGTTACTTGAGCATGAAGCAAAGCTGCTTGGCACTAAGCGAGACAAGTTAGCCCAAGCGCTCGATCTTCTTGCGTCCAATGTCGTCATTACATCAACCGTCAGCGCAGTACCAAATGGCGCTCCGTATGGACGTATTGAGATTGCTACCTCTGATTGCACATTGTGTATGGGCTGCGTTGCGGTGTGCCCGACCGATGCTCTGCAATCTATGGGAGATAGCCCAGGAATGACGTTTAGAGAACAAGATTGTGTGCAGTGCGGGTTATGCGAGAAAGCCTGCCCTGAGTCGGTGATTTCGTTGGTCCCTAACTACAACTGGGATGCTGACGAGCGTCAGCAACGTCAAATCATTCATGAAGAACCGGCGGCTGAGTGTGTCAGTTGTGGTAAGCCTTTCGCCCCAGTTTCTATGGTTAACATGCTCATTGAGAAATTACGAAATCACAGCCATTTCCAAGACGACGCCATCAAACGCTTGTCGATGTGTGAAGACTGTCGTGTGCGCGACATCGTCTCCGACATGATTGATAACCCAGACAATCAGATGAAGGTGTAGGAGGCGGATATGGCCATGCAAGATATCGCAATCGAAGACGTGACGAACGAAGACAATCAAATCCGCCAAAGCATCTACGGCCTGTTGGCGCATTTGTTTCGACAGGCACCCGATGAACAGTCACTGGATTGGTTATCCACACTGGAAACAGAAGGGGATGAGCAGCCTGCCGGGATGGCAGCGGCTTGGTCGGTGCTGAAGCTCACCGCGAGTAATACGACTCCCGCTCAAGCCGCCGATGAATATCAATTGATGTTTATCGGTGTTGGTCGCGGTGAGGTGGTGCCTTTTGGCTCTTGGTATTTAACGGGTTCGTTAATGGAGCTGCCATTGGCGTTGCTTCGTGAAGATCTCCGTCGACTTGGGTACGAGCGCCAAGATGGGACAAAAGAGCCTGAAGATCATTTTGCTGCGTTGCTTGAAGTGATGGCAATGCTGGTGGAAGAAGCGAATGAAGCAGAACAAGCTTATTTCTTTAACCGACACATAGCTGCGTGGTTTGAAAGGCTGTGTGAAGACACGAAACGTGCTCACGCATCGGTGTTTTATGCCGCTGTCGCTGAGCTTGCACAACGATTTCTCATGATTGAAAAAACTCGCTTTACCCAACGTCCATGGTGATACGCCCTACATCAACCTGACGTGGCATAAAAAGAATAAGGAGCTAGCAATGTCTGAAAAACAAAAAGATACAGAGCTGCAGAACACCAATCGGCGTCAGTTTCTGACTGGTCTGGGTGTGGCTGCCGCAGCAGGTGCTGTGGCAACGGTTGCAACAGCACCCGCTCAAGCAGAGAGCGTGGTGAAAGCACCGGAGCAGAAGAACGCATCAGGTTATCGCGAAACCCAACATATTCGCGATTACTACGATTCTCTATAACCCAGCGTGAAGATGGAGTTTGACAATGAAACTAACCAAACGCTCTGATTCGGTCATTAAGGATGAAAAGCAGCTGGGTGTGTCGCGCCGTACATTTATGCGTAACACGTCTTTGGCGACTGCAGGTGGTATTGCCGCAGCAGGCATGTTTGCACCGGGTATGATGAAAAAAGCGGCAGCAAAGGATGCTGACCCAAGTAAACCGGTTGAGCAAAAACGAACCATTTGTTCACACTGCTCTGTGGGCTGCGGTGTATATGCTGAAGTGCAAGATGGAGTGTGGACCGGGCAAGAGCCTGCGTTTGACCACCCGTTTAACCTCGGTGGACATTGCGCCAAAGGGGCGGCTCTTCGTGAACATGGTCATGGCGAACGCCGCTTGAAATACCCAATGAAACTGGTCGATGGCAAATGGCAAAAGATCAGCTGGGACACCGCACTGAATGAAATCGGTGACCAAGTGCTGGATATCCGTGAGCAGTCGGGCCCTGATGCGGTCTACTTCTTAGGATCTGCAAAGCACAGCAATGAACAAGCCTATATGTTCCGTAAAATGGCATCGCTTTGGGGCACGAACAACGTCGACCACCAAGCGCGAATTTGTCACTCCACGACAGTGGCAGGGGTAGCCAATACGTGGGGCTACGGGGCCATGACCAACTCCTTTAACGACATGCATAACTGTAAGTCGATGCTCTTTGTTGGCTCTAATCCTGCGGAAGCTCACCCTGTCGCCATGCAGCATATCTTGATCGCGAAAGAGAAGAACGGTTGTAAGATCGTTGTTGCTGATCCGCGTCGCACGCGCACAGCTGCAAAAGGGGACCATTACGTCTCATTGCGTCCGGGTACTGACATTGCCTTCATCTGGGGCTTGTTGTGGCATATTTTTGATAACGGCTGGGAAGATAAAGAATACATTCATCAGCGTGTTTTCGGTCTCGACGAGATTCGCGAGGAAGTGGCCAAGTGGCCGCCAGAAGAAGTGGAGCGTGTCTCTGGTGTTGGTCGCGATGATATGTATCAGGCGGCGAAAATTCTCGCGGATAACAGACCCGGTTGTGTGGTTTGGTGTATGGGGGGGACTCAGCACACCACAGGGAACAACAATACTCGCGCCTACTGTGTGCTCGAATTAGCTCTGGGTAACATCGGTAAGTCTGGTGGGGGTGCGAATATCTTCCGCGGTCACGATAACGTGCAGGGCGCGACTGATTTAGGCGTGCTTTCTCATACATTGCCGGGCTATTACGGTCTTTCTGATGGCGCATGGAAACATTGGTCGAAAGTGTGGGACGTTGATCATCAGTGGGTCCAAGACCGTTTTGACCCTGCAGAATATAACGGTTCAAAACCGATCAACAGCAATGGTATTCCTGTGTCTCGCTGGATAGATGGCGTACTGGAAGACAAAGATAAGATCGCGCAGAAATCGAATATTCGCGCCATGTTCTACTGGGGGCATGCGGTTAACTCGCAGACTCGTGGACCAGAAATGCGTAAGGCGATGGAAAAATTGGATTTGATGGTCATCGTCGACCCTTATCCAACCGTGGCTGCGGTCATGAACAATCGTCAGAATGGCGTCTATTTGCTCCCCGCAACGACACAGTTTGAAACGACTGGGTCGGTGACTGCCTCTAACCGCTCTTTGCAGTGGCGTGACAAGGTGATTGAACCGCTGTTCGACTCTAAACCCGATCACACCATCATGTACTTGCTATCGAAAAAGCTCGGTTTTTCAGATCAATTGTTTAAAAACATTGAGGTGAAAAACGATGAGCCTGTTGTTGAAGACATCACTCGAGAGTTCAACAAGGGCATGTGGACTATAGGTTATACAGGCCAAAGTCCGGAGCGTATTAAAGAGCACCAGAAAAATTGGCATACCTTCAATACCACAACACTTGAAGCGCAGGGCGGCCCTGTTAACGGTGAAACCTATGGCCTGCCTTGGCCATGCTGGGGAACGCCAGAAATGAAACACCCAGGTACACATATTCTTTACGATACGTCGAAAGAAGTGGCTCGAGGTGGAGGTAACTTCCGAGCGCGCTTTGGTGTGGAATACGAAGGTAAGAGCCTATTGGCTGTCGACAGCTATTCAAAAGGGTGTGAGCTTGAAGACGGTTACCCAGAATTTACCGATAAGATGCTCAAGCAGCTTGGCTGGTGGGATGATTTGACCGCTGAAGAGAAGGTGGCTGCAGAAGGCAAAAACTGGAAAACCGATTTGTCTGGCGGTATTCAACGTGTCGCCATCAATCATGGTTGTATGCCTTTCGGTAACGCGAAAGCACGAGCGATTGTATGGACATTCCCAGATCGCGTGCCACTTCATCGTGAACCGCTTTACACGCCTCGTCGCGACCTACTTCCTGAGTATGCAACGTGGGATGACAAAGCCGATATTTATCGTCTTCCTACCCTGTACAAGTCTATTCAAGATATTGATGCGGCTAAAGACTACCCCATTATTCTGACATCAGGCCGCTTGGTCGAATATGAAGGTGGGGGGGAAGAAACGCGTTCAAATCCTTGGTTGGCAGTGCTCCAGCAAGAAATGTTCGTTGAGATCAACATTGTTGATGCTAACAACCTCGGCATTGTTGATGGGCAAGATGTATGGGTTGAAGGGGCGGACAAAGGCCGAGTCAAGGTCAAAGCCATGATCACACCACGCGTCTACGCAGGATTGGCATTCATGCCGTTCCACTTTGGTGGTGTGTATCAAGGGGAAAGCTTGCTCGATAAGTATCCTGAAGGTGCTGAGCCGTTTGTGATTGGTGAGTCCGCTAACACGGCAACCACCTATGGTTATGACCCGGTGACTGTCATGCAGGAAACCAAGGTTACCCTTTGTAAGATCATTCCAGCGTAATAGGGAGCATACACGATGGCCGATATGAAATTTATGTGTGATACCAAACGCTGCATTGAGTGCAATGGGTGTGTCACCGCTTGTAGTAACGCGAACTCCGAGGTGGTTACCTGGGGTATTCAACGTCGTCGAGTCGTCACACTAAATGACGGTGAAAAAGGCGAGAACTCAATCTCTGTCTCTTGCATGCATTGCGCCGATGCGCCTTGCATGGCGGTATGTCCGGCAGATTGTTTTTATCGCACCGAAGATGGCATTGTCCTGCACAACAAAGAAACCTGTATTGGTTGCGGATATTGCTTATTTGCCTGCCCATTTGGTGCACCACAATTCCCGAAAACCGCAGCCTTTGGTGAGCGTGGGAAAATGGATAAATGTACCTTCTGTGCGGGCGGTCCTGAACCTGATGGTTCTGCCAAAGAACGAGAGCTTTACGGTGCTAACCGCATTGCTGAAGGGAAACTACCTCTTTGTGCAGAGATGTGTTCCACCAAGGCATTGCTAGCGGGGGATGCAGAGAAAATATCTGCTGTTTTCCGTCAGCGTGTGGTTGAACGCGGCGCGAAAGGTGCAGGTTGGACAAACGGCAACGACCTTGCGTACGACGCATCAAAAAGCTGATGAGCATGGAAAGCTGCTGGAAATATCCAGCAGCACGAGGAGGAGATATGTTTAGAACATTGCTCGCCATGCTGATGGTGATTGCTGCCTTCACTGTGCCCATGTCGTTTGCGGAAACCGCTGAGAAAGCCGATCCACAGAAAGAGATGGTGCAATTGGCTGGGCCAGAGTTTTGGCGAGAAGTACGGTCTGGAGAAAAGGGGTTTACGGTTGCTAATGGTTCGGAAGCCGGTCAGCTAATCAATGTTGATGGACAGCGTTGGCGTGAAGTGAGAAATCAATGGGTAAGTCCTATTGGGTTGATTTTCATTGGGGCGTCTGCGTTAAGTTTGCTGCTGTTTTACCTCTGGGCGGGACGTATCGAACTGTCAGACAAGCGTTCCGGTAAGAAGGTAAAGCGATGGACACCATTTGAACGTGCTATGCACTGGTTTACCGCGATCAATTTCTTGATCTTGGGGTTCTCCGGCATTGTTCTTTTGTACGGTAGACATTTCATTAAACCTGTCGCGCCAGATGCTATCTGGGGAAGCTTGATTTACGCGGCGAAGCTATCGCATAACTACTTGGGGCCTTTGTTCGTTCTTGGCTTACTTTGCATGTTGGTGAAATGGTTCAAGAACAACATGATCAATAAGGTCGACATTGAATGGTTTAAGCAAGGTGGTGGGATTTTACCTAACGGTAAGCACCCTGATGCGGGATTTTGTAATGGCGGTGAAAAAATCTGGTTCTGGTTGCTCGCAACAGTCGGCGTAGTGGTTTGCGTGACTGGGTTAGTGATGGATTTTCCGATTTTTGGACAAACCCGCGCAGACATGCAGATCGCCAACGTGATCCATGGCATCGCATCCTTGGGTTTGCTGGCCGCCGCATTTGGTCACATCTATATCGGCACAGTCGGTACAGAAGGTGCACTTGAAGGCATGGCAACAGGGTATGTCGACGAAACGTGGGCGAAACAGCACCACAAGCTTTGGTTAGAAGAAGTCCAGAACTTACCTGAGTCAACCACGAAAACATCGGCAACGGATGAACAAAAAGCCTAGAGCGTTAGGTCGAAGTTGTCGTAATGCTTGATGTACCGTGTTACGAGTTAAAGGCTTGCTTCGGCAAGCCTTTTTGCTAAGTGATGTATGGTGTGGGTCTCAATCAATCAAATCCCAGTTAAGCGCGGTACCGAACGGAATGTCCGTTTTAGCTGTTTTGCCAACAACATCATCATAGTATTTCGGCGCTAAGCCAAAGCCCGGTCTGACACTGCGCACGTTATCTACGGTGAAGGTGTCGCCTGCTTTCATTGGCTGGCTGACATACAGCGAGCGACGAAACTGCTTGTTACCCTTTTCGGCGTCTTTGAGTTGATAACCTGCTTGTCCCAGCGCTTGCCATGCGGTGTCAGTATCACGGCACAGTGTAGCGAGTTCATCTGGCTCTAACGAGAAGGTTGAGTCAGGTCCAGGGTCATTGCGGCTCAAGGTGACATGCTTTTCAATCACCGAAGCCCCAAGTGCAACAGCCGTGACGGACACGGTTGTGCCGAGGGTATGATCGGAAAGGCCTGCTATGACACCAAAACGTTCTGTTAAATCTGGAATGGTGCGTAAATGGCTTTGCGATGCAGGTGCAGGGTAGGCGCTGATGCAATGTAGCAACACCAATTCTTGGCATCCATTGTCTTTTGCGGTAGCAACGGCTTCAGCGATTTCTTCATCGTTAGCCATGCCCGTTGAAATGATCATCGGTTTGCCTGTTTGCGCTACGTAGCGAATCAGTGGCAAATCGATGGCTTCAAACGAGGCGATTTTATAGGCAGGTGCGTTGAGGTCTTCGAGCAAGTCAACGGCAGTGAAATCGAACGGGGAGGAAAACAGCGTAATGCCCAGTTCACGCGCTTTATCAAACAGCGGTTTGTGCCAATCGAATGGGGTATGCGCTTCTTGGTACAAATCATAAAGCGAGCGCCCATCCCATAACCCGCCGTGAATCTGAAATGCTTCTGCGTCGCAGTTCAAGGTAATGGTGTCGGCAGTGTAAGACTGCATTTTTACCGCATCTGCCCCCGCGTGTTTCGCCATGGCTAAGGTTTGAAAGGCGCGTTCCAGTGAGCCATTATGGTTCGCAGACATTTCAGCAATGATGTAAGGCTTTTGGTCTGGGCCAATCTTGCGCCCATCAATCGTAATGAATTGCGTCATAGTGTCTTGCTCTGCTGCGGGTTGGATTGGCGTTGTTCTTTGATGTTTGGCTTACGTGAATGCCAAGCGTCGATGGTTAATGCAAAATCGACATAAGGAATGGCGTTCTCGTCTGCGTCGTACGCAATGGCTTCGCCAAGTTGGGTAAAACCGAGTTTGTTGTGCAAGTGCAGCACTTTGGGATTGATGGCTAACACGCGGCTATCAACTTGCTTTAGACCCAAGGTGTCAAAAGCGTGGTTCAAGGCAGCATGCAGCATGACAAGCCCGACGCCTGCACGCGCATTTGGGGCTTTGTAGAATCCCCATTCAGCGCGCCCGTTCTCTTGGTTTATGTCTGTGAACGACACCATACCGATATCTGTACCTTCAATACTCACCACGTAAAAGCGCTTCGTATCATCACGCTGCACGCGTTCAAACCACGCTGCATGTTCGTCGGGTTTGATCTCGTGGGTCGTGAACATTTTCTCGCGGGTTTCAGGGGCGTTTCGCCACTGACGAACCACATCGAGGTCAGTTTTGGTCATGGGTCTTAGAGACACTGTCGTTGAAGCAACTTGCGGCATTATGAAAAAGCCTCCATCGCATCAACCACGCGGTTCGCACCGTCACCATCAATGTCCGATTCAGGCGATCGCCAAGGCAAGGAATCCCAATGTTCCGCTAACCAATCAAGTTCATTGGAGTAGCAGGCTGGTGTGGTTGTATCGCTTACACCGAGGTAACGATAAAGCCCCGACTTCGCGAGGTGCTCAGCCATCTCCCGCTGGTTCTCTGCCACGGATACCAGCGTACTTGGTAAGCGCAAGCAGGTGCGTTCGATAGCACTGACCCCGGCACCACCAAACGCATAGCGAGAATGCGCCAGTTCGGTTTCAAAGTCGGGCAGGCTCTTTACCAAGGTGACAAAAGCGGGTAACGGCTTCTCCAGTAACTCTGCTTCCCTTGGGTTCGACATGCCGTAAACCAGTACCACTCGAAAGGGCAAGTTGGGGATCTGTTGGCAGGCCGAGAGAAGTTTCAAGCACTCGCCAGTTGGATCTGTGCCGCTGAAAAACGCAATGACTTGGTTTTTGATGTCTTCTTTTCGGGTTTCTCTGAGCGAGGCAAAGCTGTCGCGCAGCAAAGCGAATTTGGGACCAAGCAGTTGCTGACACGATGCAGGCACCAAAGCGTGGTAACGATGTTCGAAGTTAGGCCAAGGGTTGTGGTCGAATAAAATCTCGCAATTATGTTGACGATTGGCGAGATCATCAATGGCGAAGATTTTTGCGCCTTGGCATTTCATCAACGATTGCCACTGGGTATCCAGCGCATAGTGATCGAACACTACCCAATCAAAAGGCGTTTCTTTGAGAGCCGATAGGCACTGTTTCGCGTCTTCTTCTTGGCTTACACCCAACCAATGTTGGTAGTCATTACGGTCAGAAGTGGCGATTTCTTCTATCGCTGGCAACGCAATGACGGCGATACCTTGCTGACGGCAATAATCAATCAGGTTGCCCTTTAGTTCTCGACTTAATATGGTGACGGTGTGACCGCGATCAAGGAGCTTTTTTGCCAGCACCAAGCAGCGCATCACATGGCCTGTACCAATTTGGTTTGAGGCATCAACACGGATAACAACGTTCACAGCTCGCCTCGTTGCGAGAGAATCTCGTAAAGCATTTCGGCGCGCACCCAATCATCGGGCTCATCGATATCCTGAACACGAAAGTGCGGGATCTGAACCGATTTAGAATGCGGAGCAAAAATGGGTAGCCCCGAGACAAAGGCGCTTGGTTTGCCCCAATAGAACATGCCCGCATCGTGAAACGCAGGCTCTAAATCTTGTGACCGGGTGGAGAAATGCTCAGGCCAGAACATCTCTACGTTACCCTCTTGATTCATGCGAATACTACGCTGAATGGGGAAGGAAAAACGCGTGCTGGCAAACGTATATTGGGTGTCATTTTCAGCCAGTAAGGTCAACCCCTCTTCAAGATCTGACGGGCGAGTAAATGGCACGGTCGCGTAAAGACAGCACACTGCGCTGAGGGCGCGTTCGTCATTGTCTTCAAGCCACTCAATCGCATGTTTGATGACATCTAGCGTCGTGGCATGGTCGTTGGCGATATCAGCAGGGCGAACGAAGGGAACTTCTGCGCCGAATGCTAGGGCGACGCGGGCGATCTCATCGCTGTCTGTGGAGACGATGATGCGGTCGAATAATTCGGACTTTTTCGCCACATCAATGGCATAGGCGATAATAGGCTGACCGATGAAGGTCTTCAGGTTTTTTCCCGGAATACGTTTGCTGCCACCGCGGGCAGGGATAATACAGACGTTCATATTGTCCTTTTTATCTGGCGTCTTGCGCAGCAGAGATCGCCTCTGAAAGTGTCGCAACCACCTGATCTTGTTCGTCTTCCGTCATGTCGAAGAACAAAGGCAAACTGAGTGCCGCATGGTAATAGTCTTCGGCGACGGGGAATTGCCCCCAATCAAACCCCAACGCTTGATAATACGGCTGGGTATGAACGGGAATATAGTGGACATGCACACCAATGCCTTGTTCGCGCATCGTGTCAAACACACGGCGGCGGCAAGAAGGTTCCGCAAGCTGAATCACATACAAATGCCATGCCGATTTGCAGTTGCCAAGTAATGTCGGTGTGATAAGCGGCAGAGAGGCCAGTTTCTCGTTATAGCGCTGGGCAAGCTGATTGCGTCGTTCAACAAACTCATCAAGGCGGGTTAATTGGGACACGCCTAGCGCGGCTTGCAAATCCGTCATGCGGTAATTGAATCCAAGCGCGTGCTGCTCGTAGTACCAAGCGCCTTGGTTAACATCTTTTAGCTCGGCGGGATCACGGGTGATCCCGTGGCTGCGCAGGCTCTCCATGGCTTTTGCCAGCTCAGCGTCGTTGGTCACCGCCATACCACCTTCGGCAGTGGTGACAATTTTTACGGGATGGAAACTGAATACCGTGATGTCACTGTGTCGGCAGTTACCGACATACTCGTCGTGGTATTTTCCGCCAATGGCATGGGAGGCATCTTCAATCACACGAAAATTATACTGTTTCGCTAAACGGCCAATGGCTGCCATGTCGCAGCTTTGTCCGCACATGTGCACGGCAACTAACACATCAGGAAGTTGGTTAGCGTGTTCAGCGGCAATCAGTTTCTCTTCGAGCTTTTTCGGGCACAAATTGTAAGTATCAGGGTCAATATCAACGAAATCGACCTCTGCACCGCAGTATAAGCCACAGTTAGCAGACGCGACGAAGGTGTTCGGTGACGTCCACAAACGCTTGCCAGCGCTCAGTCCCAGCGCGAGGCAGGCCAAGTGCAGGCTGGACGTGGCGCTGTTCGCAGCCGCGCCAAAAGCCGCACCGACTTTGCTGGCAACCGCCTGTTCGAATTCACCGACCTTTGGACCTTGGGTGATGAAGTCTGACGACAGCGCGTCAACAACGGCATCAATGTCGGCTTGGCTGATGGTTTGTTTACCGTAAGGGATCATGACTGCTGCTCAAATTCCAAAATCTGTTCAACATTCAAAAACTGCGGGTTGCTGCCTGAGTGGTATTCGAACCCTTCTGAAACAGGCGTACCAGTTTCTCCCAATGGGTTGTGGGAGTAGTCATAATCTGCGGAATAGAACTTAATTGTTGGGCGCATAACGTAGTGGTCATCAAACTCTAAAGTGAGGTGAGAATCGTCGCTTGGGCACATGATTTCATGCATTTTCTCACCCGGTCTGATACCCACTTCTTTGATCGGCAAGCCGTTACCATAAGCGGTGGCTAAATCGATGAGGCGAACCGAGGGGATTTTCGGCACGAAGATTTCACCGCCTTGCATACGAGAGAAGTTCTTCAACACGAAATCGACACCTTGCTGCAAGGTGATCCAAAAGCGTGTCATATCGGGGTGTGTGACAGGCAGAGACTCTGCACCTTCTGCTGCCAGCTTTTTGAAAAACGGCACGACTGAACCGCGTGAGCCGACGACGTTGCCGTATCGAACAACCGCAAATTGTGTTTGGCTTTCCCCGCGCATGTTGTTGGCGGCAACAAACAGTTTGTCTGAACACAGCTTGGTCGCGCCATAGAGGTTATTTGGGCTGGCGGCTTTGTCTGTGGATAGCGCGATGACTTTGGCAACGTTATTCGCTATCGCAGCACGAATGATATTTTCTGCGCCATGAACGTTGGTCTTAATACACTCCATCGGATTGTATTCAGCAGCAGGCACTTGTTTCAACGCGGCAGCATGAATCACGAAATCCACGCCATTCATGGCCTGCATCATTCTGTCGCTGTCTCTTACATCGCCGATAAAGTAGCGCATGCAGGGATCATTAAACTCTTGCTGCATTTCAAATTGCTTGAGTTCATCGCGCGAAAGAATGATAAGACGCTTAGGCTTGTAACGAGCAAGGATAGTGCGGGTATATTTCTTTCCAAAGGAACCGGTTCCACCGGTGATCAAAATCGACTTGCCGTTAAACATTTCAATCCTTAAGCATTAGTCTCAGTATTTAAAGTAATTTTAACTGATAGCGTCGGATTTCGTTGGAGAAAAATGCATACACCGTGATTGTCAGGGTAAAAAAAGGGCAACCCGCTATGGATTGCCCTGATATTCGATGCGTCTGATGCTTATTTATGGCGTTCTTTTAGCTTGTTCGCCACGTCTTCTAGTGAGAAACCTTGGTCTTGCAGAAGCACCATCAAGTGGTACATCAGGTCTGCGGATTCATTGATTAATTCCTCCTTATCGCCCGACGTCGCTGCAAGCGCGACTTCAACGCCTTCTTCACCCACTTTCTGCGAAATACGCTTGGTACCCTTAGCGTAAAGCGACGCAGTGTAAGATGTAGAAGGATCGGATCCTCGACGGGATGCCAACACCTGCTCCAATTGATGAAGAAACACCAAGGAAGGCTTGTTTGCGTCGTCATCGCCGAAGCAGCTTTCTGTGCCGAGGTGGCAGGTTGGGCCAATAGGGTCGACTTGCACAAGCAGGGTGTCTTGGTCGCAATCAAGGTCGATGTTCTTGAGTTGCAGCACGTTGCCAGAGGTTTCGCCTTTGGTCCAAAGACGCTCCTTGGTGCGAGACCAGAACGTCACTTGCTCGGTTTCTAGGGTTTTCGCTAGGGCATCTTGGTTCATGTAACCCAACATAAGCATTTGACCGCTCTTTGCATTTTGAACAACGGCAGGCACGAGGCCATCAACTTTGTCCCAATTAATGCGTTCAGCCAGTGCTGCGTTTCCTTCTGTCTGGCTCATAAGCGAATCTCCACATTTTCTTGTTTTAGGTATTGTTTCAAATCACCAATATTGATGACTTGTTTATGGAAAACTGAGGCGGCTAACGCGCCATCCACGTTGGCTTTTTCAAATGCATCTTTAAAGTGAACCATTTCACCTGCACCGCCAGAGGCGATAAGTGGTACATGGCACACTTCACGGACCATGTTGAGTTGGTCGAGGTCGTAACCGTTGCGCACGCCGTCTTGGTTCATCATGTTCAACACGATTTCGCCCGCACCGCGTTTTTGCACTTCCTGCACCCAATCTCGGGTTTCCCACTTTGTTGCTTTGGTGCGCGCTTCGTCGCCAGTAAATTGATATACCTGATATTTTCCTGTTTCACTGTCGAAATACGAATCGACACCGACAACGATACATTGCACGCCAAACTTTTCAGCAAGCTCTGTGATCAGTTCAGGATTAGCGAGAGCAGGAGAGTTGATGGAGATTTTATCCGCACCGAATTCCAGAATGCGCTTCGCGTCTTCTGCAGTTTTAATGCCGCCCGCCACACAGAAAGGAATGTCGATGACTTCAGCCACACGCGCCACCCAGCTTTTGTCGACGACACGGCCATCGCTTGATGCAGTGATATCGTAAAACACCAATTCGTCTGCGCCTTCAGCGGCGTAACGCGCTGCAAGTGGCACGATGTCGCCGATGATTTCGTGGTTACGGAATTGAACGCCTTTCACCACTTGACCATCACGAACATCAAGACACGGAATTATTCTTCTTGCCAGCATGCGAATGCCTCCTCAGCGGTGAATTTCTCATCCAGCAGCGCCCGGCCGACGATAACACCCGCCACGCCAGAGCCTTTCAAGGCTTCAATGTCTGCCAACGAGCCGATGCCACCGGATGATTGGAATTGAACGCTTGGGTAAGCGGCGCAAAGGTCTTTGTAGAGTTCAACGTTCGAGCCTGCCAGTGTGCCGTCGCGAGAGATGTCAGTACACAGCACATGCTTTAAGCCAACCTTCAAGAAGTCTTCAAGCAGCGCTTCGATGGTCACGCCTGAATCTTCTTGCCAACCTGAAACTGCTACAATGCGGTTGCCGTTGTCATCAATGTTGATGTCCAGTGCCAACACGATTTGCTCAGGGCCGTATTTTTCCATCCAGCCTTTTACAATTTCAGGTTGTTTCACTGCAGTTGAACCAATAACAACGCGCTTTGCGCCTGCACGAAGCAGTTCAACCACATCGCTTTCTTTGCGTACGCCACCACCAATTTGGATGTTAGCGGGGGTGCTTTCAATTAAACTGCTGATCATGGAGATTTGGCGCGCAGACGTGTCTTTCGCACCGGTCAAATCAACAAGGTGAAGCCAGTTTGCACCTGCTTTGTGGTACAGCGCGAATTGCTCGCTTGGGTTCACTTTGTATTCGGTAACTTGTCCGTAGTCACCTTGATAAAGACGAACCACTTGTCCGTCGATCAAATCTAACGCTGGAATAATCATCCCTAATTACATCTCCAAGAAGTTTTTGATTAACTGCGCACCGGCTTTGCTTGAACGCTCAGGGTGGAATTGCACGCCATAGTAATTGCCACTTTGTACTGCGGCACTGAATGCATGGCCGTAGTCACAACGGCCGATGGTGAATTCACCTTCTGGCATCGCGTAGCTATGTACAAAATAGAAATAGCTGTTTTCTGGAATGTCTTTAAACAGTGGATGGTTATCCACGGGTGTCACTGTGTTCCAGCCCATGTGAGGCAAAGGCAAATCGCCCGTCTCCATCAAGGAGGTACTTGCTGGGACATGGCCTAAACAGCTCACGTCAGACTTACCTTCTTGGGAAGAATTCCCCAGAAGTTGCATACCAAGGCAAATGCCAAGCAGAGGTTGTTTTACCTGTTGAACGAGCGCAATCAAGTCGCGCTCTTCAAGATTTTTCATTGCCTCTGTTGCTGTGCCCACACCGGGCAAGAACAGCTTGTCTGCGTCCAAAACAACCGCAGGGTCACGACTGATGGTCACGTCGTAACCCAAACGCTCAATGGCAAAACGCACTGAGCTCACGTTGGCGCATCCGGTATCGATAATGACAATCTTGCTCATTTCTCTCTCCTTAGAGGACGCCTTTGCTGCTTGGCAGTTCATTGCCATCAACACGAATAGCCTGACGCAGAGTGCGACCGTAGGCTTTGAACAAGCTCTCTACGATGTGGTGCGTGTTTTCGCCATCTGAAGACAGGTGCAGCGTGCAAGCCATGGTATCCGTCAATGAACGGAAGAAGTGCTCAACCATTTCTGTTGAAAGGTCGCCGACTTTCTCTTGTGAGAAACTGGCTTCAAATTTCAGGTAAGGGCGACCTGACAAATCCAGCGCACATTGTGCCAAGCACTCGTCCATTGGTAGGCTGAAACCGAAACGGCCGATGCCACGTTTGTTACCCAGCGCTTCTTTTAGCGCTTGGCCTAGTGCCAATGCGGTGTCTTCAACGGTGTGGTGATCGTCGATATGTAGATCGCCCTCCACAGCTACTTTCATCTGGAAGCCGCCGTGGGTCGCGATTTGATCCAGCATGTGGTCGAAGAAACCCAAACCTGTGCTGATGCTATTGCCACCGGTTTCATCCAAGTTCACCGTGATGTTGATGTCGGTTTCTTTGGTGGTACGGGTCACAGAGGCGACGCGTGGGCTGGTGGTCAAATCTTTTAAGATTTGCTTCCATCCCAAGGTTTCAGGGTTGTATTGAATACCACGTATTGCCATGTTCTCTGCCAGTTGGATATCAGTGTGACGATCGCCAATCACAGCAGAGGTTTTGAAATCAACACGGCCTTGTTGCAGGTAGTCTTTCACCAAGCCGAGTTTAGGCTTGCGGCAGCTACAGTCTTCGTGGTCGAAGTGCGGACAAATCAGAACATCAGCAAACTTCACGCCTTGAGATTCGAAAATCTCCATCATCATGTTGTGTGGCGCATCGAAATCTGCTTGCGGGTAACTGTCTGTGCCTAAGCCGTCTTGGTTAGTCACCATCACTAATTTGTAGCCTGCATCTTGCAGCGCAAGAAGTGCTGGGATCACGAAAGGTTCGAACTTGAGTTTGTCGAGGCGGTCGACTTGGAAGTCTACAGGCGGCTCAACAATCAAAGTGCCATCGCGGTCAATAAAGAGAATTTTTTCTTTCACATTGCTTTCCTTAACAATACGTCCTTTGCTTCCTGCTTCACGCCAATTGTTGGCGGATAAAGGTCAGGGTTTTTTCGCACTCTTCTCGGTTACCGACGCTAATGCGAATGCAGCCTTCAATTGGTGAGCGTCTTAGGATGATGCCGTTATCCCACAGGGCGGTAAACAGCAGTTCCGCGTCTTCAAATTTTACTAAAAGATAGTTACCGTAACCGTCAAACACCTGGACACCCGGCAGCATAGAAAGGCCTGCTTGCAGGTATGCGCGGTTGGCGCATAGGTCAAGCACTTGGTATTTCATGCGTGCTAGACCCACTTCGGACAGTGCTTGGCAAGCAATCTCTGTCACAGGCACAGGCACTGGGTATGGCGCGATCACTTTCAACATCAGTTGGATGACTTGCGTATTCGCCAGTGTGAAGCCACAACGAAGACCTGCAAGGGCAAAGGCCTTCGACATGGTGCGTAAAATCGCAAGGTTCGGGTAACGCACCAAAAGATCGACCGTCGACGCTTCAGGGCAGAAATCGATATACGCTTCATCGACAACCACCAGCGCTTTACCTGCGGTCATCTCAAGCAATGCTTCGATGTCGCCACGGTTCAGCAGGTTGCCCGTTGGGTTGTTTGGGCTACAAACGAACACCAATTTAACGCCATCAATCTGTTTCGTTATTTCTGGCATATTGAGCTGCCAGTCTTCTGTCAACGGCACGGTTTTGCGCACAACGCCGAAGGTTTCTGCACTGATGGAATACATGCCGTATGTTGGTGGGCAGAACAGAATGGAATCTTCACCGGCTTCACAGAAGGTGCGGATCAGCAGTTCAATGCTCTCGTCGGCACCGCGAGAGGTCAGCACTTGGTCTGGTCGAACACCGGCATACTCTGCGTAAGCGCGAATCAGCGGCTCGGGCTGACATTCGCTGTAGCGGTTTAGGCTATTTCCGTTGACCACGTATTCATTGTTGAACGGTGATTCGTTGGCGTTTAGCCAAACGTCACCTTGTCCGCCCAAACGGCGAGCAGACAGGTAAGGGGTCAATGCTTGAACGTCCTTACGGGCTAACTTCTCAATATCCATAACAACCCCTAAAATTAAGCTTTGTTGAGTTTTTCAATGCGAAGCGTGACGGCATTTCTGTGTGCGTCTAGCCCCTCAGCATTAGCCATGGCAACCACGGTAGGTGCCAGTGCTTGTAGGCCATCGGCTGACAACTCTTGTACGGTCATACGTTTACTAAAATCTGCAAGTCCAAGACTTGAATAGGTACGCGTAAAACCATAGGTTGGCAGCACGTGGTTGGTGCCTGACGCATAATCGCCCACAGACTCTGGTGACCAAGCGCCAAGGAAAATCGAGCCTGCATTATCAAGCAGTGGCAGTGATTCACGTGGATTTTTGGTCTGCACGATTAAGTGCTCAGGGCCGTAGTTGTTCGAAATAGCGATACATTGCGGCAGACTGTCGGCAATGATAATCAAGCTAGAACCAAGGGCTTTGCTGGCGATGTCTGCGCGGCTCAAGGTTTCTAGTTGGCGCTGAACAGCGTCTGCCACTTTCTCTGCTAATACAGGAGAAGGTGTTACCAGTACCACTTGTGAGTCAGGACCGTGCTCTGCTTGGCTCAGCAAATCTGCGGCAACAAAATCTGCATCCGCTTCTTCATCTGCAATCACGAGCACTTCAGAAGGTCCTGCCGGCATATCAATGGCTGCGCCTTTGAAATCATTGCTGACTTGGCGTTTTGCTTCGGTCACAAAGGCGTTGCCCGGGCCGAAAATTTTGTCCACTTTACTGACGGTTTCTGTGCCATAAGCCATCGCAGCCACTGCTTGTGCGCCGCCAAGGTTATACACTTCGTCGATTCCACAAAGCTTCGCGACATACAGAATTTCGTCTGCAATCGGTGGCGGGGAGCTCAACACCACTTTACGACAACCAGCGATTTGTGAAGGAACACCTAACATCAATACGGTGGATGGTAAGGGTGCACTACCGCCAGGGATGTACAAACCAACACGGTTGATAGGGCGAGTCACCAATTCACAGACCACACCAGGCATGGTTTCGACCGTCAGTGGCTGTGCTCTTTGTGCTTTGTGGAAACAGGCAATATTTGTGTAGGCTTGTTTCAGTGCTTGTTTGATTTCATCGCCTAAACGATCTTCGGCACTGTCAATGTCGCTTTGGCTAACACGGATGGATTCAGGCACAACCTTATCGAATTTTTCGGTAAGGGCTTTAAGCGCTGCATCGCCACCTTCACGTACGTCGCGAAGCACGCTAGTAACAGCATCAGTGATAGATGCGCTGTCGCTGATTGCTGGGCGTTCCAGCAAGGCATCGCGTTGTTCATCGCTGAGAGATTTCCAAACCACCGTTTTCATGGCTTACTCCATCATTTTCTCAATTGGCAGCACCAGAATGGAGCTCGCACCCAAGTCCTTCAGTTTTTCCATGGTTTCCCAGAACAGGTTTTCTGTGCTGACAAGATGTACAGCTACGCGCTGTTTGTCGTGCGCCAATGGAAGGATGGTTGGATCTTCTGCGCCCGGTAGAAGTTCAACGATTTTTTCCAACGTTTCGCTCGGTGCGTGAAGCATGATGTATTTGGATTCTTTCGCTTTAATCACGCCGTTAATACGCGTAAGAAGACGTTCAATAAGTTCAACTTTGTCTGAAGCAAATTCGCCAGTGCGTTGGATAAGCACGGCTTTTGAACGGAAGATGACTTCAGCCTCTTTCAGGCCGTTTGCTTCTAGGGTTGCACCGGTTGATACCAAGTCACAGATGGCATCGGCAAGTCCCGCGCGTGGTGCCACTTCAACTGAACCGTTCAACATACAGGTGCTGAATTTAACGTCTTGCTTATCAAGGTAAGATTTAAGGATGTTTGGATAGGTCGTCGCAATGCGCTTGCCAGCGAGATCTTGAGGGCCGTTGTAGTCTTGGTCTTTTTCGACAGCGACAGATAAACGACAACCACCGAAGTCTAGGCGACGCAGCTTGTTGTATTCACTTGGCTCGCCAACTTTAACGCGTTCTAGGCGAACTTCTTCTAGCTCGTTTTCACCGATAACACCGAGGTCAACCACACCATCCATGATGAGGCCTGGGATATCGTCATCGCGCACCAGCAATAGGTCGATAGGCATGTTTTCAGCGTGCGCCACAAGACGATCGCCAGAAACATTAATTTTAACGCCACAGCGTTTTAGCAGCTCAAAGCACTCTTTTGCTAGGCGGCCTTTCTTTTGTATAGCGATTCTTAAACGTTCAGTTTGCATGATCTATTCCCTGTATCTTTGGCTTTAACGCTTCCTTCTAGAAGACGTTGCCACAATTTTAAATCCTAAAATGTAAAAAACCCCCGGAAGGTTCGCTTCCGGGGGTCTGAATCTTGTGTTCGCTTTCAATGACCGTTGGAAGAACCTAATCCTTGTCTTCCAGTCGAAACCAATCTTCCCGAAAGACTACTCAGGATGGTGATGATGGTGAATGGTCATGAGCGATTTTTGCATGTTTACTTGACTACCTTGTCTGCGTATTTGTGTAAACCAGAACACGATTTTCACAAATTGTGTGCTAAATAGGTTTAACGTTTACTTGGCATCAACACTAACAAACTCATTAAATATTGCAACAAGTAATTTGTGGATTTCTACATTTACGGAAGGGGTTCATAGGGAAAGGCGAGAAATGCTGAGTTGACTCGCATTTGGAAGACACTTTGGTGACAGTTAGATGACTCTTTTTTAGAACACTTATTGAGGGGTGAATCTCGCTACCCTCATGGCTACAGGGCGATGCCTTCGTTTTATAAATTTAATTTTCTTGCAGTCTTATGTGTTTAACGAGCTCTAGACGTAAATATCAAGTAACCCGTCTTTTTTCTTTTTGTCTGTGCTATTGGCGGTTTCGCTGTTCGATGCCTCTTGCTCGTCATTTTCGATATCGCGCTCGGCATTCGATTTCGTTTGATCTTGTTTCAAGATCGTGCCGACTTTCTTGAGCGGTGATTCTGTTAATTTGGGGAACCAAGTCATCATTCATCCTCATGATTTGTTCCCCTATGTTATCGGCGCTAATTGATGTGACTTGAGTGTTTTTTAACCACAGCACTTCTTGTGTTTTTTGCCGCTACCGCATGGGCACGGATCATTTCGTCCCACTTTGTCAGCTTTTGGGTATTCTCCGTCGATGTAATACCAGTAGCTTTCTCCATCTCTATCTTCAGCAACAAAGCGCGACTTTTCATGCAGGCAGTAAGGTGTGCCATCTTCCACATAATGCGCTTTGAACTCGACAAAACCTTGTCGTCCACTGTCATCAACAGAACTCGACAGAACTTGAAGCATTTGCCATTTGCTTTTTACTGAAGAAGCGATGGCATCGCGATGCGCTTCAGCGTGGCATGAGGTGTGGTAGGTATCCACGACGAAGTCCACCAAACCCACCACATGAGCGCTATAACGTGCGCGCATGAGCTTTTCTGGGTGATCGGCCTTGCTGTAATCAAGGTGAATGGGCTCACAGCAATCACCATATGGCTTTTGGCTAGCACAAGGGCAGGGTGCGGTGGTGGAAAATGTAGAGAGCTTTGCAGTCATGAAAGTGAACCGAATTAATGAAATCCGGCTCATTTTCGAAGGCTAATCAGAAAGAGTCAACATAGATGATCAATACACAGCACAAAGACCGTGTCAGCATGATTTCCCATCAAAAGGCATGAAGGTACCAGTCATACTCCAAATTGGTAATATGTTGTTCAAATTCCTCAAGTTCTTTCTCTTTACAGGTAACAAACACATCAACGAAGTCTGTGCCAAGGAACTGACGCATCACGTCAGAAGATGACAATGACCTTAAAGCATCACGAAGATTCGTGGGTAAGGGGGTTGTGTCTACATCATAAGCATTCCCGACAATGGGGTCGCAAGGTTCAATCTTGTTATCAATCCCATGCATGATCGATGCAAGAAATGCGCTCATCATTAAATAGGGGTTTGCATCCGTGCCTGCGACGCGATGTTCAATCCTTGTGGCTTGGGGAACATCACCGGGAATGCGAAGCGCGGTTGTGCGATTTTCCAATCCCCATGTTGCTGCGTTTGGAACATAAAATTCAGGACTGAAACGACGGTACGAGTTGATGTTTGGACACAAGATAGAAAAATACTGTGGCATCAATTCAAGCAGTCCACCTAGAGCGTAGCGCATCGTATCGGTAACTTGAGCGTCTTCTTCAGGCTGGAAAACGTTGTGCCCTTGTTCATCGAGTAAACTGATGTGCAGATGCATCCCATTGCCTGCTTGATCGGCATAGGGCTTTGCCATGAAAGTGACGTCGAGATCGTGATCGTGAGCGACTTGCTTAATGACGCGCTTGAGCAATATTGAATGGTCGCACGCAGCCAGTGCGTCATCGGTGTGTTTGAGATTAATTTCGAATTGACCCGGAGCTGATTCGGCAACAATGGTATCAGCGGGTAGCCCTTGCTCTCGTGCTGCGTCGATAATGTCGGTAAGAAGATCGGCGTATTCGTCTAAATCATCCAATGAATAGACCTGCGTGTTTTCAGGACGCTTACCTGTAATCGGCGAGATAGGTGGCAATGGCGCTTTATTAGGTGACTTACTGTCGATGAGATAGAACTCTAGCTCGAACGCTGATACGGGGTTGAAGCCTCGTTCCTGTATTTGGCGTAATACGCGGCGAAGAATCATTCGTGGATCGCCAAAAAATGGCGTATCACTTTTCTCATACATTTCGAGCATGACTTGGGCTATAGGGCGCTTTTGCCAAGGTTGACGAGTGAGCGACCCGGTCACTGGAAAACAAATTGCGTCGGATTCACCGATCTCTAGGCCCAACCCAGTTTCTTCGACGGGGTTACCTTTAATGTTCATTCCATAGATAGAGATAGGTAAGGCAATACCTTGTTCGTAGGCTTTTGGTAGCTTGTCTTTTTCTATGCGCTTACCGCGCACAATGCCGTTCATATCAAGCAATAACAAATCAACAAATTCAATATCGGGGTTGGCTTCGAGGAACTGAATAGCCTCTTGAACGTCCGGTAGATTTGTATCTTTAGGCGTGAACATTTCCCTGTCTGTTTGATATCGCATTAAACACCTACCTAAGTGTAAATTATATTAACCACTCATGTGGTTACCATTGAGTGAATAGTAAACGCATGAGAATGTCAACCGCGTCACAGGTCACAAAATACATATTACTCCTTCAAATCAATGCGATAAGCTCGGGTAAATCAGGTGATTAGCAATGTTAATAAAATGATAAATAAATAGCTTGTTTTTGTTGCTTTGGTCACTTGCGTAATTTATTTTTAACGTGTAGCGTGTGAAAAAACGAACGCAGTAAGTGTGGTAAGTGGTGGGGCAGGCCATTTATTAATCCCTCAGTTTGGGGTAATGAAAGAGCAAAGGATGGTTATGCGGTGTTCAATTTCTCCATTAGTCGGCGTGACAGGGTGTAGCACTCAGTTAGGATTACACCCTTTTCATATTGCGGGTGAGAAGTACGTGAATGCTGTCGTTGATGGCGCCGGGTGCTGTCCACTTATTATTCCTGCTTTAGGTGAAGCGTTGCCGATGAAGCAGCTTCTTTCCTCTCTAGATGGCCTTATGTTTACAGGGTCACCGTCTAACATAGAACCTCATCATTATCATGGCACCCCCAGCGATGCGGGGACGGATCATGATCCTAAACGTGATGCCACAACTTTGCCGCTAATGAAGTTAGCACTGGAAATGGGCGTGCCAGTTCTGGCCATTTGCCGCGGGTTTCAAGAAATGAACGTGGTAATGGGGGGCTCCTTGCATCAAAAGCTTCATGAAGTTGGTGGTTTTATAGAGCACCGTGAAGACAAAACGGCCAGTGTCGATATTCAATATGGCCTTTCTCATACCGTTACGATCGAACCCGGAGGCCTTCTCTGCGAGGCGTGGGGTCGCACCTCTGCCGACGTCAATTCTGTTCATACTCAAGGAATTGATCAGTTAGGTAAGGGTTTGCGACCGGAAGCAACTGCGCCAGATGGGTTGATAGAGGCATTCTCTGTCATAGAGGCTAAAAATTTCGCATTAGGGGTTCAGTGGCATCCTGAGTGGATGGTCACAAAAAATCCTTTTTATTCAGCTATCTTCGAAGTATTCGGGGATGCCTGCAGAAGAAGAGCGAAATCGCGTGAGAAAGACTATGAGCAAGCTTAAAAAATGGTTAAAAGACAATGAAATCACAGAGGTAGAGTGTGTCGTTGGTGATCTTTCGGGGATTGCACGAGGAAAAATCGCACCAGTTGATAAGTTCATCAGTGAGGGTGAGATGCGCCTGCCGGAGAGCGTATTGCTTCAAACTGTGACCGGTGACTATGTTGATGATGACATTTACTACGCGCTGTTGGATGAGGCCGATATCGACTTCATTTGTAAGCCAGATGAAGACGCAGTGTACTTGCTGCCTTGGACGATTGAAAAAACAGCACAAATCATTCATGACACCTTCGACAAAATGGGTAATCCCATTGACCTAACGCCTCGAAATGTTCTTAAAAAAGTACTCAAGCTCTACGAAGATAAAAATTGGAAACCTGTGGTGGCGCCAGAAATGGAGTTTTACCTCACTGCGCGAAGTGCCGATCCTGATTTGCCACTAGAGCCGCCAATTGGGCGCTCCGGGCGTGTTGAAACAGGGCGTCAGTCGTTTTCTATTGATGCAGCTAACGAGTTTGATCCGTTATTTGAAGACATGTATGAGTGGTGTGAGACTCAGGGATTGTCGATTGATACTTTGATCCACGAAGAAGGTGTCGCTCAGATGGAAATCAATTTCCGTCACGGCGATCCATTGGTACTTGCTGATCAGGTTTTCGTCTTCAAGCGCACGCTTAGGGAAGCCGCGCTCAAGCACAATGTGGTCGCCACCTTTATGTCCAAGCCGATTACTGATGAGCCGGGCAGTGCCATGCATTTGCACCAGAGCATTCTGGATGTCAAAACGGGTAAGAACGTGTTTACCAGTGAAGATGGTACCAGCTCGTCCTTGTTCCATGGACACATCGCAGGGTTACAGCAGTTCATTCCTCAAATGCTTCCTTTGTTTGCACCCAATGTGAATTCATTCCGCCGTTTTCTTCCTGATACTTCCGCACCAGTGAATGTGGAGTGGGGAGAAGAAAACCGTACCTGTGGTTTACGTGTGCCAAGTTGTTCACCGCAAAACCGTCGTGTTGAAAACCGCCTTCCGGGCGCGGATGCAAACAGCTATTTGGCGATCGCAGCGAGTTTGCTGTGTGGCTACATCGGCATGATAAAAGAGCTCAAACCAACCCCCCCAGCACAAGGTCGTAACTATGAAATTCGCAGTCCTGTGTTGCCATATACCCTTGAAAGTGCGCTTGAAGGCATGGAGAACTGTGATGAGGTTTCTGAGTATTTAGGCGATGCCTTTGCTAAAGGCTACATCGCAGTGAAGCGTAAAGAGCAGGAAAACTTCAAACGCGTCATTAGCTCTTGGGAGCGCGAATTCCTGTTGTTGACGGTGTAATAACAACAGCGTAGGGAAGGCCGCCTGCTAGGTTGGTATTCAATTCATTGACAAGGATGTGGAGGTCGTGATGACACACGTCGGACAACAAAGTACTGAGACATTGCAAGCGCTGGATAACGCGCACTATTTACACCCGTTTAGCGATTCAAAAACGCTTAGAGAGAAAGGCGCACGAATGATTGTGCGTGCGCAAGGCGTGTATATTTGGGACAGTGAAGGTAACCGTATTCTAGATGGTATGGCTGGGCTTTGGTGCACCAATATTGGTTACGGTGAGCAACGACTAGCAGATGCTGCCTATCAACAAATGCTGGAACTTCCTTACTACAACAGTTTTTTCCAATGTGCACATCCACCCGTGGTGGAGCTTGCCAAAGAGATTGCCGACTTGGCACCCGACCATATGAATCAGGTGTTCTTTACTGGGTCGGGTTCTGAATCAAATGATACGGTGCTGCGAATGGTTCGTCACTATTGGACCGTTAAAGGCCAGCCTGAAAAGTTCACTATTATTGGCCGTCATAACGGCTATCACGGCTCGACGGTTGCGGGTGCAAGCCTTGGCGGAATGAAAGCGATGCACCAACAAGGCGGCTTACCGATTCCTGGAATTCATCATATCCCTCAACCGTATTGGTTTGGTGAAGGGGGCGATCTTTCTCCTGAAGAGTTTGGTATTCAAGCAGCGCAAGAACTTGAAAAAGCCATTCTCGAACTAGGTGAAGACAAAGTCGCCGCCTTTATCGCGGAACCTTTTCAAGGCGCAGGCGGCGTTGTGATCCCTCCTTCAACGTATTGGCCTGAAATAAATCGAATTCTCGCCAAGTACGACATTTTGATGATCGCCGATGAAGTGATCTGTGGTTTTGGTCGAACGGGTGAATGGTTTGGCAGCCAGCACTTTGGTATCAAACCTGATTTTATGCCGATCGCCAAAGGCATGACGTCGGGGTATATCCCTATGGGCGGCGTGATCGTCAGCGATCGAGTTGCACATACCTTTGAAGAAAAAGGTGGCGAGTTTAATCATGGGTATACCTATTCAGGACACCCTGTTGCTGCTGCCGTCGCGCTAGAAAATCTTCACGTAATGAAAGAGAAGCACTTGGTTCAATATGTCAAAGAGGACATTGGGCCGTATTTGCAGACTAAATGGCAAACACTGGCTGATCACCCATTGGTGGGAGAGGCGCGTGGCCTTGGTTTAGTCGCAGCCATTGAGTTGGTGAAAGATAAAGCAACCCGTGCTCGGTTCGATGAATCTGTCGGTATAGGTGGGATCTGCCGAGACAAAAGTGTCGAGAATGGCCTAATTATGCGGGCTTGCGGCGACACCATGATCATCAGCCCACCCCTTGTCATCTCACATTCGGAAGTGGATGAACTTGTGGAAAAAGCACGTTTGGCCTTGGATCTCACCTTCGAGCAACTTCAAGCGCTTGGCGCGGTGTAGCGTTATATAGAAAGGATGATCTTGATGCGTGCACTTTTGTGTATGCAAACCATCACGCCAGATTGGATAGATCTGGTGGGGAGAAAAAGTGTGGCAGTGCGCTTTCTCTCCTAAACGGAAAGGACCCTAAGGAGTACACATGAAAATGGCTACTAGAAATAAGACCACAGTAATGACCTTTGCAGGGCTGTTGGTATCATCAGGACTGATGTTGTCGACAAGCGTACAAGCAGAAGAAATTCTTCGCATTTACAACTGGAGCGATTACATCGCCGAAGATACGATTGAGAATTTTGAAAAAGAAACGGGCATCAAAGTCACCTACGATGTGTATGACAGCAATGACGTACTCGAAGCCAAGTTGCTATCAGGAAACTCTGGCTATGACTTAGTGGTTCCTTCCAGTAACTTCCTCGCTAAACAGATTCAAGCAGGTGCTTTCCAAAAGCTGGATAAAGCGCTTCTGACCAACAACGGCAACCTTGATCCAGCCATGATGAAACGCCTAGAAATGGCAGATCCAGGTAACCAATATGCGATCCCTTACCTTTGGGGAACCAATGGCATTGGTTACAACGTAGAGAAGGTGAAAGCCGCTTTGGGTGGGCCGTTACCTGAAAATAAATTGGATCTGCTTTTAGATCCAAAATACGCAGCCAAGCTAAAAGATTGTGGGATTGCCGTGGTCGATTCGGCAGACGAAGTGATGCCGCAAGTACTGCAGTATTTAGGTAAAGATCCAAACTCAACCAACAAGAAAGATTACAAAGCCGTCGGTGAGGCGCTCGCAGAAATCCGCCCTTACGTCACCTATTTCCACTCTTCTCGTTACATCACAGACCTTGCGAATGGTGATATCTGTTTAGCTTATGGCTTCTCAGGCGATATTTTCCAAGCGGCAGACCGTGCGGATGAAGCAGGGAATGGGCAAGTTATCGACTACGCCATTCCGAGCGAAGGTGCCCAGCTTTGGTTCGACATGATGGCAATCCCCGCCGATGCGAAGAATGCCAAAAATGCACTAACCTTCATGAACTACTTATTACGCCCAGAAGTGATAGCCCCTATTACTGATTACGTGGTGTATGCCAACCCGAATCCCGCATCCAATGATCTGATTGAAAAAGAGATCTTGGAGAATCCGTCAATTTATCCAACGCCAGAAGTGATGGATAGACTGTTCATTTCTGAAGTCCTTCCTTTGAAAATCAACCGCGTACGAACGCGCATTTGGACCCGTATGAAGACGGGGCAATAGCGACGTCTTGTCGCATGCTTTACGCCGTGCATCTGCATAGACTCCGCGCGGCATTTTGCTCTACCGGATGTATTGTTCCGCTGGATGTATCGCTCTGAGGAGTACCACCCATTGAGTTTGATTGCTTAGGTAATGTTGAAACGAATGTTGGACGGTACTTCTTTCAGAGCAAATGTCGGCGAATGCAGCAGTAAGTAGGAGGTCTCATGACGACCAGTAATCCGCAACCAAGTAACCAGCAACCAAGCGCGGAGCAGGGAGCGGCGAAACAAGATCCGCTATTGAAAATAGATCGCGTCAGCAAATTATTTGGCGATGTTCGTGCTGTTGATGATGTGTCACTGACCATTGATCGCGGCGAGATTTTCTCGTTGCTTGGTGGATCTGGCTCGGGGAAATCGACCCTGCTGCGAATGCTGGCCGGCTTCGAAAAGCCGTCGAGCGGGCGCATTTATCTTGATGGTGAGGACATCACGGATATTCCTCCCTATGAACGCCCGATCAATATGATGTTTCAGTCTTACGCACTGTTTCCGCACATGACGGTGGCGCAGAATATTGCGTTTGGACTCAAGCAAGACAAGATGAAGAAAGATGAGATCAAAGTTCACGTCGAAGAAATGCTTCGTCTGGTGCGTATGGAAGCCTTTGCGAACCGAAAACCACACCAGCTTTCCGGTGGTCAACGCCAGCGAGTGGCTTTAGCGCGTTCGCTCGCCAAAAGGCCAAAATTACTGCTTCTTGATGAGCCAATGGGTGCCCTAGATAAGAAACTGCGAACCCAAATGCAATTGGAAGTGGTGGAGATTCTGGAGCGGGTTGGCGTGACCTGTGTGATGGTGACACACGACCAAGAAGAAGCCATGACCATGGCTGGGCGTATATCCATCATGCACGAAGGGTGGATAGCACAAACAGGTACACCGACCGACATTTATGAAAGCCCGAACAGCCGAATGATTGCTGAATTTATTGGTTCGGTGAATTTGTTCGAAGGGGAGATTGTGACGGATGAGGCGGATCACTGCATCATTGAATCACAAGAAACGCCGCAGCCGATGTTTGTTGGTTATGGTGTTGCCACTAACCTAGAAGACAAAAAGGTTTGGCTCGCGGTTCGCCCAGAAAAAGCATTGATCGGGCGGTATAAACCGGATGATCAGTACAATTGGGCGAAAGGCACTGTGCATGATATTGCCTATTTGGGCGGGACATCGGTGTATTACGTCAAATTGCCGTCTAACAAGATTGTTATGTGCAGTATGGCAAACATTACTCGCCGACAAGACAGACCCACATGGGACGATGAAGTCTTCATTAGCTGGGAGGCCACCAGTGGGGTGGTATTGCGTGTATGACGAATTCCACCTCCCCCTCACAAAATGGCACGAAAGGTGCCGCGACACATAAGTCACGTGTCCTTTTCCCAAAGGGTCGTCATTTCACCATGGGCTTCCCGTTCTTTTGGCTATTGCTGTTTTTTGCGCTGCCGTTTGCCATCGTTTTAAAAATCAGTTTTTCAACGGCAGCCATTGCGATTCCGCCGTATGAAGCCATCATGCAGTACGCCGATGAAATGCTCGAGATTGCCATCAACCTTGAGAATTACATTCGTATTCTTGACGATGACTTGTATTACCTCGCTTATCTTAGCTCTCTGAAGATTGCGTTCTTCTCGACGTTAGGCTGCTTGTTTCTCGGCTATCCGATGGCTTATGCCATTGCGCGCGCTCCCGCGCGAATGCAAACCTTGCTGTTATTACTGATCATGCTGCCTTCATGGACATCGTTTTTGATTCGAGTGTATGCATGGATGGGGCTGCTCAGTAACACTGGGATCATCAACAGTTCTTTGATTTGGCTGGGCGTGATCAGCGACCCTATCCAAATCCTCAACACCAATGTTGCAGTGTATATCGGCATTGTTTATACCTATTTGCCCTTCATGGTGCTGCCACTCTATGCCACTTTGGTAAAGCTTGACGGTAGCTTGTTGGAAGCCGCGTCTGATCTTGGTTCTCGCAATTTCAATACCTTCTGGAACGTGACCTTACCGCTGTCTAAAGGCGGCATAATTGCCGGCTCTATGTTGGTGTTTATTCCGGTGGTCGGTGAGTTCGTGATCCCCGAACTTCTTGGTGGCCCTGAAACCTTGATGATAGGTAAGGTGCTGTGGCAGGAATTCTTTAACAACCGTGATTGGCCTGTGGCGTCGGCACTGGCAATAGTGATGCTGTTACTGTTGATCATCCCGATCACCTTGTTCCATCACTATCAATCCAAAGACATGGAGGCAGACCGATGAAACGTTGGCAATTTTCGACTGTCATGCTCTGGGTTGGTTTGTTGTTCCTTTATCTGCCCATGTTGATCTTGGTGATCTACTCCTTCAATGCCTCCAAGCTCGTGACGGTTTGGGGTGGTTTTTCACCAAAGTGGTATGCAGAACTGTTTAAAGATGAGCAGATCCTGCAAGCCGTTTGGACGAGCCTTCGCATCGCGTTTTATAGCTCCACCATGGCCGTGATTATTGGCACACTGGCAGCTTTTGTGATGACGCGATTTAAGCGCTCATGGGGGCGGTTAAGCCTATCGAATATGATTACAGCGCCTTTGGTTATGCCAGATGTGATCATCGGTTTGTCCTTGTTGCTCTTGTTCGTACAAATGGGAGAACTGTTTGGCTGGCCCGCAGAACGTGGCATGACAACCGTGTGGATTGCGCACTCTACATTCTGTGCGGCTTATGTGGCAGTGGTGGTGTCATCGCGATTGCGGGAGCTCGATTTTTCCATCGAAGAAGCGGGCATGGATTTAGGCGCAACACCGCTGAAAGTCTTCTTTGTGATCACTGTGCCCATGATAGCGCCTGCGTTGGTGGCGGGTTGGTTACTGAGCTTTAGTCTATCTCTGGATGATCTGGTGATTGCGAGTTTCGTGTCAGGGCCGGGGTCAACCACCTTGCCAATGGTGGTGTTTTCTTCAGTTCGCCTTGGTGTGTCACCCAAGATCAATGCCCTCGCTACCTTAATCATTTTGGTTGTCTCTTTGTTTGCTTTTCTTTCTTGGTATGTCGCCCGTCGAGCGGAGCGAAAATCGAAAGAAGAAATGTCACTGCTCAATATGAAATCTGAGTAGCTAAGACCAGAGCAGCTAAGAGCAGAGCAGCAAAGGGAAGTCTTTCATCATGTTGGAACAAATTGGCTCAGAAGGAGCATCGCAACTCATGCAAAATCCGCCGTTAGAGCATACTGCGTCATATTATGCAGCGTCTGCCAATGTATCTGCGCAGAGAGACGTCTTAACCGATGATGTCATCACTGATGTATGCATTATCGGCGCTGGCTATACCGGTTTGTCTTCTGCATTGCACCTGCTGGAAGCGGGATTCAATGTCACTGTGTTGGAAGCGGCGAGAGTGGGTTGGGGCGCTTCAGGCCGCAATGGCGGACAAATTGTGAATAGTTACAGCCGTGATATCGATGTGATAGAGAAAACGGTGGGTGCGGAAAAGGCCAAATTGTTTGGTGAAATGGCGTTTGAAGGCGGCAAAATCATTCGTGATCGGATTGATAAATACAACATCCAATGTGATTTGAAAAACGGAGGTGTATTTGCAGCGCTGAACATCAAACAGATGCGCGAGTTGGAACACCAAAAAGCGCTGTGGGAACGTCATGGTAACGACCAATTGGAAATGCTGGATACAACAGAGATTCGCAGTGTCGTCGATACGCAGAACTATGTGGGTGGTTTGCTTGATAAATCAGGGGGCCATATCCACCCCCTTAATCTAGCGTTAGGTGAAGCGGCAGCCGTTGAAAGCTTAGGTGGCAAAATCTATGAGCACTCCGCGGCGATTCGTATTGAACGTGGCGAACCCGTCAAAGTATTTACCGATAAAGGATCTGTGACGGCGTCATTTTTAATTGTGGCAGGCAACGCCTATTTGGGCGGCTTGATGCCAGAGCTTCGCGCAAAGTCGATGCCATGTGGCACGCAGGTGGTAGCGACGGATCCATTGACTGACTCGCAGGCCCAGAGTTTGCTGCCACAAGACTACTGTGTGGAAGATTGTAATTACTTACTGGATTATTTCCGGTTATCTGGCGATAAGCGTCTGATCTATGGTGGAGGCGTGGTTTATGGTGCGCGAGATCCGGCGGATATTGATGCCATCATTCGTCCTAAAATGCTCAACACGTTTCCTCAGTTAAGCCAAGTGAAGATCGACTACCGCTGGACGGGTAATTTTTTAATGACCTTGTCGCGATTACCACAGGTGGGGCGTGTGGGTAGCAATATTTACTATTCGCAAGGCTGTAGTGGACACGGTGTCACGTACACCCATTTGGCAGGACGCTTGATGTCAGAAATGATGCGCGGTCAGGCAGAAAGGTTTGATGCATTTGCAAGCTTGCCACATCTTCCTTTCCCTGGCGGACATATGTTGAGTGTGCCTTTCTCCGCGCTGGGCGCGTGGTATTACACCGTACGGGATAAATTTGGGATATAAGACTATAGCGGTTTAAACACGAAGCGCCCATGTCAGTGCTAGGGCGCTTTGTTGATTCTAAAATCTAGAAATTTGCTGGCGTTGTCGCACTGAAGATCCGGCACTCTTTATCAAACGGATTGGCGAAGCGGTGAGGGCGGTTACTGTCGAAGTAATAACTGTCTCCAACTTCAAGTACATAGATATCATCGCCAACAGTGAGTTCTAATTGTCCTTCAATCACAAGCCCCGCTTCTTCACCGTCGTGCTGAAGCATGTCGTCGCCTGAATTAGTGCCGGGCGGATAAATCTCGGACAAGATAGATAGGGCGCGATTAGGGAAAGCTTTGCCGATCACTTTCATTGAAACGCCATTAGAACCGATCTCAAGCAGATCTTCTTGGCGATAAATCACGGGTGCAGCCTCGTTTTGACTGATATCGGTCGAGAAAAACTCGACGAGAGACATTGGGATGCCAGACAACACTTTTTTGAGAGAACTTACGGAAGGGCTGACACTGTTTTTCTCAATCATTGAAATGGTGCTGTTTGTTACGCCTGCACGTTTGGCTAACTCACGCTGAGATAATCCACGGTTTTTACGAACGGCTTTGAGGTTTGCACCAATATCCAATGTCCCACTCTCCTTTGACTCAGTAAGATGTTTTATTACTGTAATAGATTTCGAACGTGCGATCCTACTTGGTAGGCTGTGGGAATCAAGTATTTTGTGATGATATCGTCATAATGTAAAAAATATTCATCGGATTGGGATGGGTGAGCTTGAGGTTGGATTGTTTGGCTAAGGGAGGGGGCTTCATATTTGACGCCTAATCTCATATGAATATCAATGAGTGATCTGAGCCAGAAGATTACAAATGAAACGCTTAAAATGTATATTTTCCGCTTCACCTTGCTGTAGTGAATACGTTAATCTTTGTTAATTATATTTTACACTGGTGCTGATCATGGGTTCTACATCATCAAAACTTGCGCATACGCAATCCTATTACGCGGCAACCGCTAAATATAGCCAGCGCTACCCTGAACTGACTGAATCGGTGACAGCAGACATCTGCATTGTTGGTGGGGGATTTAGCGGGGTAAACAGTGCGATTGAACTCGCCTTACGTGGGTATTCTGTGGTGGTGTTGGAAGCCAATAAAATTGGATGGGGGGCGTCAGGTCGAAACGGTGGCGAGCTAATTCGCGGTATTGGACATGGCGTTGAGCAGTTTACCCAACAAATAGGCAAAGAGGGCGTTGATGCCATTAATCGAATGGGCATCGAGGCTGTTGAGATCGTTAAAGATCGGGTCGATACATTCAATATCGATTGTGATCTCACCATGGGTTATTGCGATCTCGCATTAAAACCAGCCCACATGAAAGAGCTTGAAGAAGATTTCGACAGCTTGAAAAATGCGGGTTATGAGCATGAGATTCGCATGCTTAGTAAGGAGTCTTTGTCGGATGTGATTGGCTCTGAGCGATATATTGGTGGCATGCTGGACATGGGAAGTGGTCATCTGCATCCCCTTAATTTGGCCACAGGTGAAGCTGCGGTGGCAGCGAGTTTGGGCGTTCAATTGTTTGAAGATAGCCCAGCGGTAGAAATTGTTAAGGGAACCAAGCCTTTAGTTAAAACGGATAAAGGGCAAGTAAGCTGCCAGTATGTTCTGTTGGCGGGCAACGCCTACATCGGCCATAAACTTGAGCCGTATGTTGGTGGAAAAGTCTTACCCGCAGGTAGCTATATCATTGCTACCGAGCCGTTAACGGACGAGCAAGTTCAAAGCATTATTCCAAAAAACATGGCGTTTGCTGATTTGAGTATGGCGCTGGATTATTATCATCTTTCCGGCGACAACCGGTTATTGTTTGGCGGGCTCTGTACCTACTCAGGGAAGGATCCAAAAGACATCACTGCCGCTTTGCTTCCAAATTTAGAACGTGTTTTTCCGCAACTCAAGGGCGTTAAAATCGACTTTGAATGGGGGGGCATGATCGGCATTGGTGCGAACCGTCTTCCCCAAATCGGGCGACTGCCAGATGCGCCCAATATCTTTTACGCTCAGGCCTATTCTGGTCATGGTGTCAACGCAACGCACATGGCTGGCAAAGTGATTGCTGAGGCGATTTCTGGTACGGCTGAACGCTTTGATGTGTTTGCGAAAGTAAAACACATGACATTCCCCGGCGGGCCGTTGCTTCGCTCACCTTTGCTCGCTATCGGTATGACCTATCATCGAATCAAAGAAGTGCTTCAGTGACGCAAGTAGCGGTACGGTTCTTGATTTCTTTAAATAACAAATTCAGCGACTTAGCGTCTCAAAAATAAGTTTGAGACGCGTTGTCATACTTTTCTCGTTTTCCGGTCTATTAACTATCCGAGTAATCTAAAAATACACATTGTCAGATTGTGTCGGTAAAACGCTGCATTACTTTTTCTAACGGATGTAGAAACGGTACTTTTGCTGGGCGCATGTTAATCAGGAGAGAAGAATGGCTGGAAAACGTAATAAGGTGACCTTCAAGAGTGGCGGGTTAGAGCTTGCTGGGTTGCTGGAAACCCCTGAACAGAATGTACGTGGCTACGCCTTGTTCGCGCATTGTTTCACTTGTGGTAAGGATGTCGCTGCGGCTTCTCGTATTTCACGTGCCTTGGTCAACATTGGTTTTGCCGTTTTTCGATTTGATTTCACGGGCCTTGGTGGCAGTGATGGGGACTTTGAAAACACCAATTTTTCATCGAACGTTGATGATCTCGTGGCTGCGGCTGATTTCTTGCGTGATAATTATGAAGCGCCATTACTGTTGATTGGTCATAGCCTTGGTGGGCGTGCAGTGTTGTCAGCAGCACACCGGATCCCAGAAATTGCGGCAGTTGCTACCGTTGGCGCCCCCGCCGATGCGGAGCATGTATCAAAGCAATTTTCTGCGCACGTAGAAAATATTGATGCAGAAGGTCAAGCAGAGGTGAGCCTAGCAGGTCGTCCATTTACCATCAAAAAGCAATTCCTTGATGACATCCGCGCTGAGAATGATGACATCGAAAACTTGCGTGTTCCTTTGTTAGTGATGCACTCGCCAATCGACAGCATTGTGTTGATTAAGGAAGCCGAGAAAATCTACACACGTGCGAAACACCCGAAAAGCTTCGTCACGTTAGATACAGCAGACCATTTGTTGACCAACAAAGATGACGCGCAATATGTGGCAGAATTAATTGCCGCGTGGTCTCAGCGCTATATTGATAAAGCGTCGCCCATCAAAGAGGCTGAGGCGGGTGTGACACGTGGCGAGGTGTTGGTGAGTGAACACAATAAAGCCTTCACGCGCACTATTCAGACTGATCATCATCAATGGTTTGCTGATGAACCCATTGATTTCGGTGGCGATAACCTCGGGCCTGATCCTTACGAACATTTGCTTGCTGGGCTGGGTGCTTGTACATCCATGACTATTCGCATGTATGCAAATCGCAAAAAACTCGCCTTGGATGATGTGAAAGTCACGCTGTCACATAGCCGCCAACATGGCGCGGATTGCGAGCACTGCGATGAAGAACATTCGAAAGTAGAAGTATTAGCACGCACGATAGAGCTGGTGGGTGATTTGACAGAAGAAGAACGTCAGCGTTTGTTGGAAATCGCGGATAAATGCCCAGTGCATAAAACCTTGGAAAGTAAGATTGTGATCACGACGGCGTTGGCAGATTAAGAACTGAGTTTTCAAGCATATAGAAAAACGGGCAGTGAATATCACCGCCCGTTTTTTATTGGAGTGTGGTTATCGGTGTGTCGCTGATACTACAAGGCAATCCATGTTGCTTTGACTTCAGTGTATTTTTCAAACGCATGCAGCGACTTATCACGTCCGTTACCGGATTGTTTATACCCGCCAAACGGTGCGGTCATGTCGCCACCATCGTAGTGGTTAATCCACACCATGCCAGTGCGGAGGGCTTTGGCGGTTTTGTGCGCTTTGGAGATGTCTGATGTCCATACCGCGGCGGCAAGACCATAATCAGTATCGTTAGCGATGGCGACAGCTTGCTCTGGGGTGTCAAAGGTAATGACTGACAGCACAGGGCCGAAAATTTCTTCCCGAGCGATAGGCATTTCATTGTTCACATTGTCAAACACCGTGGGCTCAACGAACAAACCGCCAGTATCGGGCATGACTCGACGTCCGCCGCAGACCATGGTTGCACCACTTTGTGTACCTTTTTCGATGTAACCTAAAACGGTATCAAGTTGTTGCTGATCGACCACTGCGCCGACTTGCGTCTGCGGGTCGAGAGGGTGACCGGGTTGCCAGTCTTTGAGTTGTTCAACGACCTTCGCAACGAAGGCATCTTTAATGGACGCTTCCACCAACAAGCGAGAACCCGCTGTGCACACTTCCCCTTGGTTGAAAGCAATGGCAGAGGCCGCTGAAGCTGCAGCCACATCAAGGTTCGGTGCATCCGCAAAGACAATGTTTGGGCTCTTACCGCCTGCTTCGAGCCAAACGCGTTTCATGTTGGATTCGCCCGCGTAAATCATCAATTGCTTGGCGATTTTTGTCGAGCCAGTAAACACTAACGTATCGACATCCATGTGAAGGGCGAGTGCTTTGCCTACGGTGTGACCATAACCGGGTAATACGTTCAATACGCCTTTGGGCATGCCTGCTTCTAGCGCAAGTTCCCCTAACTTAATCGCGGTTAGCGGCGATTTTTCCGATGGTTTTAATATCACTGAATTACCCGACGCTAAAGCAGGGCCGAGCTTCCAGCATGCCATGAGCATAGGGAAATTCCACGGAACGATAGCGGCAACAACACCAATAGGTTCGCGGGTGATCATACCGATTTCATTGTGAGGCGTTGGGGCTAGCTCATCGTAGATCTTGTCTACCGCTTCACCTGACCAGCGAATAGCACGTGCAGCGCCATTGACGTCAACGGCTTTGGAATAACGGATAGGCTTACCCATATCCAGCGTTTCTAGAAGGGCTAACTCATCGCCATTTTCTTCGATAAGTTCAGCAAAGCGAATAACAACCTTTTTACGTTCTGCTGGAGGTAAATGCGCCCATGAACCAGATTCAAATGTGGCGCGGGCGTTGGCGACGGCAATATTTGCATCTGCCAGATCGCAACTCGCGACCTGGGTAAGAGTTCGGCCGTCGATAGGGCTGATACATGAAAACGTATCGCCCGATACGGCGTCAGTGTGTTCGCCGTTGATAAATGCTTGCCCTTTGATTGCCAGTGAATCTGCGAATAATTCCCAGTCTTGACGTGACGTGCGAGAAGTCATATCTGCCCCTTAGTCCGTGTTAAATGCCGATATTTTGTCACTGTGCCCTATTTCAAAATATTTTACAAATAGCAGCAATAATTGTTTTTATATTGAACATAAGCCATTTACTGTTCGTTATATTTGACATAGTATTGCAAATGATGCGCACCTAGCAACAACTCATTAACAAGAATGACGGCATGGAAGGATACTTGACTATGGCAGTGCAAAAACCACACAAAGAGGGCGTCACGCTGGATAATTTCTGGATGCCTTTCACCGCAAATCGTCAATACAAAGAGACGCCACGTTTACTCGTGAAAGCTAAAGGAATGTATTACGAGGACATTGAGGGGAACTCTGTTCTTGATGCGACTGCTGGGCTTTGGTGTTGTAACGCTGGGCATAGTCGACGTGAAATTTCTGAAGCGGTGAGTCGTCAAATCACTGAGTTGGATTATGCACCGACGTTTCAGATGGGACACCCATTGCCTTTTGAATTAGCAGAACGTTTAGCTGAAATGGCGCCAGGCGATCTTAACCGCGTTTTTTTTGCGAACTCTGGGTCTGAAGCCGGTGATACCGCCCTCAAAATTGCATTGGCTTATCAGCGCGCTCGAGGTCATGCCAATCGAACCATGCTGATCGGTCGTGAGTTGGGCTATCACGGTACGGGATTTGGCGGAATTTCTGTCGGCGGTATGGTGAATAATCGCAAAGCGTTTAACGGACAACTCTTACCGAGTGTGGCGCATTTACCCCACACCTTAGACATGCAGAGAAATGCGTTTTCAAAAGGATTACCAGAGCACGGTATTGAAAAAGCGGACGCCCTAGAGCAACTCATTGCTCTTCATGGTGCAGAGAATATCGCCGCTGTTATTGTCGAACCCATGTCAGGCTCGGGCGGAGTGGTGTTGCCGCCAGTAGGTTATTTGAAACGTCTTCGTGAAATCACCCTGAAGCATGACATTTTGCTCATTTTTGATGAAGTGATCACAGGCTTTGGTCGCGTCGGTGATGCTTTCGCCGCGCAACGTTGGGATGTCACTCCCGACATGATTACTACAGCAAAAGCCTTGACCAACGGCGCTATCCCAATGGGCGCAGTGTTGGTGAGTGAGCGTATTTATGACGCGTGTATGCAAGCGCCTGAAGATACGATCGAGTTCTTTCATGGTTATACCTATTCAGGGCACCCTGTCGCATCAGCAGCAGCACTGGCGTCGTTGAACATTTATCGAGACGAAAAGCTGTTTGAACATGCAAGGGAAATGGAAACCGAGTGGGAGGACGCTGTGCACTCGCTTGCCAGCCACTCCAATGTGATTGATGTAAGAAACACCGGACTGATTGCCGGTATTCAACTCGCACCTGGTGATAAAGGAGTCGGCAAGAGAGGCTACGATGTCTTTACTCGCTGTTTCTACGATGGTGTGCTGGTGCGCGGATCTGGCGATATTATTGCCATGTCTCCACCGTTGATTTTGGAATCCAAACATATTGATCAGATGGTAAGCACGCTGGAACGCGCCATCAAAAACGCGTTATGAGTTAATAAAGGAATATATGGATATGTCTGTAACACATTACATTGATGGTAAATACACAGCGGCAAGCGAGAGAAAACAATCCTTGTTTAACCCTGCGACTGGAAAGGTGTCTGGAGAAGTCTCGTTAGCCTCGGTGTCTGAAACAGAGTCCGCTATCGCGTCGGCAAAAGCGGCATTTCCAACATGGTCGGAAACATCACCGCTTCGTCGTGCTCGCGTGCTGTTCAAGTTTAAAGCGCTGGTAGAAGAACACATCGATGAACTGGCAGCGCTAATCACAAAAGAGCATGGAAAAGTGCTTGATGATGCGAAAGGTGAGCTGACTCGTGGTTTGGAAGTGGTTGAGTTCGCCTGTGGTATCCCGCACCTTCTGAAAGGTGAGATGACAGAGCAGATTGGTTCTGGCATTGATGCCTGGTCGCTTAATCAGCCACTGGGTGTGGTAACAGGGATTTCGCCGTTCAACTTTCCGATCATGGTGCCGATGTGGATGTTTCCCATTGCTATCGCGTGTGGAAATACTTTCGTGATGAAGCCATCGGAGAAAGATCCAAGTTCCACGTTGCGTATAGCAGAGCTATTGACCGAAGCCGGATTACCAGATGGCGTCTTTAACGTCGTGAACGGTGATAAAGAAGCGGTAGATGTATTGCTGACTCATCCAGATGTGCAAGCGGTAAGCTTTGTGGGTTCAACACCGATTGCAGAATATATCTACAGCACGGCGTCTGCACACGGCAAACGCGTTCAAGCATTGGGCGGTGCAAAAAACCACATGGTGGTGATGCCAGATGCCGATCTTGACCAGACGGTTGCCGCGCTAATGGGCGCAGCGTATGGTTCTGCGGGAGAGCGTTGTATGGCGATTTCTGTCGCTGTCGCTGTTGGCCATGTTGCGGACACCTTGATCGAAAAACTGGCACCGAAAGTGAAAGAGCTTCGAGTCGGGAATGGCGTTATTGAAGGGATGGAAATGGGACCTTTGGTGACGGCAGAACACCTAAAAAAAGTGGAAGGCTATGTGGCGACGGGTGTCGCTGAAGGTGCAACGCTCGTGGTTGATGGTCGTGGAGTGACACCTGAAGGCGGAGATGGCTTCTTCTTGGGTGGATGCTTATTTGATAACGTCACAGAAGACATGACGATTTATCGCGACGAGATCTTTGGCCCCGTACTCGCAATCGTGCGTGTTCCGGACTATGCCGCAGCCGTAAAACTCATCAATGAGCATGAGTTCGGCAATGGTACGGCTATTTTTACGCAAAATGGTGATGCAGCAAGGCAGTTCTGCCATGAAATTCAAGTAGGCATGGTCGGCGTGAATGTACCTATTCCTGTGCCCATGGCTTTTCATAGTTTTGGCGGTTGGAAGCGATCGCTCTTTGGCCCGCTTCACATGCACGGCCCTGATGGTGTGCGTTTCTACACCCGCCGTAAGGCGATTACCGCGAGATGGCCAACGGGTATTCGTGCCGATGCAGATTTTGTCATGCCGACAATGAAATAGCCTTTACGTACTCTAAAACAGCAGTAGAAAACGCAACGTCGCTACACAACAAGATGAAACAAAGAAGGAGCCAGTAGGCTCCTTCTTTGTTTCATCAGCAGACAGTATCTGGAACTGTTTTGCTTAAGTCACGCAACAAATGGGTATTCAAGTCGCTCAGGCTTACTGAGTTGATACCCTTGGAACAGGTCAAACCCGAGCTTACGTGCAAATTGATATTCTTCTTGAGTTTCAATTTTCTCTGCCAGGAGCTGAAAATTGAACGCTTCACCATAGTCTTGAACAAACTGGGTAATGGAATCTAATGATAGCGCGCGAAAATCGATTTTGATGATATCGGCAAGTGCCAGAAAAGGAATCCAGTCATTGGAAGGGATAAAATCATCGAGCGCGATGCGGTATCCCTTAGCCTTTAAATCGACGAGTTTTTCATATAATGCGTTGTCTGCGGTGCAGTCTTCGAGCACCTCGATAACAAGGTTTTGTGCAGGGTACTGCAGTGCAATGTCACTGAGTAAACTGTTGTAGCAAAAATTCACAAAGCAGGGCAGGCCATTAGAAATCGCTTCATCTGTCAGATTCCCTTCCAAAAAGAGATCGTCGAGTATGCTTTGTGTGGCAATGTGAGCATCAATGCAAGGAAACGCGTCTCGAAGTCCATCTCGAAACAAAAACTCGTAAGCGACAAGGTGCTTTTGAGCGTCATAGATCGCTTGTCTTGCAAGGTTCAAACTCATAGAAAGCCACGGTACCTGTAAATAAAGAGTGTAAAACTAAGTGTATATCAATTCTCAGATTTGAGAGGGTGAGTTAAGACTGATATTTCGTGATGAAAAATAATTAAGCGGAGAGTACTTTTCAATCCTAATGTGTCAGCAACCATTGATATTCTTATCGCTTATTTTCCGAACTTTCGCGTTTCTAGGGTGCAACCTTCGGAGGTGCAAGAAAGTACGGAGCCTTGAGTGTACCAATCACCAAGTACAATTCGTTGAGCGAGATCAGTCCCGAGTGACAAATTGTGGATATTGGGTCTGTGGGTATGCCCATGAATAAGTTGTTTTACACCATAGGCTTGCATGACTCGGATGACCTCATCTGAGTCAACATCCATGATGTCTTGTGGTTTTATTTGCTTGTTTGACGTGCTGCTAGAGCGGATCTTTAGACCAATTTTTTGTCGTGTTGATAGGGGTAATCGACGGAACAACCATTGGGCAAACTTGTTATGAACTTTTTTGCGATAGCGTTGGTAGCCTTCATCTTGGATACATAACGTATCACCATGCATGATAAGCGTTGGCTCACCAAATAAGTCAATGACATGGTGTTCAGGAAGCAGTGTCATGCCAGCAGATTTTGCAAAGCGCTTTCCAATCATGAAATCGCGGTTGCCGTGAATGAAATAGATCGGCACGCCTTTATCATTCAGCGCTTTAAAGGCGTCGGCGACATCACATTGTAGCGGCGTATTTTCGTCGTCACCTATCCATGACTCGAATAAATCCCCAAGCACATAGAGCGCGCTGGCAGACGGCGCTTCTTGTTCCATAAAACGGAAGAAGCAATCGGTAATGTCTGGATGTGTTGGACTAAGATGGAGGTCTGCAATAAATAGTACGGTCATAAATATAAAGGGCAGAGGCCAAAGCCACTGCCCATTGCCACCTTATTCTTCGATGGTTACGCTGTTGATCATTACTTCTTCAACAGGCACATCTTGGTGTACGTAGCCCCAGTTTCCAGTTGCGACATCTTTGATCTTGTTGACTACGTCCATACCTTCAACCACTTCACCAAATACGCAGTAACCCCAACCGTCCATTGACTCAGATTTGTGGTCTAGGAAGGTGTTGTTACCCACGTTGATAAAGAACTGCGAGCTCGCTGAATGCGGTTCCATGGTACGTGCCATTGCTAGCGTACCAATTTTGTTGCTCAGACCATTATTCGCTTCATTTTTGATTGGCGAACGTGATTCTTTTTCTTCCATGCCAGAGGTCATGCCGCCGCCTTGGATCATGAAACCATCAATAACACGGTGGAACAGAGTGCCGTTGTAGAAACCGTCGCGGCAGTATTGCAGGAAGTTTTCTGCAGTCGCCGGAGCTTTTTCTGCGTTAAGTTGGATTTTGATGTCACCAAAATTGGTATGAAGCGTAACCATGTTGTGTTCCTTAAAAGAGCATTTAGCTTTAGATGAATGATTCTATCCCAACGAGCGCCACATTCAACCGATAGCGACAGAAAAAACCGCGCAGAAGGGGAAGGTGAGTGCAGATTGGTCTGAATTTCAACATCCTCAAATCGCTTAGGTATATAGCCTTGCCTTAAATGAAAGGAAAAGGTGTAATATGCAGTTATTAAATGACGTTAATTACTGGAATGGGTAACCCGACAGCCATGTTGAAAATTTACAACTCCCTCACGAAGAAAAAAGAAGAATTCAAACCAATTGAGCCAGGCAAAGTTGGCATGTATGTGTGTGGGGTTACCATCTACGATTTGTGTCACATTGGTCATGGTCGTACGTTTGTTTCCTTTGATGTGGTATCGCGTTACTTGCGTTTTTCGGGTTATGACCTGAAGTTTGTTCGTAATATCACTGATATTGACGACAAGATCATTAAACGTGCCGCTGAAAACGGTGAAAGCTGTGATTCGCTGACAAACCGTTTGATTGGCGAAATGCACGCTGACTTTGATGCATTGAACATGATGCGCCCAGATGTTGAACCGCGCGCGACAGAATTCATTGCTGAAATTATCGAGTTGGTTGAACGTCTTATTGAACGTGGTTTCGCATACGTTGCCTCAAATGGCGATGTGCTGTTTGAAGTCGCGAAGTTTGACGATTACGGCAAGCTGTCTCGCCAAGATTTGGATCAGCTGCAAGCTGGCGCACGCGTTAACATTGAAGAAGCGAAAAAGAGCCCACTTGATTTCGTTTTGTGGAAAATGTCAAAGCCGGGTGAACCTACATGGGAGTCACCATGGGGCGCAGGTCGTCCAGGTTGGCACATTGAATGTTCTGCAATGAACTCAGCAATCTTGGGTAACCATTTCGATATTCACGGCGGCGGTTCAGATCTCACTTTCCCACACCATGAAAACGAAATCGCGCAGTCTTGCTGCGCCCATGACACACAATATGTGAATACTTGGATGCACAGTGGCATGGTGATGGTTGACCGCGAAAAGATGTCAAAGTCGCTGGGGAACTTCTTTACTATTCGTGATGTTTTGGGTCATTACGATGCTGAAACCGTGCGTTACTTCTTGATGTCAGGTCACTACCGTAGCCAACTAAATTACAGTGAAGAAAACCTCAAGCAGGCACGCTCTGCGGTTGAGCGTTTATACACGTCACTGCGCGGTTTAGATTTGTCTGTGGCAGCTGAAGGTGGAGAAGCATTTGTAGAGCGCTTTAAAGCCGCTATGGATGATGATTTCAACACCCCAGAAGCTTACTCAGTGCTGTTTGATATGGCGCGAGAAATTAACCGTTTGAAAGCGGAAGATGAATCTTCTGCTGCGAAACTGGCAGCGCGCATGCGTGAGTTGGCAGACGTACTTGGTCTATTGGGCCAAGAGCCAGAAGCTTTCTTGCAAGGTAACGCAGAAGGTGGTGATGATGAAGTCGCGAAAATTGAAGGTCTGATCAAAGCGCGTAACGATGCGCGTGCAAGCAAAGATTGGGCTGCGGCTGATGCAGCGCGTGACGCACTTACCGAAATGGGCATTGTCTTAGAAGACGGTGCGGGTGGAACAAGTTGGCGTCGTAAGTAAACGCGAATTACCCAGAATCGAAAATACTGAACGGAGCTTAGGCTCCGTTTTTTATTGATTATCCACAGGGTCATCCTATACGATTTTTCTATATCCCTACCGCCAAACCTTGCTCTCTCTACAAGCGCCGAACTGCGCCTACATGTCACTAACAGATTGATATAATGCGTCCAATTTTATGAGCGCGAATGCATCGAACTGAAGGTGTATATTTTCTCAAAAATTACACAAGCATATTCTCCCTATATTCCATCCTTTCAGTTGATGTTATTGAGTCTGAATCGCTACGCCCGAGGTGTAAACAAGGCGACAAGTGATGATGATGTTCGGCTCGATTTGTTCGTTAAATACAAAGCAAATCATTAAGGATCGATCATGAATAATACCTTCCTCACCACGGCTATCCTTGGCTCGCTCATTTCGTCAACGTCTTATGCCTACACAGTATATTCAACCGATGAGTCTTCTCTTAAAGTGACAGGGCGTATTGAAGCGCGTTTCAATGTGTCGGATGCCAACAAGCTGTCGGAGGACGGCAATACAGAACCAAACAATTCTTTTGATGACATAAGTCGAATCAGAGGAAATATTGATGGAAGCACACAAGTTACAGATTCGATCAAAGTGTTTGGTTATTACAGTGGGGAGATTTACTCAGACAGTTCAGATAGCAAGAATCGCTATATGTATGTAGGCGTTGGTACGTCTTATGGCGCGTTTTCCTATGGTCAGCAAGATTCTTCTCAGGTCATTCTTACCAATGTGACTGACATTATGGAAACCTTTGGTGGCAGCGCGTCAGATATCATCACAGGGAATGAAGATGAGCTGGAGAACAACTTCGTGTATCTCGCTCAGTTGCCATTAAATATGACCGCGACAGTGAATTACGTTAGAGACGATTCAAAAGGAAATTATAGCGCTGGTGGTTCAATGTTCTATAGCGCGCCAATCGGGCTGCAACTGGGTGTGGGCTATGTGTCCGGTGAACAGAATAACTTGGACGCTGAGCAATACAATATCACTGCAGCATACACGCTTGGGGGGGTTTACATTGGTGGGGTTTACGTTAATGGCGAAGTGGATCATACCGATGTGAGTGGCTTCGAAATTGCTACGGCGTACACGGTGAATGATTTCATCTTTCGCTATGTCTACAACTATCGCACATCAGATTTTCCTGCATCGCAACGTGGTGAATACAGTGTTAATTACAATGCGGTCGAGGGCGTTTATAACGTGACCAGTGATTTTGTTGCTTATGCCGGTTATGAATTTAATCGTCTTGATGGGCAAGCAAACGACGACCAATTTCAGGCTGGTGCACGTTACATGTTTTAACGCTATCGCTTGGTTTGGTATTGAAGGGGTTTCTTGAAAGGGGATTTGGTATTAATGGGTGGGTCTGGTTGTCTGTGAGGTTTCCCTAAAAGGAAAAGGAGGCGCTATTGGCTGCCTCCTTGTCATTCTTGTCATTGTGGTGCTTTTGTAGTTTGGGCTAGCCACCCAAGCCAGGAAACAGAGCACGCATACCGTTGGCAATAAATTCAATACCGAGAGCGCCAAGAATCAAGCCCATGATACGAGTGATCACGTTGATTCCGGTTTGGCCGAGAAACTTCACGATGGCTGGCGCCAGTCGAAACAGTCCCCAAATGCCTGCCGTAAAGATACAGATTGTGACGATTAAGCCAACGGTGTCGACAGATGTCGGGTAGCGACTTGAGTAAACAATGGTTGAACTTATTGCGCCAGGGCCCGCAAGAAGTGGCATTGCCAACGGCACGACGCCAATTTGTTCGCGACTGATGGACTCTGACTGTTCTTGTTTGTTCTGTTTATCCTCACCCAATTTACCATTCATCATGGTAAACGCGATGCTGACAAGAAGCATACCGCCAGCCACCCTGAAGGAGTCCAGCGAAATGCTAAATACATCTAACAGGAGTTGCCCCGCAAGTAGAGACACCACAAGAATGGCGGCAACGGCAATACTGGCGGTGTAAGCGGTTTTATTTCGCTCGGCAGGGTCTAAGTGGGCGGTTAGCGAAACAAAGATTGGCATGATGCCAAGAGGGTTTACCGCAGCAAACAACCCGATAAAAAACTGAAAAAATATTACAAGCTCGATGCTATTCATTTCCAATCACTCGCAAGTGAACAAGACGTACGTTGATGTCGATCGCAAAAGTTCGATCTCGGGCGCTAGTATAGCGTTGAAATGATAAATGCCAATGAGTAGATATCAGCATGCTTGATGGTTTTTGGCTGAAAAGGGAATTAGCGGTTAAAAGTGCCGAAATTTAACTAAGTGTACTAAATGTAATCAGAAAATTTACTGTGGCAACTAATAGATACACCTATGACTGCAAGAGTATGTGTGATCGAGGTCACATATGAATATCTTCCCCTGATTTCGTGGTGAAAAGGAGTTATACATATGTGTGAGACACAATGCACATGTGTTACATTCACGTAGTTTGTTTGTGGAATTACGCTTTCAAAACAGTGATTGTAGAGCTTTTTGGTTAAAATTTGAGCGGTAAGTGAAAAACTTTATGAAAGTTTACTACACATGATCCGGATCAACTTTCTGCTCCTCTGAAAATCTATAATCAGTTTTGAAAGTTATTTACTAAATGCTTTCTAAGACTCACAGGACGATGTGAGTTACTTAGGCCTCTAACTAAATGAGCATGTAGTTACTAAATAATTTTTGAACTTTAGGTATGTAGGAGACAACTATGCCTGTAACTAACGTAGCCGAACTCAACGCAATGGTTGAGCGTGTAAAGAAAGCGCAGAAAGAATTTGCAACTTACTCACAAGAGCAAGTAGACAAGATTTTCCGCGCTGCATCTCTGGCTGCTAACAATGCCCGTATTCCTCTAGCTCAACAGGCTGTTGCTGAATCTGGCATGGGTATTGTCGAAGACAAAGTGATCAAAAACCACTTCGCTTCTGAATTTATCTACAACAAATACAAAGATGAAAAAACCTGCGGCATTTTGGAAGAGAACGACGAGTTCGGTACTTTCACTATCGCTGAGCCAGTGGGCATCATCTGCGGTATCGTCCCAACGACCAACCCAACTTCAACTGCTATCTTCAAATCTCTAATCTCTTTGAAGACACGTAACGGCATTATCTTCTCACCACACCCACGTGCTAAAAACTCAACGAACGATGCGGCGAAGCTAGTTCTTGATGCTGCAGTTGCTGCAGGCGCACCAAAAGATATCATCAGCTGGATTGATGAGCCTTCTGTAGAGCTTTCTAATGCGCTGATGAAGCACGACGACATCAACTTGATCCTTGCAACTGGTGGTCCAGGCATGGTGAAAGCAGCTTACTCTTCAGGTAAACCAGCTATCGGTGTTGGTGCAGGTAACGTTCCTGTTGTTATCGACGAAACAGCTGACATTAAGCGTGCAGTTGCTTCTATCCTGATGTCTAAAACGTTCGATAACGGTGTTGTGTGTGCTTCTGAGCAAGCAGCAATCGTTGTTGATTCAGTTTACGACGAAGTGAAAGAGCGTTTTGCTTCTCACAAAGCACACGTGCTGGGTAAAGCTGACGCAGCGAAAGTTCGTAAAGTACTTTTGATTGATGGCGCATTGAACGCAAAAATTGTTGGTCAACCAGCAGTTAAAATTGCAGAAATGGCAGGCGTAACTGTACCAGCAGACACCAAAGTGCTTATCGGTGAAGGCCTAGGCAAAGTCTCTTATGACGACGAGTTCGCACATGAGAAACTGTCTCCAACACTAGGTTTGTTCCGCGCTGATGATTTCGAAGATGCTGTTGCACAAGCTGTGACCATGGTTGAAATCGGCGGTATCGGCCACACCTCTGGTCTGTACACTGACCAAGACGTTAACGAAGATCGTATTCGTTACTTCGGCGACAAGCTAAAAACAGCTCGTATTCTTATCAACATCCCAACCACTCACGGTGGTATCGGTGACCTGTACAACTTTAACGTTGCACCATCACTGACCTTGGGTTGTGGTTCTTGGGGCGGTAACTCAATCTCTGAGAACGTTGGTCCTAAGCACCTTATCAACAAGAAGACTGTAGCGAAGCGAGCTGAGAATATGCTGTGGCACAAACTACCTAAATCTATCTACTTCCGTCGTGGTAGCTTGCCAATCGCACTAGGCGATTTGGAAGGCAAAAAACGCGCGATGATCGTGACTGACCGCTTCTTGTTCAACAACGGTTACTCTGACGAAATCGTTGCGCTGCTTAAAGCACAGGGCATGGAAGTTCAAACGTTCTTCGAAGTAGAAGCTGACCCAACATTGTCTGTTGTAGAGAAAGGTGCTGCAGCAATGCAGAGCTTCCAACCTGACGTAATCATCGCACTAGGCGGCGGTTCACCGATGGATGCAGCGAAAATCATGTGGGTAATGTACGAGCACCCAGAAACGCATTTTGAAGAACTAGCAATGCGCTTTATGGATATCCGTAAACGTATCTACAAGTTCCCTAAAATGGGTAAGAAAGCTGAGTTGGTATGTATCACTACCACGTCTGGTACAGGTTCAGAAGTAACACCTTTCGCGGTTGTTACTGACGACAAGACTGGCGCAAAATACCCACTTGCTGACTACGAACTAACGCCACACATGGCAATCGTAGATGCGAACCTAGTGATGAACATGCCTAAGTCGCTAACCGCATTCGGTGGTTACGATGCAGTGACTCACGCACTAGAAGCTTACGTTTCTGTACTGGCGAACGAATACTCTGATGGCCAAGCGCTTCAAGCTCTGAAGATGCTGAAAGAATACCTACCATCAAGCTACGCGAACGGTGCAACTGACCCAATCGCTCGTGAGAAAGTGCACAATGCAGCAACCATCGCAGGTATCGCGTTTGCTAACGCATTCCTAGGTGTATGTCACTCTATGGCGCACAAAGTCGGTGCTGAGTTCCACCTACCACACGGTCTGGCGAACGCACTACTGATTTCTAACGTGGTTCGTTACAACGCGAACGACAACCCAACTAAGCAGACTGCTTTCTCTCAGTACGACCGCCCACAAGCACGTCGTCGCTATGCGGAAGTTGCTGAGCACTTGGGTCTTGCGAAACCAACTGACCGTACAGCTCAGAAAATTGAGCGTCTACTCGCTTGGTTGGAAGAACTGAAACTGAACCTAGATATTCCACTGTCTATCCAGGCGGCAGGCGTCTCTGAGACTGATTTCCTAGCGAAACTTGATGAGCTAGCGGTAGAAGCGTTCGATGACCAATGTACTGGTGCGAACCCACGTTACCCACTTATCACTGAGCTAAAAGAAGTGCTAATGTCTTCTTTCTACGGTACCGCATTCGTTGAAGGTGAAACCTTCGAAGGTACGACTGTTATCAAGAAGAGAGAAGACCGCGAAACGGCTAAACCAGCTGAAAAAGCGAAGAAAGAATCAGCGAAAGCGTAATGATTTGAAGTAAAAAGAAAAGCCCGCGAAAGCGGGCTTTTTTATTGGCAGTGGCAATACCCTTTGAATTAATGAAAGCCTGACAATGAACGTGAGTGCATGGCCTGATTTGGTCATTTCAATAAAAGGGCATAGAAGCGGCAACGGCTAAATTCACCTGCCGATTAACTGGCTGCTTCTAAGATCCGGCCGGTGAAACTGTCGTTTTCTACGATATATGCGGCACCATCAATCATGTCGTAATTAACGGCGGGATGGTGATGGACATTACCGTTGTCATAGTGACGCATACGCGGAAGTACACCTCCAACGCGTATGTTTGCATGTTCTAATTCTTGTGCCCAACTACGTGTTAAACCACGAATGACCGCATTTGAGCAATCGAGGCTTTGCTCTTTTCCTATCTCAGTTTGAACTCCAGGAATGTTAACAATGACCCCTTTCCGCCCTCTGTCGAGCATGTTGAATGCTGCGCCGCGTCCAAAGAGGTATAGATTAGAGGCGATGTCAGCAATGGTTTGGTCAACCGTATCATTGCTTGCTAATAAACTGGGGAGACAACTGGCTTGCCAGTAGTTAAGTAACACGTCCACCGCACCCATCTCGCGATTAATTTCCTCAAACAGCAACGAAATATTTTCAACACTTCGATTAGCCAGAGAGAATGAGTAACAGATTCCCCCTGTTCTCATGCACGAATCGTAGGTTGTCTGAAGCTTTTCACGTTCCGTGTCGACGAGTGCGACACGAGCGTTGAGCTTGCAGAAATATTCAGCCATAGCACGTCCAGTCGGGGTGCCTGCTGCAGTAATCACAATGACGGATTTTGCGATATCCATTGTTTGACCTTACTCGATTAATGACGACTTATACCATTGTTATACGACATTCATTAACAACTTATACCCAGCTTTTTCATGGGTGGATAACAATCTTGGACCATGATCTGAGAAAGTGGTATTAAATTGTTCAAAAAAGGGTGTGCAAACTGTGTGCAAAATGATTTTTTTAGTAAGTGATCACAGTTATGTTTTTTGCGGTGGAAGAAGTTGTACGTGTGGGTTACTTATGGTATGGGTTTCTTGTTGTCTTTTTAAATCAATTAGTTAAGCTTTCACGTTCAGCTCTTGATAGCGTTTAGCAAGCACTAGTTGATTGTAAAGGTTTACAGGATCGAGTTCGGTAGTCTTCGAATTTTCAGCAGCAAGCTGTCTTCTCTGGTGTCCCGAGAGATTATGATAAACATCCTCACCCAAATCGTGGGTTCCAGAGGCAGGAAAATGTAGTGCTGACGGGGTCACACAGTGATTGAACCTTGCACTTGCAATGCCTGCTTTGTGGAATGCGTCGGCTTGCGTTCCACACAATTCATAATCTCTTTCCTCAGCCACCAAACGGGTCGGTTCAGGCAAATTTAGTGCATAGCGAAGATCTGATTCTGTCGCTTTTTCTGGAAATGGGGGATTGAGTGGCGTTGTCTCTGTTGCGTCCCCAGAAAGTAGTGCAAGCATCAAAGCGAAATCCGAGCGACGCCCCTGCGTAACAGCATGACTTAGGTGGTCACCTAGCTGTACATCAGTAATGAGTTGGGCTTTGTCGAGCGCGTGGATTTGCATCATTCTCTTTCGTTTTTCTGGATACATCCTGTTTATCGACGAGAAAACGAAAAGCTTTAATGATTTTTTTGTTTTTTATCTGAGCGTTAGAAACAAGTAAAGCCCACCTAGGTGAGCTTCATTAGCGTTTTTTTGTTCTGGTGTTAGGCGTTTAGTGCTTGTTCCAGATCGGCAATGATGTCATCGATGTGTTCGATGCCAACTGACAGGCGAATCATCTCAGGAGAAACACCTGCTTGAGCCTGCTCCTGTTCGCTCAACTGGCGATGCGTGGTTGACGCAGGGTGACACGCCAGTGATTTAGCATCACCAATGTTAACCAAGCGCTTGAACAATGCCAAAGCATCGTAGAAACGCACACCAGCGTCGTAACCGTCTTTCATACCAAATGAAAGAATGGCAGAAGGTTGCCCTTTCATGTATTTCTGAGCAAGTGCATGGTGCTCTGAATCAGGTAAACCTGCATAGCTTACCCAGCTGACTTTCTCGTGACTTTGCAGGTATTCCGCCACTTTCAATGCATTCTCCACATGGCGTTCCATGCGCAATGAGAGTGTTTCTAGCCCTTGCATCAACATAAACGCATTCATCGGAGAAAGTGCGGCACCTGTGTTTCTCAATGGTACGGTACGGGCACGGCCAATGAACGCTGCATCACCAAATGCTTCGGTGTAAACCACGCCGTGGTATGCCGCCTCTGGTTGGTTAAGTACTGGGAATCGCGCTTTGTGTTGTGCCCAAGGGAATTTGCCTGAATCCACAATCACGCCACCTAAAGTAGTGCCATGGCCGCCAATGTATTTGGTCAGAGAGTGAACAACGATATCTGCACCATGCTCAATGGGTTTACACAGAACTGGCGTCGCAACCGTGTTATCCACAATCACAGGTACACCTTGTGCGTGTGCAAGTTCAGCGACCTTCGCCAAGTCAATGATGTTGCCAGCAGGGTTGCCAATACTTTCGCAGTAAACCGCTTTCGTGTTTTCATCAATCAGCGCCGCCAGGCTCTCTGGCTTGTCGTCTTTGGCAAAGCGAACTTCGATACCTTGCTTTGGCAGCATGTGTGCAAACAAGGTGTATGTTCCACCATAAAGCTGTGGCGTAGAAACGATGTTGTCACCAATTTCCGCCAAAGTTTGAATGGCGTAATTGATAGCCGCACTGCCCGCACTGACCACCAGACCCGCTATACCACCTTCCAAAGCTGCCATGCGTTGCTCAAGCACATCGTTTGTCGGGTTCATAATACGAGTGTAAATGTTGCCAGGAACAGCAAGGTTGAACAGATCGGCACCGTGCTGGGCGCTATCAAATTCATAAGCAACAGTCTGGTAGATAGGTGTCGCAACAGATTTTGTGGTTGGGTCAGTTTCGTACCCAGCATGAATGGACAGAGTTTCGTCTTTCATTGTTCTTCCTTGAAACAAACAGAGATTCGGTAATATGACAGAAAGCCTAGGCGGTAAAGTTGCACCTGCTCAAGTTTTTGACCTGTCTTTTGGTCAACCTTCGGCAGTATCACTATTGAAATGTTTGGTTGGGGGTTAAACGCAGGGACTGCGCCTGCAATCGGCGCAGTGACATGATGGGCTGTGGTCAAGTTTTTATGGAGAAACGCTAGCGAAGACGAACGCTGATTTGCCTCATGTGAATGCGATAAATCATTGCAAGTAACAGACACACCGTTGCGGGTACGGCGAAAGACCAAGCGCCAATCAGAGGGAAAATAACGGCACTGAATGTGCCCCCCAAGATGAAACCAATGGCAATGACGACAAATAAGACCAATTTACGGCGGTTAATAGGTTGCCCTCGCAACTTGGCACCAAACATCAACCCCAAATCCGTAATGATGCCCGTAATATGGGTGGTGCGAACAATGGCTCCGCTATAACTCGTCACCAATCCATTTTGAATACCGCACGCAGCGGCAGCTAAATAAAGCCCATAAACCGCGTTTTGTTGCATGGGATAAACCGCGCCAAACAGCAACGCAGCTTCAACTAACAGAAGCACATCATAACGTCGGCCTAGGGCCAGCGTGCCATCTTTCAAAATGAAACCTGAAAGTAACGCACCACCAAAGAATCCAGCAAGAATACTCGACAAGTGAACGAGTTGCGCAGGGTGGCTGTTAATCAAATCCGTGCCGATCAATGTGGCAGTACCTGATAGATGAGAAATGGCTTGATGCTCAAATCCGAGCAATCCAATGCCATTAACGCAACCGGCGGTGAGGGCAAGAACAAATGCCCCATACTCAACCCATTTGGGAAGCTTGGATATCACGTGTGAACCTATTTTGGCATGAGAGGTAAGACGAAAAGCTCGGCGATAAGCCGATTAACAGAGGGGATATTTTACATTAAACCGCGTCTGATCACGCGGTTTAGATCAAAAGCTCGAACAGAAAGCGGTTCGAGACTCAGGTGCAAGACAACAATCGGCCTCTAGCAGAATGATGGCGTCTAGTTGAATGAGGACGATCAGTTCACGGGAACGATCGTAATGTCACCGTATACACTGCATTGGCAAGCTAATCGACGCTTATCACCGTCCATATTTAAGGTATCAAGCAGATCGATTTCTTCTTCATTTTTGGGGCTTAGGTTGTTCATACCTGCGGTTACGTCAATGGCGCAGGTTCCACATGCTGCTGAACGACAACCGAACGGTACTTCACTTTGTCCTGCATCTTCTAAATCGATCAGAGAACCTCCGCTGGAAAGTTGCACTGAATGTCCTGTATGACCGAATGTAACGGTTGGCATAGCTATCCCTTTTTTGTATTAACTCAAGGCAGTATCTAAAAGGGTAGTCGCTAGCCACAGACTTTGCATTTGGGCATTAATCACCCCCCGGTATTTTCATGTATGGGTTGGTATCTAAGAATGGAGCTAGCTCTCAATCATTGCTTACTTTTGACTTAACTCGATCAATTTGGCCGCAACAAACAGATCTTGGACAGCAATACCTGAACTATCGAAAACAGTAATATCATTGGCTGATTCACGGCCAGCAGATTCACCAGCTATAACCTTACCTATTTCAGTGATTGATGCATCTTGAGTGTGCTGGAACTCCCCAATAACAAGTGACTGCGGCTTATGATCACAATATAACTTCGCATATTGATATAGCGCTACGGGCAATTCCTGCTTTCCAATTTTATCGGCGCCCATCGCAGAAATATGAGTGCCAGCCTTTACCCAATCAGCGACGAATAACGGCTCTTTGGCCGTGGTTGCTGTCACAATAATGTCTGCATGCTCACATGCAAACTGAGCGGTTCCAGCTTCCGCTGGTACTCCTTGCTTAGCGAGTCGGCCAACAAAACTCTCCGTATTGCTTTTGTTTCTCCCAACCACAATGACTCGGGAAATTTGTCGAACAGCTGAAATGGCTAAGACTTCATACTCTGCTTGATGCCCGGTTCCGAACACACTTAATACTGAGGCATCTTTTCGAGCGAGGTAGTCAACAGCTACCGCGTCCGCAGCAGCAGTACGATAGGCATTCACCTTGCTTGCAGCAACCGCAGCGACCAATTCCCCAGTTTGTGGGCTTAACAAAAAAACAGTTGTACCGTGACAAGGTATATTTTGGTTATCAGGCCAGTAGGTGCCAGTTTTCCAACCCACCAACGTTGATGTACAAGCTGACTTTAATGAAAACACAGAGTCAGTTTGTGGGCCTGAAGCATTTACAACCGGGAATAGCCTTGTTTCGTTGCGAGTCGCGGCAACAAGCGCCTCTTTTACGGCAATATAAGCTAGATCGTGAGAGATAAGTTGTGCGGTTTGGTTCTCGTCTAAATAAATCATCTTACCACCCCAATATTCGCGTCCAGACTTCATGAGAATTATCATGTGTATCAAAAACATGATAGTGGGCGTGCATTGAAGCTGTGGCGCAAGCGTGGTTCGGTAAAACATGCAAACGGCAGCCAACAGGGTACGCGTCAAAATCGATAGAGCTACCATCTACTGAACCGACAATACCGTGTTCTTGATTGACCGTGATGACCTGATGGTGAAGGAGTAACTTTCCGGATCTGTCAATGAGCAAACCATACCCGCAGTCTTTGGGTTGGTTGGCGGTACCTCGATCAGAAGAAAGTGCCATCCATCCCGCATCGATAAACAACCAGCCTTTTTCTTTGTTATGGCCTATTACCGTCGTGACCACGCTTGCGGCAATATCGTTGATATTGCACACGCCAATCCCAGCCATGACCAAATCGAAAAAGCCATAGACACCCGCTCTTACTTCCGTAATGCCGTTTAGGTCTTGGTAACTGTGCGCTGTCGGTGTGGAGCCAATACTGACAATTTCGCACGGAATATCAGCGCAGCGAAGATGATTAGCCGCTTTTAGCGCAGCTTTCACTTCATTGTCAGCGGCAGCGCGTAAAGAGGCTTGGTCAAAACAGAGATAAGACTCGCCAGCATGGGTGAGTACCCCTTGAAAATCCGCTGAGCCGTGGTGTAATAACTGTGCGATGTTAATCAGCAAGGGGCTATCTGGTCGAATGCCTCCGCGATGGCCGTCACAGTCGATTTCTATTAAGACAGGGACAGTGCAGTGGTTATCGTTGCCGTATTGATTCAGAATTTGCGCTTGTTCTACCGTATCCAGCAACACCCTGATCTCGACGCCTTTAGAAAGGAGTTGGTGCACTCGTGGTAATTTTTCAGCGGAAATCCCAACTGCATAGATGATGTTGGTATAGCCTTCACTAGCGAGTGCTTCGGCTTCTTTCACGGTCGAGACCGTGATGGGGGAAGCCTTTTCAAGCAATAGATAGGGCGCCGCATCGAGCGATTTAACAGTTTTAAAATGTGGTCTTAATGCCGCCCCAAGACCTTCAATTTCTTTGCGTAGTCTTTCTAGGTTTCTAAGAAAGATTTGCTTATCAACAAACAAAAATGGCGTATCTAGCGTCTCGTCGTTATGTTTAAATTCCGAATTCTTGAACATAATCATCTGCCTAATGCATCAGTGGTCAAACACTCAGTGGTGTATTCAATTTCCCGTCTGACAATCAGTATCCAAAAAACACATTTTGTTTTACATTAATATTTATTAACTAATTGATTAGGTTGAAACCTAATGATCACCTCTGAAGACTTAAGATTCATCGTAACGATTGCAAGCCACAAAACGCTGGCTGATGCAGCGAGAGCAATGAATATTACACCGCCCTCCGTGACGCTCAGGCTTCAACATATCGAACGAAAACTATCGGTCACGCTGATCCAACGACCATCTCGTATCGTGAGTCTGACAGAGGAGGGCCAGCTACTGCATGACAAAGGCGTTGTTATTCTCAGAGGGCTGGACGAGTTACAAGAACAGATTGATGAGAGGAAAGAGCAGGTATGTGGGACGTTAAGGGTCTTAGCACCTCTTGGCTTTGGCAATGACTATGTAGCGCCATTACTGGGCGAGTACAAATCTCAGCATCCTCAGCTCGATATTGAACTGGAACTGTCTGACAATCCTAATTGGTCGAGTCACCATAAGTGGGACATCATCATCTATATTGGTGCGTTGAATGACTCGTCGTTAAAGATGATCACACTTGCGTCAAATCAACGCTATATATGCGCCTCTCCAAAATATGTACAGGAAATGGGATACCCGGATACACCTCAAGACCTCACTAAACATCAATGCATTGCATTACGAGAGAATAATGAAGATGTCACCTTATGGCAGTTTACTGATGGTTCAAATGGAAAGCATGAAGTCATGCGGATCACCCCATCACTTGCTAGCAATGAAGGTCGAGTGATTAAAGATTGGGCGAGAGCCGGCTTAGGAATCATTATGCGTTCAGAGTGGGATGTCCAACCCCAGATAAATAATGGTGAACTTATACGGTTGTTACCAAATTACTTATTACCTGATGCAAACATCGTTGCTTTATTAGGTAGCCAAGAGAAAGAGCGTTCTGCACGTATCTCTGGATTTATAGAGTTATTAAAAGAAAGATTATCCCCAGCACCGTGGCAATGAACGGCGGGTAGAAGGTTCCGATACATATAGCGAGGTCTGTCAGTATCTGTCACTGCCTTGAGGCGATTTGGGTATGACGCTAATAAAATGCCAACTCTGGAAAATCTTTAACGAGGTTGTTTTTTAGCCAACGGCTGAATATGTCCGTTTCTTTAGATAAAGGTCGTTTTTTGGGGTGAACAATGAAGTAACTGAATGTGGTAAAGGTGGGCATTTCAAATAAGCAATCAAGCTGTGCAGATGCCAAATATTGAACTGCCATCGTGTGCCTGGTTACGGCGATCCCTTGACCGGATATTGCCGCTTCTAAAACATACACTGCGTCATTAACATCAATTTCGGATGATAATTTCGCGATATTTTGAGTTGTATCCCCTGTAAACCTCTGAATAGCGTGATTGATATCATCAATGTCTTTGGCGTGATAGCCAAGCCAAGGCAGAGAAAGTGCGTTCTCATGCTCTGTCTTTCCTTTGTCGCTTGTCATTATTGATGGCGCTGCGACTATCACGATTTTGTCGTGCAAGATTGGTGTCGCCACCATGCCCTTATAGTTGCCTAAACCGAATCGTAAGGAAAAATCTACCTCAACATTGTGTTCATCAACTTGTGTATTGCTTGAATGCACACGGACACGAATGCCAGGGTTGGAGCGGTGGAAATCAGGGAGCTTATGTATCAACCATTTCGCCATAGAAGGGATGACTGATATCGTGACTAATTGATCACTTTGCGCTTCTTCAAGTGCGCAGAGCCCTTCCGAAAAGGCAGCCATACCGTTTTTTATGAAGGGATAAAACAGCGCGCCTTTTTCGGTGAGTTGTATGTCTCGCCCAACCTTTTCAATTAGCTTTACCTGCAAACGTTCTTCGAGGTTTTTAATTTGCTGGCTAACCGCAGATTCGCTGATGTGGAGTGTTTTGGCTGCCTGTCGGATACTCTGATGTTTCCCAACTGCTTCAAATACACGCAGTCCGTTCATTGATGGAAATATTGGCATCGTCGTTTGCCTTGACCTTCGTGAATAGTTTTCTTTTATCTCATCATAATAGTTAAGATTTTCTAAAGTGTGTTAGCGAGAAATCCTGATTGTTTTCGTTTTGTCACGCTCTAGACTCTAAATAGTGGAATGACATTGCCAAAATCACTTATGCAGGAACATCGGTTGCTGGGGCTCGCGCTTTTAAACAGACTCAAGGAAAGGTAAATGAACTATCAGATGTTGATTGAAGCAAGAGACAATATCCAACCTTATATGGACGTTACCCCTATGCTCTCGTCACCGTTACTCGATAAGCACATGAAGGGATCTGTTTTCATGAAGGCTGACTGTTTATGCCCAACAGGTGCATTTAAGCTTCGAGGGGCAATCAATGCTGTGTCGACGCTCTCTGACGCGCAAAAACAGGCAGGTGTTGTTGCCTTTTCCACGGGTAACCATGCGCAGGCGGTGGCCTATGCAGGCCTAACGTTTGGCGTGAGAAGTGTCATCATCATGCCCAAGACAACGAACGCTGTAAAAATTGAGAACACACGATTATTGGGTGCCGATGTTGTCTTGTTTGATCCTGAAACTGAAACCAGGGAGGCGATTGCCGAACACTATGAGAAAGAACAGGGACTGTCTCTGATCCGCCCTTATGACCATCCAGAAGTTATTGCGGGTCAGGGTACAAGTGGTCTTGAGATGGTCGATTATTGTCATAGCCGACATATCACACCTGACTATTGTTATGTGCCAGCGTCTGGCGGTGGGTATCTCGCTGGCGTGTCGATAGCCATTGCCAAACATTTTCCTCGTTGTGAAATAGTGGGGGTGGAATCAGACGTATCTCGGCCTTGGTTTAACTCGATGAACAAAGGCCAACGGACACATTATGCGCAAACTGGCCCCTCTATCTGTGATGCGATTCTTCCTCCACACCCAATGCCGGGCGAGCTTACTTGGCCGATAGTGAAGGGAAATGTTAGCCGTTTCATCGCGGTGTCCGATGATGAGGTTCGTGCATCCATGAATATGTTGGAATCCTATCTTGGACTCGCAACTGAACCGTGCGGCGCGATTACGCTGGCAGCTGCCTTGACCGACGGGGAGAGGCGCGAGGGAAAACAGATCCTTTGCGTTGTCAGCGGGCGTAACCGTGATTTTTCTGCGCAGTCATAAAGGGTGGGAATATGGTGTTTATGAACGAAGCGGACATTCGCAACCTTGTCTCGCTAAATAGTGATGTGATTGTTGAAATGGGTGCAGCATTTCAGTCAGAGGGTGCTGCATTTACCTGCCAACCTCCTGTGCAGCAGATGATGTTGGCACCGTTGAATGGCCTACTGTGTGTGAAGTCATTTTACACGGCATTGAAAAAGCACTTTGTGGTGAAAATGGCGGGCAATTACCGCCCCAACGGAGGCAATGTCTCCGAGACACACGGTATGAACGCAGTGTATGACTCAGCCTCGGGTCAATTAAAGGCGGTACTTGCAGACAATGGCTATTTGACCCAGATACGCACAGCAGCAGCGGGCGGGTATGCCATCGATTTACTTGCCCCGCAAACGCTCGACATCGCGGTGATAGTCGGAACAGGACGACAGGCGAGAATGCAACTCTCTGCGCTAATGCTCGTAAGGCAACCCAAAGAAATCAGAAGTTTTGGTAGAAACACCGAAAGTCTTAAGTGTTTTGTCGACTGGGCGTTAGACACGCATGGTATCAAGGTGGCCTATTTTACGGATGAGGCGCTTGCAATGGCTAATGCCGACTTGGTGATCACAGCAACCACCAGTCGAACGCCTGTACTGCATAAAGAAGCGGTATTCGGTACTCGTCAGTCCCGTGATCTTCTGATTGTTGCAATGGGGTCTGATAGTGCAGAAAAGCGAGAGTTGGAAGAAGCTTTGGTGTTAGAAAGCAACCGTTGGGTATGCGATGACATCAGTCAGTCTGCCGTCTTGGGTGAGCTAAAGGGAATATCCGACGATATGATTGGGGAGGCATTTACGCCCATTGAATTAGGGGATGTGCTTCGAGGGCCAAGTCCTGGTATTACAATCTGTGATTTGACAGGCATCGCTAAATTAGACTTGGCAATCTCAGAATATTGTTTGGCGAGAATGCCGGAGTAAATCGCGGCGTATCCCGTCGATCTTTTGCGGCTTAGTAGGAAGCCTCAGCCGTCTAGAGTGTCTGTCCCCGTAGCACGCAAAAGATTGAGGTAGCTAAGTAAACTCACTCAACAGGCCTAGCGTGAGCAAAACAACCAGTACCAAATAGGGGATGCTTGCGAGTACAGCAATGATAGAAATGAATATGTTTGGTTTTTTAGGTTCTAATCCATATCCGTTCTCACCGCGTGTTCCTGGAATGAGTGAAAGCAATAGGGTAGTTATCGGTGTCCAAAGAAGAAAAGCCGTGTTCACTGGCCAATTAAGATCCTTCACTCTTCCCATCGTGAAAAGTAGAGAAACAATCACGGGTAGCAACCATAGCCACGATTCTAAAGGGGTAATAGAAACGGAGAGATGTGTAGACGCTTCAACGTGAGTATGGAATAAACGTAAATCGGAATGTTTTGGGATATTGCTGTTTATCAGGGCGGGTAACATTATCCATGTACCAAAGGAATTGAAGAAATACTCCACACGCCCAACGCGATTGGTTTTCACCTTCACTTTTTCTTTCTTTTCCAGTTTTTCGACCAGCTTCTCGCTCATCTTTTTGCTTGAAGGGGCAAAAAGGTCGTTTTTGCAGTCAGTGCAATAGCGGCTCGAATCAATCACGCTGGTTTCTTTGGCTGGGAAATCATCCCCACAGCTTGAACACCTCATGAGAACTCCTTTTCTCGACAGTCTGGTGGATATGTATATCCGAAATACTATGCCATCTCCCGATCCCATAGAACGAAATACGATGTCGATTGTGTGAGGTGCGGACTGTCCAGTCGAAGTCTCATGACATTAAGGCAAGCTGGTTTTGAGTGTCTGTCCCGCTAATTCGCTCCTAATCCTATGATTACTCTATGGTGTCTATTATTTCTTGTAGTCTTTGAGGGTCGACTAATGCACCAAACTCTAGTCTTTTTCCTTGATGCTCGTTTAAGTGTTCGTAATAAGCAAAATAAAATAATATATAATATATTTTTGTTAATTTATCTGCCAGTCTATCAGCGTCATTAGCGCAACTTACATCTACAAAAGGGCAATGTGTCTCATCTATTTCTACCGTTATTTTCCCTTCTGTGATACTGTCAATCATTGTGGGTTTTATCCGTGGTTTGTGGTTGTGTTATATCTATCGAAATATATAGATTATAGTGTTGGATCATTATTCATTCAGCTCAATCGAATCTAAGACTTTCTGTAATTTTCCTTGGTCAACTAATGAACTGAAATGAAAGCGTTTTCCGCCATGTTTTTTAAATGTTTCGTGATAGCTAACTAGAAAAATTAAATTAAATTCTTCAGAAAGAATATCTTCTAATTCATCTGCATCATTATATTCGGTTATTTCGATGAAAGGACAACCCTTGTCGTCCAACTCAACAATAACCCGGTTCTTCGTTATAGAATCAATCATCGTCCTCCCCACCCATCATCACTGCTACTGCTATCATCCTCAGACGTTTCAGATGATTTTTTACTACCCTTAATCGCATCATTTAGCATTTCCAACTCTTTAGGTTGTGGCTCTCTTTTTTCTCCCTTATTGTCTAAAGCCCACTTGAATCTTTTACGTGTTTTTTTACCAGATGGATTCCTCGGATCGTCTAGTTCCTCTTTTGAGCGGGTTCTATCAACATCAATTATCGTTCCATTCTCTAAGGTGATGCGTATTCTATGACCATCATGGTCTCCCAGTCTATTAGGGCTACCTTTAGTAGGTTTGAGCTCAACCGATACTATATCATCATCGAATTGTGTTGGTTCGCCATCGTATTTTGTTTCTCTTTCATAGCTAGCATCAAGAGGCTCATCTACATCTTTGGGTTTGCTTTGTTGAATGTTGCCAATTTCATCTTGCAATGAACTCGCAGCTACAGCATGGATAGCCGCTGCGACTGCAGCACCAAATAAATTACCAGGAGAGCCCATGTTATTTGGTCATTGTAGCTCTATACCACTGCCGTATCGTGACCCCATATGTTCAGCATAGGAATCCGCACCAGACAATATAGGATCATAGTCTAAGCTGCTTTTGATACCGAGGACAGTCACCCCAAGAAATAAACAGACCAATCAGTTTCATCGCTTCGTGTAGAAACACTCAATTGATAGATCCCAAGATGCTTGTCCAAACTGGTCAAGTTAGTCTAGTTGTATTGGCTCGCCAACTCGCACTAAACAGCATGACAAAAGCCCGCTCTTCACTGATCAGTATTGACGCCACACCTTATTACCATTGCGTGTCGCGCTGTGTTCGTCGTTCATTTCTTTGTGGTTACGACAAACATGCAGAAAAAAGTTTTGAACACAGACGCGAATGGATAGAAAAGCGTTTACTGCTCCTCGCTAAGACATTCTGTGTCGATGTCTGTGCTTACGCCATCATGAGTAACCACTACCACGTTGTTTTGCACATTAATGTAAAAGAAGCAGAGTCATTGTCGACAAGAGAAATCGCAGAGCGTTGGCTCTCGTTACATTCGGGCCCAGTGTTGGTCAACCGATTTATGCAAGGCGATACGCTCTCAGAGGCAGAACGAGAACGTTGCAATGAAATCGTCGAACTTTGGCGTGAACGGCTCACCAGCATCAGTTGGTTTATGCGATTGCTCAATCAGTACATTGCCTCAGAAGCCAATCGTGAAGACCAATGTACAGGTCACTTCTGGGAAGGGCGCTTTAAAAGCCAAGCCCTGCTTGATGAAAAAGCGCTAGCCGCAGTGATGACCTATGTGGACTTAAACCCAGTTCGTGCTGCCATCGCAAACACGCCGGAAAAATCTGCATTTACATCTGTCAAAGCACGTATTGAATCTTTGAGAAAAGAACAACACACAGCGCCGCACCTTTTCCCCTTTGCTGGCAACCCTCGTGAGCCCATGCCAGACGGTATCCCATTTCGATTAATGGACTACCTAGAACTCGTCGATTGGACAGGTAGGCAACTCAGGGACAACAAACGCGGTCACATCGACAACACAGTACCGCCAATTCTTTCCAGACTCGGCTTTGATTCTGTCGACTGGCTCAATGCCTGCACAAAAGCGGAGCAGGGCAGGTTAGTGGGCAGTCATCATGCCATTAAAGCGGCACTCCCTCACCTAAACCGAAAGCGGCTATCAGGTTTTAGACTGCCTGACGGCTAACCCAGTTTCTCAACTCAAACGCTAACAACCAACAGGCTACCGCCTGTTTTTGTGCTGTCTGCTACCTCCAGATTTGGCGTGATTTGGTGCTCAATTTGGTTACTGAGCTGTTTTGAATGATTTTCTGATGAATCTAACTTTATAACAGTGAGTTACTGATAGGTTAGTTATAGTTTTTCTCTTGGGGTGTCTGTCCCGCTAGTTGTCCTAATTTCGTTAAATAATTAGAAATAAAGCTGCTGATGATACTAATGAAAATATACTCAACACACAGTATCTCAAGATGGAGATTTTTTTAACTTCAGGCCCGATTTTTATTTTGTTTAAAATTAAAAGGCCAGCAAGTAGTGTTAGTATCCATATGGGCATAAAAGCTTCTTCCAGTATTGATAATTCAAGCCCGATCTTTCTGAATATAATTAAAAATAATATCATTAACGTATAGAGATTTAGATTTAACAGAAAGGAACTAAATAGCAATCCCGTAAATACAGGACTGTGATCTCGCCTTTTCTCAAACGTTTCAATACTTGATTTCTTTAATTCTTTTAATAATTTATTCATTTCTCTCTCGTAATGTTGAGCTTCTAAATTTAGAGAAACCCCATTGTCTTGCCGTGGAAACTAAATTTTGATCAAAGTAGTAATCAACCCTAAAGTATATTCCGGAGGCTACAAGACCCCATGGGCCAGTGAAAGCAATAGCTGTCATAGTAAGGTCTAAGGCCAAGTCTGCAACAATATCAAATTTCTTAGTTGAAGGCATATCTGGTTGCCAACTGGTTATTGCACTTTTTATGGAATAACCTGAACCAATTGCTGCAGCTAAGAAACCAGTAGACTTGGCCCAGCCAAGCTTTTTCATATCACTATTTGTGAAAGTTCTTCTGAAATCGTAGCGGACGCTATTGAAGTTTTCTACTACTACTCCTGCAACGGCACCAATGCCAAACGATAATGTACCAGTTACGTTTAAATCTTCACTCGAATCGCTGCCGCTGCCGTTACCTCTGTTTACGTTTGAGATTTCAAACGTGCCATCAAGACCTAAATCGGCATCTGGGTCGTCGCCTCCGTATGTTATTGTTAGTTCGAGTGTGCCATCCTCACTATAACGAGGTTGATTAGTTTCTTCGTCGTCCCGTCTCCACGGATTTGAAGAACCATTATCGCCACAATTATTATTTGGAGATTCATTTTTCCACTATCGGAAGAATTACTAGATCCGGTATCCACATCACACGTTTCACCAAATGTGAATCCTGTAGGGTCTATGTACTTTAATGGATTGTTAACAGCATAAGAATAGCGATTAAAACTAGCGGTCAATAGCGGATTTTGGATTATAGGGTCTGGACTTATAAACCTCCCCAGCTCCTGATCATAAACCCGACCATTCATGTGGATCAGCCCGACTTCCTCAATCTCCTCGTGCCTCGTAAAGCCACGGTTAGTGATCACCGCCTGTTCAACGTGCGTTGGGCTGTCATCTTGCCAGATGACCTTGCGCTGTTTGCCCCACACGTTATAACTGCGGCGTTCAACCACCACACCGTAACCGTCGGTGATCATGTCGATAGATTGCAGCGCATCGTAGTGCAAGTAGCGGATTTGCTTGTCTTTCAGCTTGTCTTCGCTGTCGCGGGTTTGTACGATCAGCTTGCTATCGGCATACACGAAGTGTTTGTGCAATTGTTAGAGTGTCCCGCTAATTGGTCCATCATCGGTTGCGCAGTACTCATACACCGAACCGTCTTTGATCCATATGTTGAAATAGCGGCTATTGGGTATTCGGAAGTTTTTTCAGGTTCTTAAATCGTATTTTCAACTTACAAAGTTCTTCAGGGATTCTTTGATATGAACCTACATTATGTTGTGCGAGAGTTTCCAAATCGCCCTGCGAGATGAGAAGGCTTGGGGCATCAGAATTGATTTAACCGTAGGTCAGCGTCTGTTGACGCTGAATAACAGGTGTGTGCTTTTTTCATGGCTACCTGAGCATCATTGATGAGTTTAGTGGGGCAGTGATTAAAAACGCTACCGCCCTTCGTAATCAAACGAATGCCTAGAACTCCAGAAGAAATATTTGGTGAGTGACATGAGGGTATGGAGCGGAATAGATCTATTTGAAGAATCGAAACATGACGTTTGAATTGGATGCTTTCGAATAAATTTGACGATTGTTGGAATATCAGCGCGTACTTACATCGTTATTGCAAATAATGATGACAGAATTGACTGATCCTCGATTAATCCTGAGTCTGTGCTATTCCTCTTAATACACATATCGCAAATGGGACACATATATGACCACCGATATTGAGCTGTCTGGTCGCCGAGCATCGCTCGATACCTTGTTGACGCACATACAACAGTTGAGCCGACGCCGTGACATGACGTTCTCTGAGTGGGCGACACAGTTGCTTGAAATTGGGGCGAATTACTTTGCGGCGAATGCGGGGAAGTTAACTTGCGTTGGTGATCAAGAACTGCAGGTTGTCGAGTGTTATACAAAGCCAGCAGAGGTTGGAGGGAGTTTCTCGACGTGTCAGGCAGGTGAGACTGCGCCGTTGTCTACCTCATTTTGTGGAATCGCAGTGAGCGAGCAAACACCGATACTTGCCGCAGATACTCGCGTGCATGAGAAGCTGAAGGGGCATCTGTTTATTAAAAGTTTGCCCGTCGCTTACTGGGGAGTAGCGATTTATTTCAATGGTGTCGTTTGGGGAACGTTGAGTTTTTGTGGAGAGACAGTAGGGGAGGCACATCCTCTTGACGAAGAAGCCTTGTTACTCATGGCGGGGTTACTGGAACTGAAACTAGAAAACGAAGAGTACCGTGAAGAAGTGCGGGGTGCTCGCGAGTCCTATCGGGTTTTGAGTCAGAGACTAGAGAAAATTCAACATGTCGATGCATTAACAGAATTGCCTAACCGTGGGGCACTGTTTGATTATCTTCATCGTGAAGTGAACCAGCTCATTCGCCGAGATGGGGAAGGTGCTATTGCTTTGGTCGATATCGATTTTTTCCATATGTTCAACGAACAACATGGGCATGAAGAGGGCGACCGAATCCTCAAGGGGGTTGCAGTGGCGCTCAGACAAGCGGTTCGCAACTATGACTATGTTGCACGCTATAGTGGTGAACAATTTTTGGTATGGTTCCCTGATACCTTGCAATCAGAAGTTGCAAAAGTGTGTGTACGAATGGCTGAACATGTGGCTCAGTGTGAAGTGGACGGGACGCCAGTGACCATCAGCGTAGGTTATTGTGCATTTCGTAGTGACAGCGAAGAGAAGATCCCTTTTTCTAAAGCGCTAGATAAGCTGATTAATCTCGCTCATGGCGCGTTGGTGGAAGCGAAAGGTAAAGGGCGTAATTGTGCGATTTCTGCTTCGAAGCGTCCGGTGACAATTACATCATTATCTTGATCGTTTACAGACTATCTTAACCGTTTATGCGTTAACTAGTGTGATGCCGTCACGCTTGAGACAGCGTCGACAATCCGTGGATTGATCGCGAAAGTGTTGTGTTGTCGATAGTGTTACCGATAAAGATAAACAGAGAGAAAATAGTTAATTTGCTCGTTGATATATTTCACCACACTGTGTTTATTGCTTACCTCGCCCCCTCCTGTGACATCCCAAGGAATAAACTTTGAATACTCAGGCAAAGGTTTCCCTGATTGAACCGATGACGGGGACATGGCAATGAGGTAGTCGACGCGTTCTTCCTTGTAATTGTCGATTTTTAAATGATATTTATCGCTACAGACAATGTTGTATTGATGAAGTGCGTGGCATGCCGATGTGACGTCGCAGGTACTGCTCGTGAACGCGCTAAATCCTCTGAAATAGCTATTTGCTTTGTGCGTCAGTATCGACTGAGCAACAAGAGAATATCCCTCCTTTCCATCACATAGAAACAAGACGCTGGGTTTGGCGTTTTGACGGCTAGCTTGCCCTGCTAAACCTTTTTTGGTCAATGCTCCCTCTTGGCATGTGGTGGGTTTGCTTTTTCTCGTCATGCATTTTTTCCTATTTTCGCGTCACCGCTAGGTGAGCCGTTTTGATTGCTGTTGTGTGCGCTTTTTGACTTTCGCGACAAACAATCACGGCAATGAGAAACCACTTGTTGGCTTTCATCATGCGTGCTCTGCGAGAAAAAACGTTGATACCTGCAAACTGCTATGAGCGCTACAGAGGCGCGGAGATTGAGGCATGGGAAATATACTCAGCAACCTGAAATCGAGCATCTTCAGGTTTATTGGGTATAACCTAAGGGTGAAATATGTCATTCGCGTGACGTATTGATTTAGTTAATGTTTCAGTGGTGATCGGGCTGCCGCTGTAATGGAATGTTCACATTTCGTTAAGCTAAGCGTCACATTAGGGCTCTAACTTTTACGTCAGTTTTAACCGAAATCGAAAGCAGTTAGCGCTTTGCACTGCTTCACAGAATAGATATCGACTTGGAGGTTGATGTGAAACTTAAGACTCTGATTGCGGCATCCACAGTATGCCTGTCAACGTTTGCAGCAGGTAACGCAGCGGCAGCAACACGTGACTACATTAGTATTGTTGGTTCCTCAACAGTGTACCCATTTGCGACAGTAGTAGCGGAACGCTTCGGTCGCACCTCAGAATTCTCGGTACCAAAAATTGAATCTACGGGTTCAGGCGGCGGTTTGAAGCTGTTCTGTGCCGGCGTTGGTGAAAACACGCCAGACATTACTAACGCTTCTCGCAAAATCAAAAGCTCTGAAGTTGAGCTTTGTGCCAAGAACGGCGTGAAAGACATCGTTGAAGTGAAAGTGGGCTACGATGGCATCGCCTTCGCAAACTCGAAGAAATCGCAGCAGTTCGACATCACTTTGAAAGACCTTTTCACTGCGCTCGCGAAAGTCGTGCCAGATGCAAACGGCAACCTTATCGAAAACCCGAACAAAACGTGGAAAGACGTCAACGCGTCACTTCCAGCCCTGAAAATTGAAGTGCTTGGTCCACCACCAACGTCGGGTACTCGCGATGCATTCGTTGAACTAGCAATGGAAGGCGGCTGTAAGCAGTACCCAGCATTGAAAGCGATGAAAAAAGCGGACAAGAAAAAGTACAAAGCCGTGTGTCACGGCATTCGTGAAGATGGCGCATTCATCGAAGCTGGCGAGAACGACAACCTGATCGTTCAGAAGCTAGATGCTAACCCAAGCGCGTTCGGCATCTTTGGTTACAGCTTCCTTGAGCAAAACTCTGACAAAGTACAAGGCGCGAAAATCGGCGGTGTAGTACCTACCTTCGATGCAATTGGTGACGGTTCTTACCCTGTTTCTCGTTCACTTTACTTCTACGTGAAGAAAGCGCACTCAGATGTTATCCCCGGCCTTCAAGAGTATGTTGCGGCATTTACTTCTGAAGATGCAATTGGTGACGAAGGTTACCTGACTGACCGTGGTCTGATTCCACTGTCAGCACGTGATTGGAAACTGGTTCGCAACAGCGCAGTAGATTTAACGCCAAATCTGTAAATTGTAACCATAGGGTCTGTTGACCTTTTGTGATTATTTTTGCAGCAGTTTGTGGCGACTTTATACAAGGCAGAGGCTTCGAAGTGTAGCTGGCCTACATGAGAAGTCGATAACACAGGAGAAAGTCGCCACAAACGCTGCCCGAAGGGTTCTGCCAAAAGCGTTTTATGCTTTGTTGAGGCGTATTTGCTTAGAGCGCTAGGCGGCACACACCTCGCCTAGCCTAAAACGCTTTTAGCTAGAACAAAATTTAACCACTAAAGGTCAACAGACCCTTGGTGGTGGGCCGAAAGGCACACCACTTTAGCTGTATCAGGGATTTAAGGAATAGGGATGACGACATCCACATTGATGGTGATGGTAGTGCTGCTAACTTTTAGCGCCTATTTCCTCGCCAAAAAACGCTCCCGAGATGTTGCTACCGTAAACGGTGGTTTGAACACGCTTCACTCTCGGCCTGTATATTACGGTTCGTTTGCTGCCATTCTCGCAGCAATTCCGAGTTTTATATTGCTGGTGATTTGGCAAGCCGTCGAGCCAAGTCTGGTTGAATCATTGGTTATGGCGCAACTGCCGCAAGCGACCATTGACTCGCACCAGAATATCCAACTGCTATATAGCCAAATTATCCATATTGCTAACGGTGTTCTCCAAACAGAAGACCCAAGCCTATTGGCAGCAGCAGGACACTATCAACACCTAGAAGGCATCGGGCAGACCTTGCGTTTTGTCGCCGTTGCAGCTTTATCTCTGATGGGGTTGGCATTAGGTTGGCGTATCGTTAAACCGAAGCTGAAAGCCAGACACTATGTAGAAAGATGCCTTCAAATCTTCCTCATGTTTTGTTCAACGCTGGCGATTTTGACTACCTTAGGTATCGTCCTTTCTGTGTTGTTTGAAGCGATTCGTTTCTTCCAAATAATTCCTGTGACCGACTTTTTGTTTGGAACATCTTGGTCGCCACAAATTGCCCTTCGTGCAGACCAACAAGGTGCAAGTGGCGCATTCGGCGCAATCCCGCTCTTTACTGGTACATTGATGATCTCATTGATCGCTATGTGTATCGCCGCGCCAATTGGCTTGATGAGTGCGATTTACTTAGCGGAATACGCCTCTCCACGAGTGCGTAATATCGTTAAGCCGATTTTGGAAATTCTCGCGGGTATCCCCACCGTGGTTTATGGCTTCTTTGCAGCATTGACTGCCGCGCCATTCATTCGCGATATCGCACATTCTATTGGCCTGAGTGGCGCATCTTCAGAGAGCGCACTTGCCGCGGGTGCCGTCATGGGCGTCATGATTATCCCGTTTGTGTCATCACTGTCGGATGACGTGATCACTGCCGTACCTCAAGCGCTGCGCGATGGGTCGCTAGGCTTAGGGGCAACGCGCTCAGAAACCATCAAAAGTGTGGTTCTCCCTGCAGCATTACCGGGCATTGTCGGTGGTTTGCTGCTCGCCGTTTCCCGAGCAATCGGTGAAACCATGATTGTTGTTATGGCTGCTGGCCTTTCAGCAAACCTCACCGCGAATCCCCTCGATTCTGTTACCACAGTCACCGTTCAAATCGTGACCTTGCTGGTGGGCGACCAAGAGTTTGATAGCCCGAAAACACTTGCAGCATTCGCACTGGGTTTGACGTTGTTTGTCGTGACCTTGGCGCTTAACTTTGTCGCACTTCGAATCGTGAAGAAATATCGAGAGCAGTATGACTGATAGATTATTGAAAATCGCTGAAACTAAGCGAGCGAAAGTCAAAGCTGGCGTTGCACGTCGCCGCGCAAAAGAAAAGCGTTTCCGTTTCTATGGTGTTGCCTCTATATCCATGGCCTTTGCTTTTCTGATCGTGCTGATGACAACCATTGTCTCTGACGGCTACACCGCGTTCTACAC